>JAIPKB010000221.1 GCA_021733795.1 Akkermansiaceae bacterium | reverse complement strand
GCTGGCCATCCTGCCCTTTGAGCAGCACGAATCGCTCAATGCCGCATTCGATCACTGCCGCGACTATCGTGGCAAATCCCTCAAACTCATCAAAACCGCACGCCCGTTCCCCGAATGAGCCAGTCAGCCAATCGCCCTAGGGATCAGCGTCCGAGGGCGAGCACCGCCTGATACACCTGGGTGACCGCCAGCGCCATTCGCGGATAGTCGAGCGATTGCCAGACATCGCCCGCCTGGTGGTAGTTTTCGTTGCGATAGAATGCGGTGTCCGTGACCATGATCGCCGGATAGCCGAACGGCCAGTAGTTGCGGTGGTCCGAAAGGTGGACCGAGCTGAGCGACCGCGGGATGCAACTCGAATAGACCTGCTCCTCGGTCTCCGCGCCGCACCGCCGGAACTCCCTGATCAGGAACCCGCGACAGCGGGCAAGGTTCTCCGGCCGGTCCTGATAGCGCGGACCGAAGTCCTCGGTGAATGCCCGCACCTGCTCGCGCAGCAGGTTGGCATCCGCCTGCCGCACGGCCGGCGGACCGGAACCGGTGGGCTGCATCACCAGACACCCGGCGACGGCGAGCACCACTGCCAGTGCGCCGACGATGCGCAGTGCGCTCAGCGCCAGTCGGCGAACGATCGAAGGTGGGCGGGCGGGAGCTTCTGCGGTCATGGGGTTTCAAGATCAAAGGATTCAGCTTCAAGCACCCGAACCCGCTGTGCCGGCCGGCTTCGGAATTACAAACAGCTTGTATCCCATGACCGGGCAATACGCAAACCAATAACCCAAACCGCTGATTATCAGGGGTTTTTGTGCCGTCGTGTGAGTCTGGTTGCCATTCCTCAGCCTCGTGATATTGTCAGGAACTCTCCCTGGTGTAGTCGCCCGGCCCAGGACGGTGCCGGATTCCGCTCGCCATCGGCCGGTTTCGTGCTATCTTCCGCTCGTGAACGAACTCATCGAAGCCGGTGACCCCCGCGCCAAAGTGGTCGGCAAACGCCGCCCGCCGGAGGAGGGCGTCGCCGGAGCGGCGGCTGCCTTCGACCGCCTGCAGCGGCAAATGACCCGCCTTTGGGGAGCGCTGCCGTTCCGCACCGGGGTGTACCGTTTCACCGACAGGGAGGAGTTTCAAACATGGAAGATGAACCGAATGATGCGGAATTCACCCGCCCGCCGGTAATCGCCGACCTGGTGGAAGTCTGCGACTATCTGGTGATCGGGGTTTGAGGCACATGGACTCGGACTATAATCCCAGAATCATCGGACGCATCGCAGTTGGCTGGAGCAGCAAGCAATGCGACCAGAAGAAAAACCCAGACGGCAGATAATTCGGTTTTCATGGAATGATGGACAGACGCTGGCGAAGGCAGCGCCTAGCAAAAATTGCTGGTTGGAGCGAATTTATCAACAAAAATCCTTATGGTAGTGCAATTGTTCACTATTCATTCGAGTTTGTTACACCAAGGAACAAGCAGCTCCCGAGTCGCGACCGACCCGTCTTCCGCGCCGGGTCTTCCACGCCCGGGGGGGATGATCCCGTCGGACGGTGGAGCTCGGAACCGGCCCGGTGCGCCATCCTGATGCCGTCGAAGGGGCCTGGAAGTCACAGCACCGGTTCCTGCTTACTCTTCGGCTTACGCGCTCGTTTGCGGGATGTCGCCCAATGGTCCACCGAGCTACAGGAACCACCTTTTCCGGGATTCTTCCCCCGTGCCGCCGGTTTCCGCTCGCCATCGGCCGGATTCGTGCTACCATCCCCATGTGAACGAACTCATCGAAGCCGGTGACCCCCGCGCCAAAGTGGTCGGCAAGCGCCGCCCGCCCGGCCCGGGTGCTGGTGCCCTGCGGGCCACCGGACAGCTCAACGCCCTGGCCGCAGCGCTTCGTCAACGCCCGTTCATTGTCAAACGGGGAGTCTATCGTTTCTCCTCCCACGAGGATGCCGACCAATGGATGATGGACCTCCAGATCCGCTGAACGAAACGCGCCCGCCTTCCGACGAGGACCTCGCCGACCTGGCCCGCGCACTCAATGACCTTGGGGCCAAGTATATCGTGATCGGTGGGTTCGCCATCAACGCCGCAGGCTATATCCGCTCGACGATGGATATTGACCTGCTTGTGGATACATCCGTTGAAAACGACGCGAAAGTCCGCGAGGCCCTGACCGTCCTGCCGGAAAAGGCGATTCTCGAACTGGGGGCCGGCGAAATCCAGAATTACGGAGTCGTGCGCGTTTGCGACGAATTCACCGTCGATCTAATGGCCAAAGCCTGCGGGCTAACCTACGAGGACGCCAAGGAAATGATCCAAATCTATGAACTGCACGGTGTCAGCATCCCCTTCGCCTCCCCCACCCTGTTGTGGAAGACCAAGCAAACCTACCGCGAAAAGGACGAGATCGACCGCGTGTTCCTGCGCAAGCTCCTCATCGACCGCGGCGAATGGCCGGTGGCTTGAGCGCCCCAATTGTATCCCTCCCCATTCGCCCGCCCGCGCGGAAATCCGGAATAATCCCTGCTTGACCACACTCATATCGATATGATGGCAGTCATAAAACCGGCAATCACCCTATTGCTCGCGCTGGTTTTCCAGCTCGTTCAGGTGATGCCCGTCGCCACGGCTGCCGCCCCTTCTCAGACCAATGCCGCAACCTGCGACTGTGGTTGCGGCAGTGGCGGGGCCTGTCCCTGCGCCAGGGAAAGCGCGCCGGTCCAAAAGCCGCCACCCGCTCCCCTCCCCTCCGGGAGCACGCTCAAGCCGCAACCTGTGCCCGTTCCGGAAACCATCGTTCGGGTGATTCCCATCCGCATGAGCCCGCCCCCTGCGGGCACCCGGGCCGCCCCGCTCACTGGCGTGGCGGTTGGTTTCCATGGCGTCAGTTTGGCCGTGGCCTTCTGTAGTTTTGTCATCTGAGTACCGCCTTTCCAGGCGAACTGTGCCCGTCCATCACCACCGCACGTCTTGCGGCCATTGGACCGGCCGGTGAATTCATCAATCGAACCTTTGACTCAAATGACTCATGAACTCCATTCTCCCGCTGCTGGCCGGCCTCACTGTAGCCGCCAACCTGCTCCATGCAGGAACACCACAACCTCTCAATGAATCCTTTCTCACCACCCTGAGGGCCGAAGCCGCCCGCACCCACCCCTCCGCCACCGCCGCGAAGCACCAAGCCGAGGCCGCATCACAAAACGTGCGCGGGATCCGCTTGTGGGATGACCCCATGGTCGGTCTCGGCTTCATGGCCGCCGAACCCAAGATGCGCCAAGACCAGGGCGACATCATGATTGGAATTGGCCAAAACCTGCCCAAACCCGGCCTGTTCGCCGCCCAACGCAACCAGGCGGCCGCCATCCAGCGGGCCACCGAGCAAAGCTCCCGGACCGCACCCCTCACCGCCGCCGCCGAGGCCGCCCGCAACGCCATCGAACTCGCCCTCGCCGATGAGTCGATCACCCTCCAGCAAACGCAAATCAACTGGCTCGCGGCCATGGCGGAAAACGCCCGCCAAAAGGCCGCCGACCCGACCGGCACCGGCAGCGACGCGCTCCGCATGGAAACCGAACTCGCCAGGGAGCAACAGTTGCTGGACGCCGCCCGCCGCAACCGGGACGCCTTCGCGCAACAACTCAACCTCACCCTGGGCCGCCCGTTGGAATCGGCCTGGCCCACGCTCCAATTGCCCGCCACCCCACCTCCGGTGCCGGTCGCCACCGCCGAAATCTCCCGGATTCCCTACGTGAACCCGAAGGTCCGCGCGATGAAGGAGATGGCCGGAGCCGCCAAAGCCGGAACCCGCATCGCCGACCGCGACCGGCTGCCGCAAATGGCGGTCGGGATTGATAGCAGGATCTACTCGGGCGGCGACTTGCGCAGCACCACCCTCGGCATCAGCATGTCCCTGCCGTGGTTCAACGACCCATCCTATCAGGCAAGAATCCATGCCGCCAAGGACCTCGAGGCCGCCGCCACCCAGGACGTGGAAACCGCGCGCCGCGAGATCGCCGCCATGGTCCTGACCGCCGCCACCGAAGCCGCCAACGCCGCCGCCCAGGCCCGCGCCTATGCAGGGGAAATCCATGACAAGGCGCTGCAGGCCCGGCAGTCCATCGAGGCCGCATGGATCAGCTCCAAGGCTCCGCTCACCGATCTGCTGGATGCCTCGCGCACCCTGTTTGCGATCGATCTGGAGCAACGCCGCATGATCGCCATGCAACTCGCCGCCCTTGAAGAACTCCAAACCCTGGTCCCTCACCGCTGACCCCATGAAAACCTTTCTAACCATCCTGCTCACCGCCCTGCTCGCCGCCACCGCCACCTGGTTCACCCTGCGGGAAACCGGTCACAACGCCGCTGCAACCGCCCCCGCTGGCGAACGCAAGCTGTTATACTATCAAAGTGCCATGCATCCATGGATCAAGAGTGACAAACCCGGCCGCTGCACCATCTGCGGCATGGAACTCACCCCCGTCTATGAGGGCGACAGCGGTTTCGATGCCTCCGGCGGCGGCGACATCGTCGCCCTCACCCAAACCCAGATCCAGGTGCTCCACGTCCAGACCGTCGAGGCCAAAACCCGTCCGCTCGTCCGCACCCTGCGCGTGGCCGGCACCATCAACCAGGACTCCACCCGCCACCGCGTGCTCTCGAGCTACGTCGACGGCCGGATCGACAAGCTCCATCTCAATTTCATCGGTGCCGAGGTCGCCGCAGGCCAGCCACTCGCTGAACTCTACAGCCCCACCCTGCTCCAGGCCGAACGGGAATACCGCCAACTCACGGGCGAGCTCCGCAAGCAAACCTCGCTGCGCCTGCTCCAAATGGGGCTAACGCCCGCCCAAATCGACGCACTCGACACCAAGCCCGCCGACGCCCTCACCTCGCAGATCCTCAGCCCGGTCAGCGGCACCGTCGTCTCGCAGTCGGTCTATGAAGGCCAATATGTCGCCACCGGCCAGCAGCTATTTGAAATCGCCGACTTCTCCACCATGTGGTTCATGTTCCGCGCCTACGAGCAGGACCTGCCGTGGATCAGCAAAGGCCTCACGGTCAAGGTCACCACCCCGTCGATCTCCAACAAATCATTCGTCGGCAAGATCACCTTCATCGATCCGAACTTCGAACAAGCGACCCGCTCCACCAGCGTGCGGGTCGAATTGCCCAACCCCCTTGTCAACGGCGGCCGTGAACTTCTCAACCGCCTCTACGCCGATGGCCTGGTGGAACTCGAGGCACCTTCCGTGCTCACCCTGCCCCACTCCGCGGTGATCCAAACCGGCCCCGACGCCGTGGTCTACATCGACAAGGGCGGCGGTGCCTACGAACACCATGTCGTCAAAACCGGGCGCCGCGGCGACACCCTGACGGAAATTCTCTCCGGCCTCAGCGCCGGTGACCAGATCGTCACCAACGGCAACCTCCTCATCGACGGCCAGGCCGAGATGAACCGCGCCTTCATGACTCCGCCCGAGACGACCGCGCCCGTCACCGCAACGCCCGCCACCCCCGCCGCGCTCGATGACGAACAGAAAATGGCGGATTCCGACTTCCTGCAACTTGCCGATACCATGTCGGCCGCGCTCTCCGCAGACGACCTGGAAAAGTTCAACACCGTCAGCGCTCCGTCCATGAACACCACCGGCACGATGGTCAAACTGCTGAAGCCGCTCGGTGCCAACCTCGACGACCTCGACCACACCCGCCATTTCCACGGCTTTGATGATATCAAGTCCGCCCGCATCGCCTTTCACAAGCTCTCGGTGGCTGCCACCGCCGCCCTCGAACCATTGCGCTCCGCGGGCCTGACCCCTGAGTTCCAGGTTTACGAATGCGGCATGGTCGACGAAGCAATCCCGGGCGTCCCCCGCAAGGCCCGCTGGATTCAAACCGGCGGCAGAAAACTCGCCAATCCCTTCTTCGGTGCCGAAATGCTCGAGTGCGGAGAGGAAATCAAACCCTGAACCAGCACCCCGCCATGATCGAAAAAATTATTGATTGGAGCCTGCGCAACCGCTTTCTGGTCCTTTGCGGGGCGCTGCTGCTGGTCGCGCTCGGCATCCGCGCCGTGCGCCTCACCCCGGTGGACGCGATCCCGGATCTAACCGAAAACCAGGTGCTGGTCTATGCCGACTGGATGGGCCGCAGCCCGCAGGAGGTGGAGGACCAGGTGACCTTCCCCTTGTCTTCCGGCCTGCAGGGACTCGCCGGCGTCAAGGAAGTCCGCGCGACTTCGATGTTCGGATTTTCCCTCCTAACCATCATCTTCGAGGACAAGATCGACACCTATTTCGCCCGGACCCGGGTGCTGGAGCGGCTCAACTTCCTCCAGGGCCAGATGCCCGCAGGAGTGACCCCCCAGCTCGGCCCCGACGCCTCGGGACTCGGCTGGGTCTATCAATACTACCTTCACGTCGACCCCGCCCAAGCCCCGGACGGCGGCTATGATCTGGCCCAGCTCCGGTCCCTCCAGGATTGGAAAATCCGCTACGACCTGGCCAGTGTCCAGGGCGTCGCCGAGGTCGCCAGCATCGGCGGCTTCGTCAAGCAATACCAGGTCGAGCTTTCCTCCACCAAGATGCGCGCGGCCCAGGTCACGCTGATGGAGGTGATGACCGCGGTGCAGAACGCCAACCTCAATGTCGGTGGCAAAACCATCGAGGAAAACGGCGCCGAGTTCGTCCTGCGCGGCGTCGGCCTGGTCACCAGTCCGGAGGATCTCGAGCTGGTCACCGTCAAGGCCGTGGCCGGCACCCCGATCTATCTGAGGGACATCGCCACCATCCAGATCGGCGGCGATTTCCGGCGGGGCGCACTCGATATGAACGGCCATGAGGCCATCGGCGGCACCGTCGTCATGCGCACCGGCGAGAACGCCAAGGCGGTCATCGAGCGCGTGAAGGAGAAAATCGCCATGATCTCCCCCAGCCTGCCACCGGGCGTCAGCATCCGTCCGTTCTACGACCGCAGTGAACTGATCGACCGCACGATCGACACCCTCAAGCACGCGCTCATCGAGGAAATCATCCTGGTCACGCTCGCCCATGTCATTTTCCTCTGGCATTTCCGCAGCATCCTCATCGTCACCCTGCCACTGCCGGTTTCCATCCTGATTTCCTTCCTGCTGATGCAACAATTCGGCATCACCAGCAACATCATGTCACTCACAGGCATCGCCATCGCCATCGGGGTGCTGGTGGATGCCGCCATCGTGGTGACTGAAAACGTCATCCGCCACTGCGAGAAAGCGGAGGAGGAAAAAGGCCGGCCGCTCACCCGCCCGGAGACTTGGGAAACCACCCTCGCCGCGTGCAAGCAGGTGGGCCGCCCGATTTTCTTCGCCATGGCGATCATCATTCTCGCCTTTGTGCCGGTGTTCGCGCTCGGCGGGCAGGAAGGCAAGCTGTTTCATCCGCTCGCCTTCACCAAGACCTTCGCGATGCTCGGCTCCACCCTGCTGGCGGTCACCGCGGTGCCCGTGTTGTGTTCGCTGCTGGTGCGCGGCCCCTTCCACTCGGAGGAGAAGAACCTGGTGATGAAGATGCTGCTCCGCATTTACGAGCCCACGCTGAACTGGGCGCTCCACCACCGCCGTAGCGTCATTGCCGCCGCGTTCCTGATCCTCGCGTTTTCCCTGTTGCTAGCCTTCGGTCTGCCACGGGCAACCGTAAAGCAGCTTGATGATGCCGGCTATCCACGCCTTGCCGGCCTAACCACCGGTTTCGGCCGGGAGTTCATGCCGCCACTCAACGAGGGCAGCCTGCTGTTCATGCCCGTGCTCATGCCGAAAACCGGCTTCAAGGAGATCCAGCGGGTGATGTCCTGGCAGGACAAGATCATTGCCAACACCCCGGAAGTCGAGAGCGTCGCCGGCAAGCTCGGGCGCTTCGAAACCGCCACCGACCCGGCCCCTACCGAAATGTTGGAAACCACCATCATGCTGAAACCGGAGTATATCCCGAATGGCAGGTTCCGCGTGAAACGCAACCCGGCGTGGCGCGCGGGCATGACCATGGACAAGCTCAAGGCGGAACTCACCGAGAAAATGAAGGATGTCCCCGGCTATGTCCCGGCATTCCTGCAGCCCATCGAAAACCGCATCCTCATGCTCTACACCGGCATCCGCGCCCAGGTCGGCATCAAGATCTATGGTGACAGCCTCGATGCGATCCAGCGCAAGGCCTACGAGGTCGAGAAGCTCATCAACACCATCGACGGCGCGGCCGGCGTCTCGCCGTCCCGCGTGCAGGGGAAACCCTATCTCAACATCGAAGTGGACCGCATCGCGATGGCCCGCTACGGGCTCAGCGCCAAGGACGTGCTTGACGCGGTGGAGGTCTCGATCGGCGGCAAAAACGTCAGCACCACCATCGAAGGGCGCCAACGGTTTCCCATCCAGATCCGGGTGGAACGCGGCGAGCGCGACGACATCGAGAAGCTCGGCCGGATCCTGATCGCGGCCAAACCCGGCATGGGCGGCGGGGCGGAGATGGAGTCCCCCTACATTCCGCTCGGGATGGTGGCAAAGATCACCCGCAGCATGGGAGCGAATGAAATCGCCTCGGAAAACGGCCTGCTCCGGAGTTATGTCCAGGCCAACGTCCAGGACCGCGACCTCGGTGGCTTCGTCCAGGAGGTGGAACAGAAGCTCAAGACAGTCAACTGGGAAGGGATGACCTACAAGATGACCGGTGAGTATGAGAACCAGCGGCGCTTCGCCAAAACCATGCAGCTCGTGTTCCCTATCGTTTTGTTAGTGATTTTCATTCTGCTCTACATCGTCTATCACAGCGCGCTGGAGGCCGCCCATGTCATGCTGGCGGTGCCCTTCGCCCTGAGCGGCGGCGTGCTGTTGCAGAAATTGCTGGGTTACAATTTCAACGGCGCCGTCTGGGTCGGCTACATCGCGTTGTTCGGCACCGCCGTCCAGACCGGCGTGGTGATGGTGGTGTACCTAGAGGAAACCGTCAAGGCGCGCATGGCCGAACGCGGCAGCTTATTCAACAGCGCCGATCTGATGCAGGCGGTCAAGGACGGTGCCCGGCTCCGCCTGCGCCCCAAGGTGATGACGGTCGCCACCATCGTCGCCAGCCTACTGCCGATCATGTGGAGCCACCGCCAGGGTGCCGAAGTCATGAAGCCGATCGCCACCCCGGTCATCGGCGGGATGATCTCCAGCCTGCTCCACATCCTCATCGTCACCCCAGTCATCTTCCTCTGGCTGCGCCAGCGGGAACTGCGGAAAACTGTACGGGAATCCGGGAAGACCGCGTGACAATTGGCAGGGATCGTTTTGCCCTCGCTGCGCTCATGCCATGCCGGAATCCGCTTCGCGATTCAACGAGGGTCGCCCCTGGCCGCCAGCACGTTCCGAACCGTCCGCGTCTTTGGCAGCGACCGTTTTCCGAACGGTCCGCGAGAAAGGGTGGCGATTGAATCACCCCATGAAAAGCCAGACAGTCACCGCATGGCTGCCATTCTCCTGCCAACCTTTTTCTGCTGACAAGTCCGCGGCCGGCAGACTAACCTCCCCCGCCCTGCCTTTTCAGTCGCATCGACGGTCATAGACCGCCGCTACATTCTCAGTCACTTTTCAGTCGCATCGACGGTCATAGACCGCCGCTACATCGCTACTGCCTTTCATTCGCATCGACGGTCATAGACCGCCGCTACACTCCATGTCCTTTCCGGTTCAAGAACTTGCCGCTGACCTGCGCGCCGCCATGGCGGCGGGTGACGGCGCGCGGGTTTTGCTCAAAGCCCCCACCGGGTCCGGCAAGTCGACCATGGTCCCTGGGATGCTGTTGGACGCCGGGGTGACCGGCCGCATCCTGGTGGTGGAACCCCGCCGGATGGCCGCGCGCTTGCTCGCCGGCTGGGTCGCCAAACAACGAGGCGGCCAGGTGGGCCAGGAGATCGGCTACGCGGTGCGGTTCGATACCCGCTATCGGGATGACACCCGGATCATTTATCTAACCGACGGGGTGTTCCAGCGCTGGCTGCACGAGGAACCGGACCTGCCCGGGGTGGGCGCGGTGATCTTCGATGAATTCCATGAGCGCCGGCTGGCGGTGGACATCGCGCTCGCACGCTGCCTGAACCTGCAGGATACCAGCCGCCCCGAACTGCGGGTGGTGGTGATGTCCGCCACCCTGGAACCCGCCGGGCTGGCGGGCTTCATGGAACCGGTCCATTCGCTGGAAGCCGGCGGGCGGATGTTTCCCGTGGAAACCCTCTATCGGCC
>JAIPKB010000220.1 GCA_021733795.1 Akkermansiaceae bacterium | reverse complement strand
CACCGCCAAACCACTGCCCAAAACCTACATCAAGGTGTACGCGGAGACCACCTCTGGCGAGACGGTTTTCCACAAGGACGGTTACACCGATCTGCGCGGCAAGTTCGACTATCTAAGCCACACCGGTGTCGATCCCTCCACCATCAAACGGGTCGCCCTGCTCGTCTCCCACCCGGAAAAAGGTGCCCGCACCGTCATCTACGACCGCTGACCGTGGCCGCGCTGGTCACAGCGCGCGGGGGCAAATCCCGAACCCATTTGTTGCATTCTCCGGCCAACCGGGTAAGTTTTCCCGGCCAGCACCGTTTCCCATGACCCGCCTGCATCTGCTCCGTAACCTCCGCACCTTCGTTTATCTGGTGGTGGTGGCCGGATTTTCGGCGGGAGTCGCCTTCGTGATCTGGGCCAACCAGACCGGCCTGCCCGCCACCTGGCGTGCGGGAATCGAATACGAACTCGCCAAACAAGGAATCCACGCGACCATCGGCAGCCTCAATCTGAGCCTGCTCAAGGGCATCGTCGCCAAGGACGTGGTACTCTACACCGACCCCGAACGGACCCGCGAATTCTGCCAACTCGAACGGATCCTCATCGATGTGGATAAGACCAAAATCGCCCGGGGCACCATCAATCTAACCAAGATCGAGATCACCGGCGCCGACCTGAGCTTGCGGATCGAGCCCGCCAACGCACCGCCGGAAACCCTGGAAATCCGCGACCTCTACGGCACCCTGCTGATGCCCGGTGGACGTCTGATCGAACTGCGCAACACCCGGGCCACCGTGGCGGGTTTCAAGGTGAATCTGGGAGCCCGTCTGTTGAAATTCCGGCCCACCGGCGAGCCAGCCACCGAGGACACCGGAAAGGAGGGCAGGTTGCTCGTCATCACCCAAATCCTGAAAGAACTGCGCAACTGGCAATTCGACCAGGCGTCCCCTCCGTCGTTGCGCTGTTTCTTCGAGGGGGATTTGTCGGACTGGTCCACGCTGATCGCCCGGGTGGCACTGAAGGCCCAGGGCGTGGAGAAAAATGGTCATGTGATCGGGCAGGTCGGGGCGGACGGAACGCTCAGCGGCAGCCTGCTGAGCCTCAACTCGGTCCGGGCCACGGATCGGAGCGGCACCTTCGAGGGGCGGGTCGACTATGATGTTTACGGCCGCGAGGGGCGCTTTGATCTCACCTCATCGGTCAACATGCCCCGCTTGCTCCGATCCTGGGTGGGGCTCACCACCCTCGAATCGATATCCTTCGGCGGCCGCCAGATATTGGAATCCGAAGGCACCTTCCAACTCCGGCACGATGGTCCTCCACTGGTCCGCATGACCGGGCGGGTTCAGTGCACCAACATCCAGGTGAAAGACGTGCCATTCGAGGTGGCGGAAGGCGCGTTTGCCTGGCGGGACGACCAACTGTATCTGCGGGACCTGCTGCTGAAACGCCCGGATGGCGAAGCCCGGGGCAAGGTGATGATCCAGTGGCCGCTGGTACGGATGTCACTGCACACCACGCTGCCACTGACGGTTTACCGGCCGTTCTTCGTCGATCAACCGCTGGAAGAGGTACTCCATGACTTCGGTGAACTGCCCAAGGCCAAGGTCAAGGTGCATCTGGATGGCGGTTTCGACGCCACCGACCATCAATCGTGGGCGTTCACCGGCAGCGGCCGGGTGGACAACGTCACTTTCCGCGGCGTGCCGGTGGACTCGGCCGAATGCGATCTCGCTCTCAGTCATCACGAACTGGACTTTTCCAAGGGCGTGGCGGTCTTCAATTTCCGCGATTACCGGCTGCGAAAGGCCCACGGCGGCCCCGCCAGCGGCACCCTGACGGTTGACCGGGTGCGGTTCGACGCCGCCGACCAGACGGTAACCGTCAGCAACGTCAGGGGCACTGCCTGGGCGGCTCCAGTGGTGCGGACCTTCGCCCCGGCTATCGCCGACTCCCTGGAGATCTACAAATTCCACCAACCGCCCGTGTTGCGGGCATCCGGAGTGGTCGATGTGACCCCGCAGCAACGAACCTCGCTGACGGTCAATTTCCGCTCGGATGATCCGGCGGACTATGTGTTGCTGGGGGAACCCGTCACCCTGGAAAATCCATCCGGCAAGGTCGTGATTCGCGGACCTCGGGTGGATATCGAAGACCTTGAGCTGGGGGCCTTCGGCGGCCCGGTGAAAGCCCGCATCGAGGTCGCTCCGAATGGAAAAACCTCGCTCGAAGCCAGTTGGACCGAACTCTCGATGAGCGCGCTCAACGAGACCTACGACCTCAATATGACCGGTGGCGGCCAACTCACCGGGCGCATCGAGATGGATTTCATCCAGGACCGGCTGGAAACGATCAACGGCAAGGGCTTGGCCGCCATCGAGCACTCCGTACTGTTTTCAGCTCCCGTGGTGGGACCACTGTCCGGGGTGATTGCCCGGGTTCTGGATAACCGCCAGGCTGGTTTCGAACGTGCCAAAGACGCCTTCTGCACGTTTACGATCAAGGACGGAATCCTCTACAGCAGGGATATCCACACCTCGACCACCTCCCTGGTGTTTGCGGCGGATGGCTCGGTGGATCTGGTCAAGCGCACCCTTGATCTCAACGTGCGGGTCAACGCCCGCGGCCTGCTGGGCATTGTCACCCTTCCGTTGCGCCCGTTTTCCGGGCTGTTCCAGTTTCGCGGCACCGGTTCCTTGAGCAAACCCGAATGGGTCAATGCCCCGGTGACCCCACCGCTTCCCGAACAGGAGAAGATGCTGCTCGCGCCCCCGAAGGCCAAGGTCGTCGAATCCATCCCCCGGGCGCTTCCGGTCAGGAGCAGGTAATCAGGGGGAAGATGATTTTTTCAAGTCCTGCTTGCGCGAACGGGGGTGGCATGCCACCTTTCCGCTGCGGGAGTCCCTAATCCGCCCGCCCGCACCAACCAACCATTCAAAGCCATGACAGAACCACTCTCCACTCCCGCCAATCTGGACCCGTCTTCGGATTTCAGCGCCACCCCGTCCGTAACCCAGGCCGCCAACGATTTGCGCGCCGCAGCCGGTGAAAAAGCCAAGGAACTGGCACACTCCATCAGTTCCCAGGCCGCCACCCTCAAGGAACGGGCCGTCGAGTCCGCTCAACATTTCCGCGACGTGGCCGGCGAAAAGGCGACCACCCTCAAGCAGACCGCCACCGAACGCGCCGAGTCCCTGCGGATCGCCGCCGCCGAGCGCGCCCACCGGTTGCAGGAAACCGCCACCGAACAATGGTCGCACACCTGCGAACGCGGCAAGGACATCCAGATCACTGCTGAAGACTATATTCGGCAGAATCCAACCAAGTGCGTCGTCGGCGCGTTGGGAATCGGAATCCTCGTCGGCCTGATGGTCCGCCGCTAACAAGGTATCGCAAGATGCCAAGACCACCCTCCCGGCCATGGCTGTTTGGGACAAGGGCCAACTCATGAGCACCCCATCCGGCACGACTCCCACCCCCTGCGGCCAGGCACCCGGCAGCGGGTCGGCCTCGTCTGCCGCACGGGATGGATCGTGGATCGATGCCTTCACCACCCTCGTTTCCGCGCGGGCCGCCCTGCTCCGGCATGAATCGAAAAGCGCCATCCGCCAATCGCTCCGGATCGCGCTGCTGCTGGTCATCGCCGCCCTCGGCCTGTTCTTCACCTGGCTGCTGTTGCTGGCCGGAGGGGTGGCGGCATTGGCGGTGGCCACCGGTTGGCCATGGTATTGGCTGGCAATGGCCGCCGCCGCCCTCCATCTGATTGCGGCCGGGGTCTGCCTGGCAATCGCAAAATCCACCCCGCCCCCGGCATTTCCACTCTCCCGCAACGAATTCTCAAAAGACCGCGAATGGCTGCAATCCCTGAACACCCGCCGGAAATAGCCCGGCTGCTAGAACTCAGCGAAGCCTCCCGATCCAGATTGGGAGGCCAGATCGACGTGCTGCGCCAACGGGTGAACGCGCCGGCCAAAGCCCTGCGCTCGCTGCGGGAGCATCCGCTCCGCTGGATGGGCGGTGCCGTCGCCACCGGACTCGCCACGACCCTGCTCCTCCGCCCCCGCCGCAGTCCGGCACGCAAGTCCAAGCGCGCCGCCGGTCTGTTGTTCTCACTGGTCCTCTCCGCCGCCAAACCGGTGCTCAAATCCTGGCTCACCAACCAGTTCAAACAACGGCTCATCACCCAGCTCACCCGGCTTGCCAAACCCCATCCTCTCCCGGATAACCCGGAGACCTCCTTCCCCCACTAACAAAACAACCTCGCCGCACCATGTCCGAACATCAAGTTCTCGACCACGTCGATCAATACCTCCAGCTCGGGCGCGATTACGACTGCTCCGACGTCCACTTGCCCACCGCGTTCCCCCCGGCCTGGCGGCGCTTCGGCCAGTTATCCCCCATCTGGGACGACCACCCGCTGCTATCGCCGCAGGACACCGAGCGCCTCGCCAAATCCTTCCTGGGCCCCCACGAGTGGGCGCGCCTCCAGGAGAAAGGCGATGTGGACTTCGCCTACGCCAACGACCACGGCCGTTATCGCGCCTCCGTCGTCAAGCAGCGCCTCGGCTACGACATGGCCTTTCGCGTGATCAACACCCAGATCCGATCCTTGGAAACGATCGGTCTGCCGCTCGAGCACCTCATTCCCCTCACCCGCTACCAGAACGGCCTCATCCTCGTCACCGGCTCGGTCGGCTCCGGCAAGTCCACCACCCTCGCCGCCCTCGTCGATTTCGTCAACCAGGACCGTGAAGACCACATCCTCACCCTCGAAGACCCCATCGAATACGTCTTCGAATCCAAAGGCTGCCACGTCAACCAACGCGAAGTCCACACCCATACCGAATCTTTCGCCAAGGCCCTCCGCGGCGCACTCCGTGAAGACCCGGATGTCATCATGGTCGGGGAAATGCGCGACCTGGAAACCATCCAACTTGCCCTCACCGCGGCGGAAACCGGCCATTTGGTACTTGGCACCCTCCACACCGGCAACGCCCCCCGTACCCTTGACCGCGTGCTCGACGTATTCCCCACCGACCAACGCGACCAGATCCGCGTCATGGTTTCCGAATCCCTCCGCGGCGTCCTCTCCCAACAACTCGTCCCCCGGATGGACGGCACCGGCCGCGTCCTCGCCCTGGAACTCCTCGTCAACACCCCGGCCGTCTCCCATTGCATCCGCGAAGGCAAGACCTTCATGCTCCCGGGCATCATGCAAACCGGCAAAAACGTCGGCATGATCACCATGGACGAGTCCCTCCGCCAGCTCTACATCCAAGGGGTCATCAGTCGCGAGGAAGTCATGTTCCGCGCCGAAGACAAGGTTCAAATGCGCGACTTCTTCCAAACCTAACCCACCGTCGACCCCTCCGCTCCAACCATCCTTCACCACTCCACCACCATGGCTCAAATCGACGCCCTATTCCGCCACCTCATCGCCAACAAGGGCTCCGACCTCCACCTTTCCGAGGGCCAGCAACCCAAAATCCGCGTCCACGGCGCCGTCATCCCCGTCCCGGATCGGGGAATCCTCCAAGGCCAGTCCTTCCACGATCTGCTGGCGGAAATCTGCGACCCCGCCGCCTTCCAACGCTACCTGACCACCGGCGACCTCGACTTCGCCTACGAAATGGACGAGGACTCCCGGTTCCGCTGCAATTACCTCAAACAACAAAACGGCCTCGCCGCCGTATTCCGCCTGATCCCCACCGAAATCGCGTCGCTCGAATCCCTGGGCGTGCCGACCGTGGTCAAGGAGTTCGGCCACATGCGCTCCGGCCTGGTCCTCGTCACCGGCCCCACCGGCTCCGGCAAGTCCACCACCCTCGCCGCCCTCCTCGACTACATCAACATCAATTTCAACCGCCACATCATCACCGTCGAGGAACCCATCGAGTTCATCCACCGCAACAAGAAATCCATCATCACCCAACGCGAGGTCCCGATCCAGACCCCGTCCTTCGCCGATGGCCTCCGCGCCTCCCTCCGCGAGGACTCGGACATCGTCCTCGTCGGGGAAATGCGCGACCTCGACACCATCTCGCTCGCCCTAACCGCCGCCGAAACCGGCCTCCTCGTCTTCGGCACCCTCCACACTAACAACGCCCGCAAGACCGTTGACCGGATCATCGACGTGTTCCCCTCCGACCAACAATCGCAGGTGCGCACCATGCTCGCCGCCTCCCTCCGCGGAGTCGTCGCCCAACTCCTCTGCAAGCGCGTGGACAAACCCGGCCGCACCGCCGTCCATGAAATCATGTTCGCCACCCCGGCCGTCTGCGCCATCATCCGCGAAGGGGCCACCCAGAAACTCTACGACGTCATCACCGGCGGCAAGGGCGACGGCATGCAGTTCATGGACGAATCAATCTGGACCAAACTCCGGGCCGGCATGATCTCGCCGGAAGAGGCCTACATGAAGGCCATCGACAAAACCCGTTTCAAAAAGTTCCTCCCCGCCCACCTTTCCCACCTCGGCGACGCCTCCGGCGAAAGCCCCCTCGAGCATTGATTACCGATCACCGATCACTGGCGACCGCCCCCCATGTCCCTCCTCACTGCGGACTACGACTACCACCTGCCCGACGAGCTGATCGCCAGCCGCCCGTTGGCGGACCGCACGGCATCGCGGATGTTGGTGGTGCACAAGGACACCGGAACCATCGAGCACCGGAAGTTCGTGGAGTTTCCGGCCTTCCTAACAGCGAGCGACCTGCTCGTCCTCAACGATACCAAGGTCATTCCCGCCCGCGTGTTTGCGGACGGCGGCCGGATCGAACTCCTCTGCCTCGACCGGCCTGACCCGCTCCACTGGCGTTGTTTGGTCAAGCCGGGAAAACGGATGAAACCCGGACGGGTGATCACCGTGGGCGGCATCTCCGGCACCGTGGCGGAAGTGTTTGAAAACGGCGACCGGCTGATCCGCTGGGATGGGCCGGTGGACCTCCACCGCCACGGCCACCTCGCGCTGCCCCACTACATGGGCCGCCCGGATGACGCGGGGGACAGCGAACGCTACCAGACCGTCTTCGCCCGCGAGGAGGGAGCCATTGCGGCCCCCACCGCCGGCCTCCATTTCACGCCGGAACTGCTGGCCACCCTGCCACACGCTTTTCTAACACTCCACGTGGGGGTCGGCACCTTCCGGCCCGTTAGTGTGGAACGGATCAGCGACCACCTCATGCACGCCGAACGCTTCGCCGTGGACTCCGCCACCACCGCCCGCATCAACTCCGCCGGCCGGGTGATTGCGGTGGGCACCACCGTCACCCGGGTCCTGGAATCGCTCCGCACGGAGACTCCAAACCAACGGATCAACCCCGGCGCGCACCACGGAGAGACCTCGATTTTCATCCATCCACCCTATCAATTCGGTGCCATTTCCGGGCTCCTGACGAATTTCCACCTCCCGCAAAGCACCCTGCTGATGCTGGTGAGCGCCTTCGCCGGCCGCGAACTCGTGCTGGAGGCCTACCGCCAGGCGGTCGCCGGGCGCTACCGGTTCTACAGCTACGGCGACTGCATGTTGCTGATCTAAATAATCGGGAGCTATCGTTGCTTCTGCGACTCGTTCGCCTGCCATCAGGAGCGACGACCTTATTGTCGTCGTGCAATAGCAGCGCCCGCGACCAAAACCTTAAGCATATCGAAATCCCACATCCCACATCCCACATCCAGCATCCAGCATCCAACATTCAACATCCATTATCCAGCATTCAACATTCAAAATCAAGGCCCTCCGTCCCCCGGGATCCCCGTACATTCTGCTTGCCAAGTCCCCTGCCACGACCCATTTTCCGACTCGTGAACACTCCCTCCGGAGCAGCATCCTTCCATTCCGCATTTGCACCCCACATGAGAGTTATAGATCTAAGGAGTGATACGGTTACCAAGCCGACAGCAGCGATGCGCACAGTGATGGCAAAGGCTGATGTTGGAGACGATGTCTATAGGGAAGATCCTACGGTCAATCGTCTGGAGTCACTTGCTGCGGAAATGCTGGCGAAGGAAGACGCCATATTCGCCCCGAGCGGCACCCAAACAAACCTGCTGGCGTTACTGACTCATTGCGAAAGGGGCGACGAGTACATCGTAGGACAATACGCCCATACCTACCGATACGAGGGCGGCGGAGCGGCGGTGCTGGGAAGCATCCAGCCACAGCCTCTGGATTTTGAAGAAGACGGCACGCTGGATCTCAGCAAGGTTTCTCAACTTATCAAACCCGACGACATCCACTTTGCTCGTACCCGCTTGCTATGCCTTGAAAACACCCAGGCAGGCATGGCATTGCCCTTAGCGTATTTGCGGGCGGCCGCGGCTTTTTGTCGTGATCATCAAATCAAGGCACATCTGGACGGCGCGCGCATCTTCAACGCTGCCGCAAAGGGCAATGTTTCGGTTGCAGACATTGCATGCCATTTTGAATCAGTTTCCGTCTGTTTGTCGAAAGGTCTCGGTGCCCCGGCAGGCTCGTTATTGTGTGCCGGCAAAGATCAGATCAGGCGCGCACGCAGATGGCGCAAGGTGCTTGGCGGCGGCATGCGGCAGGCCGGCATCCTGGCAGCCGGCGGCATCTACGCCCTCGAGAACAACGTCGACAGACTGGCAGAAGACCACGCCAACGCGGCTCTACTGGCCGCCGGCTTGGGCAGGATCGAAGAACTGACGGTGCATTCCACAGGCACACAGACGAACATGGTGTTCATTCAAGCAGGCAATGTGGGCGAAGAAGAGCTTCCATCATTCCTGGCGCAACGTGCGATCATGGTCCTGGGAGGAAAAACCATTCGCCTAGTCACTCACATGGACGTAAGCGAGCCGGATATCCGCCTTGTCATTGCATCATTTGAGGAGTTCTTTTCGGGGAAACGGGCATCACAAACGGATACAGCCGACTCGCAGGCCCGCGGCTGATCCAAACGTTCGGCGGAAACGAAGGGTGTTGGCCAGGGCTCCTACGCCAGCAGGGTCTCTCCTCAGAACACCATTTTCTTGGCACAACACGTCGTTCACTTCTTCAACTGCTCGTCCAGCCAGGCCAGCAGTTTTTTGCGATACGCGCCCTCATTGCGGAGCAGCGAATCACCGTGACGGCCGCCTTTGACCTCGAACATCGTCTTTGGCTGCGCCGCAACCGCGAACAACTGCCTGCCCTGGGCGAAAGGCACCAGCTCGTCGTCCGTGCCGTGGATCATCAGCAGCGGTACCGGCGCGATCTTCGCCACCCAATCCTTCGGTGACCATTCATCGCTCACCAGATTGCCACCCACCTCACCAGCGATCCGCCGCGCCATTGCCCGATAGGATAGAAACGCCGCGTCGGTCACCACCGCGCGCAAGCCTTTGACCGGTGCCTCGGAGAGGGCCACCAAGGTGCTGGCCCCACCCAGGCTGTGGCCCATCGAAACCAACCGACCGGCATCCCCATCCACCCGTTTCGCCACATAATCGAACGCCGCCCGCACATCATCGAGCGTGCCGCGGCGGTCCACCCTGCCGGCGGATTTACCGAAGCCGCGGTAGTCATATGTCAGCACGTTGTAGCCGGCATCGACCAACCACAGGCAGAACCCCAAATGGTGGCCGATCGAACCCGTATTGCCATGGGAAAACACCACCGTGGCCTTGGCTTCCCCCTTCAACTTCCCCTGAGTCGGCACAAACCATCCGCTCAGCCGGGTTCCATCCTTCGACCTGAACCACACCTCTTCGAACTCAAACCCCCAATCCTTCGGCGTGGCGGGCACATCGTGAGTCGGAAAATAAAAGAGCTGGTTGCCCCCGTTCTTGCCCAGCAGCGCCTCGGCCAGCTTCGTCAACCGGACCTTCGGCTCCACGGGCACCACAGGCTTGATTTCCTCAGCCCAGCCCCATCCGATCAATCCCAACCACGACAGTACGATCAAACGTCTCATCGGCATCAAGGTACCCGATTCAAGCCCATTGTCCAGTCCCAAAAGGACACCTACCCCGAAAGGATATCACAAGCCCCAAAGGGGCGAAATCCCATGCCTCAACGGAACATCTCCGGCCCCAACGGGGCATTATGTGAAGGCCCATGGCAACGCCATGGGTAACAGCCCGCACAAAATTCTCCAACCCCAACGGGCATGCGCGTCAAGTTAAGGAGAGGGGACCTTATTGTCCCCCTCTTCCTTTTGACTTTTTCATGCACAAAGACGCGACAATAAGGTCGCGGCTCCTTATTTTTCAGGTCACCTATCGGGCCTTTTGCCTTAACTTGA
>JAIPKB010000219.1 GCA_021733795.1 Akkermansiaceae bacterium | reverse complement strand
CGAAAGCACGGCACCCTCCGTAGGCGTGTTGGTCACAACACGGGCGGTGGACTCCGCACGCGCTGCGCCCCCGTCCCCCACCTCCCCCTCCGCATTCTGACGAATGCGCCTACGGACGAATTCACGGCAGGGTGACCTTCACGCGGTAGAACCCGGCACCGGCGGGCGGAGCCGGGTCGCTGAGCTCGGCCGTCCCGTCCGCTGCCAGCGGGTCGGCCGCGCCGACCACCGTCCAGGGGGCCACCCCCGGGGCGGTGCTGCGTTCCAGCACATAACTGCGCCCGGCCTTGCCGGCAGCGGTGACGGTGAAGCCGCCGGGCGTCCTGTTGGCGCTGAGAACCCGGAAGAAGTCGGCTGAATTGTTGGGATCCGTCCCGGCGGTGAACTCGTCGAGGTTCGGTTTGCCGTCGCCGTCGGGGTCGGCGCTGTCGGCGGCGGGGCCGGTGCCATCAACCGTATTGAAGTTGGCCAGGCGCCACTGTTCCAGCGCTGTGGCGGTGACGGTCAGCAGGAAGGTTTCGGTGGACGCCAGACTGCCGTCGCTGACCGTTACGGTGACTGTCGCGCTGCCAAGATGGTTTGTCGCCGGGGTGATCACCAGGGTCCGGTTCTCGCTGTCGCCACCCAGAATCATGCTCTCCGGCGGCAACAATGCCGCATCCGACGACGAGACGGACAGGGACAGCGCCGCCGCCGCCGTTTCGATGTCTCCAATGACGAACGATAATGCTGGCGTGGAATGGTTCACCATAACGCTCTGATCCGCAATGGTGCCGATGGTCGGTGCGTCGTTGACCGGATGGACGGTGATGCTGAACGAGGTCGTGACAGCGAGCGAGCCGTCGCTGACAGTTAGGGTGATGGTGGCGGTGCCGCTCTGATTCGGCTCGGGGGTGATCACCAGGGTGCGGTTGGCGGCCGTGCCGGCGATGAGCAGATTGGCGTCGGGAACCAGTGATTGGTTGGAGGAGATGGCGCTGAGCATGAGGGCCGCCTGCGAATCATCCGGGTCGAACACGGTGAATGGGATTTCTCCGCTGACGCCGTCTTCATCCAGGACTTGGTCAGCGACGGCGGAGATCGTCGGTGGATCATTCACATCGGCGTAGGTGAAAGTGATTTCCCGGAGTTCACCGCCGCTGATGACGATGACCTGCGGCTCGGGTTCTTCAAACCCGGCCAAGGCCTTCAATTGCAGCGTGTAGGTTCCTGCATTCAGTCCGTTCTTCTGGGCCCCGCTGACCCGGAAATACGCTTCGGGGTCGAGCTTCCAACCGGCTCCGGTGTCGCGGGCTTCGGCGGGCTGGATGGTCACCTTGAGCGCGCTGGGGTCGGAAGCTGCGCCGATGGAGGCAAATGACGCGTGGGTGATGCCGCCGCCGGTGTTGTTGTCGCCCCCATTGCCACTGACCTCGGCACGGGAGAACAAGTCGATCACCCCGCTGTCGATGGCGCGCACCACGGTCTGGCCGCTGCCGCCCAGATAAATCGCTGCCGGGTAGTAGGTGCCGTTGTCGTGGCGAACGCACAGCGGCCCTCCCGACATGCCGCCCATGCCCCGCATGACCGTGCTGGTGAAGGTGCGGCCGAAGGCCCGTGTGAATGCCTCGGCCACCGACGGCGTGGCATGCATCCGCCCTTGGTTGCTGGCGGCAACCCCGTCCACCGGATAGCCGGCGAGGATCTTCTCGGCGGCGGAAAGCAGGAACTCGTTGTCGTCCAGATCGCTGGCGAGATAACCGGAGGCCCCGCCCCGGCCCACGTCTTCGAGGAAATAGATCGCAGCCGCATCAAGGTGTTGGGACAGCGGAGAGGAACTGCCCGGGGTGTTTTCCGCCGCCCGTTGTGCCGCATAGTCATCGAAAATGTAGAATCCACGGGGTGATTTGGGTGCCGACTCATAGCTCCCGCGATGCCGCTGGTGGAGCCATTGCAGGCCGGTGACCGCAGCCAGCGTGCCATCGTCGAACACGACATGTCCCGCCGTGGCCACCACCCGCGGTTTGACCAAGAATCCCGAGCTGGAACCCGTATCGCTGCGAATTTGTCCAACATAACCGTATGGCTTGGTCTCATCCGTGGTGACTGTTTCAAAGGGAACCAGGGTCGGCCCAATCCCCACTGGTGGATCGGCCAGACGGTAGGTGACTGTTAGCAGAATCGTTTGTCCCGCAGTGACCACAACGCCGGCGGCCGGCGGAGTCGTCCGGCCCGCCACGGGCTTGCATTCCACCAGATAATTTCCGGGCAACAGCCCGCCGAGGGTGGCTTCCGTGTCCCGCCAATGCGTGTCGTCATCACCCAACAAACGCCACTGGGCACGGTCCTCGACCGGCACGGTGCCGGCGGCAAGCGACGCCGGTTGGATCACGACGGTCAGTCCGCCGGTGCCAGCTACCGGGGTTTCATAATAGATTCTCTCAAGCAGAGCCGCCGCTTCACCACTGAACACACTGACAACCTCGCGCGGCGGTTGGATGTAGCCGGATACCGGCTGAAACTCGATTTCGCGGTCGCCCGTGGCGAGACCGCCCACCGGCACGCCCGATGGCCGCCACTGCTGCTCGCCCACGAAGCGCCAGCCCGCGCCGATGTCAGACGGGAAAATAGTCACCAGGACGAAACCCTGCGCGTCGAAAGGCGGCCCGGGGAACTCGCGATTGAACTCGGAGAGCGCATTGACCGCCAGCATCGCTTCCGCGCTGGTCACCACGCCACCAATGTTCGAAACCACACAATCGTAATTGCCCTGGTCTGCCAATTGGGCCGACGAAATCACATGGCTCGGACCATCGGCCCCCTCGAGTGGGAAGCCGTTCCTGCGCCATTGATAGAACAGCGGTCCATAACCTGAAGCGGCCACCGTGAAAGTCACGATTTGACCGGGTGTCACCACCTTTGATTTCGGCTGCAGCGTGATCACCGGCAGCTCTCCGAGCAAATACACATAGGCGCTACCCGCCCCAGGCCCAGCCGTGGTATCGCCGTAGGCACCGACCAGAACCGTGGTGCCGGATAGGGCCGTGGCGGCCCCGAAGGCATCGTCTGCCGACGCATCCACTCCCGCAGTCAGTTTCAATTGTTGTCCCCACACACTGCCGGTGCGGGCATAGACGTAGGCGCTCCCGGCATCAATACCGGCCGTGAGATCGTCGCAAGGCGCTCCAACCAGCGCGATCTCGCCATCCAGGCCCACGGCAAGTCCGAAGCACTCACCCTGTTCTGGGTCCGACGGTGTCAACTTGGCTTGAGGGGCCCAGTTCACCCCGCTGCGCAAGAACACGTGTGCGCTGCCCGCCTGGAGCCCGCCCGGTCCGAAGTCGTATGGCGCCCCCACCAGGATGGTATCGCCCGAGACCGCGACAGCCGCACCGAACCAATCATCCGCAGCGGCATCCGGGGCGGCCAAACGGGCCTGCTGGGGCCAGGTGACTCCGTCGCGCGTGAAAACGTAAACCTGGCCGGCATCAAGACCCGCGGTGGTGTTGGCACCGCTTGCACCGACCACGGCGGTTTCTCCATCCAGCGCCACCGCGCCACCAAAGCCGGCCCCGATCGCCGCATCGTCGGCACCCAGGTGCGCCTCCTGGAGCCAGGTTCCGCCAGCGAAGCGGAAAACGTAGGCGCTTCCGGGGTTTGCCCCTGCCACGGTATCATCCCCAACCGCCCCGATCACCGCCGTGTCTCCAGCCAACGCCAGGCCGCAGCCGAAGCGGTCGCCAGTCGCGCCGTCATCCGCCACCAGCACCTGGTCCTCTACCCACCCGGCACCACGACGCGAGAACACCGTAACACTCCCGGCATTCACCCCGCCAGATGTATCATCCGCGCTCGCTCCGACGAGTGCGGCGTCACCCGCCAGGGCCACTGCGGCTCCGAACGCATCCCCGGTCGATCCCTCGCTGGCGCTGAGCTTCGCCTCTTGCGCCCACAACCCGTCACGACGCACGAACACATAGGCGCTGCCCGCATCCACCCCGGCCGGAGTGTCGTCGGCGAAGGCGCCGATCAGCGCGGTGTCGCCCGAAAGCGCCACGGCAACCCCAAACAAATCCTCCACCCGCGAGTTGTCGGCCACCAACCCGGCCTGCGGATTCCAACCCACGCCGCTGTCCGTGAACACCCGCGCGCTCCCCGCATCCAGGCCAGCTTCGGTGTCGGCTCCCAGCACCCCTACCAAAATGCTCCCTCCCGACACCGCCACGGCGGCTCCGAACGAGTCGCCCTCAGCCGGGCCATTCGCCGCAAGCATCGCCCGCTCGCTCCACTCATTGCCGCTCCGCGAGAATACCGACGCATTTCCCGCGGCGACCTGCCCGTTGGTGGCATGTTCCGGAGCCCCGACCACCGCGACATCGCCATCTAACGAAATTACCGACCCGAAGCCATCGCCTGCGGCCGCGGCACCCGGCACCAACGCTGCCTGATGACTCCATTCCACCCCGCTCCGCACAAACACATGGGCATTCCCCGCGTCCGCACCCACAGCGGTGTCGTCGCCCTTGGCCCCGACCACCACCGTGTCTCCCGCCACCGCCACCGCACAGCCGAAGCCATCCCCGGCTGCTCCGTCCGGAGCCAGCAGGTGGTCCTCGTGGTTCCAAGTGATGCCGCTGCGCACGAACACATACGCACTGCCCGCATCCGCTCCCGCCGCGGTGTGGTCGGACGGCGCGCCGACCACCGCCGTCCCTCCATCGACCGCCACCGAAGTTCCAAACAAATCCCCCTGGGCTCCGTCGTAGGCCTTGAGCTGGGCCTGCTGGGACCACACCACCCCCGATCTAACAAAAACATAGGCGCTACCCGCGTCATCTCCGCCAGTTATGTCGTCGGCCGGGGCACCGACAACCGCCGTATCCCCCGAAATGGCCACGGCGGCACCAAAATGATCGTCTTCGGCCGCGTCGGCAGCCGTGAGCTTGAGCTGCTGGTTCCACACCGTGCCGCTGCGCACGAACACGTAGGCCTTGCCCGCGTCGGCCTTGCCCGCGACCCCCGCCCAATCCGCACCCACCACCACCGTGTCACCGGAAATGGCCACCGCAGTGCCGAAAAAGTCCCCCGCCGCCAGATCGTCCGCAGCCAGCTTTGCCTGCAGGCGCCAAGCCGTCCCGGTGCGCAAAAATACGTAGGCGCCACCCGCATCGGTGTGTCCCAACGTGTCCTCGAATGGCGCGCCGACCACCGCAGTATCACCCGCGAGCGCCACCGCACTACCGAAGAAATCCTGTGCCACAGAGCGCTCCACCAACCTCGCCTCCACATTGGCAAACAACGGATCCACCGTGACCGGATAGCGCGCCCAGGCGTCCTCGACCATCAGAGCGAGTGTCGCCGCTCCACGCAGTTCCATTCGCGCCGGCAGCACCCGCCCGTCGGCATCCCAGGCTTTCAAACCGCTGTAGTGAAGCACGTCCGCACCGGCGGAGTCCACCAAGCGGATGCCATCCGGACCTCCCATCGCCAATGGCCGCAGGTTGCCCTCCATACCTAACGAAAAAACCACGCCACCCGTGCCGACGGCCGGTGCCTGCCGCAGCGTGAATCCCTGTTCCAGTCCTTCCTGCCGGTTTTCGAACCACTGCGTTACAGATACATTTGAATCATGCATCTCCACCCGACCGTCGTTGCCCGTGATGCCGCTTGGAGTGATCGGAGTCATGGCAGCCGCCCGTCCCACCGCTTGCAGCCGCACCTTCAAACCCCATGGTTCCTCACCTTCGGGCGTCGCGATCCCACTGGCCAGCTCGACTCCATCGTTGGAAAACCACGCCCGCAATTGCTGCTCTGGATTTGCCGCGAAATAGCGCGCCCCACGGGCATGAGGCGCGGCCGGATCCAATTCCTCCACCGATCGCCGCGCAGCCGCCAACGCCGCGCCGAGGGAATCGCGGCCGCCTTGCTTGCCCGGTTGGCCGGGCGAACCGATCTCTGCGGCAACGGCAGCACCGCAGACAACCGGAGCGTTTGTCACCAACGGCGGAGCCACCCCGACAAAGACTGGGCCGGCATGCCTCGCCAGCTTCCCGCCGCTCCGCGCCTGCCACGCGACGATCCCTCCCCCGATCAAACCGAATCCAACCAGAATTACTCCGAGCTTCCGAAGACCAGAAGTGGGATTCATCAGCGTGTCGGCATTCATCGCCCGCGATGCTAGCAACCCCTCGCCTCCGACAAAAGCACAAATTTCGGGTCAACCCAGGTTCTTTCGCCTACCTCAAGGGGGGTGGTGCGTCCTCGCCCACCTCAAGGAGGGCGGCGCGTCCCGCCCGCCTCAAGGAGGGTGGTGCGTCCCGCCCGCCAGCCAATGGAACGAGAAAGTGCAAGCGCCAAGGCCTCATTTCTTTCTACCCTCATTGTCCAATGCGGACGAGGACGCCCACGCTCCTTGTTTGGCCGTCCTCACCCTTCCCTCCATCACCCGTGCCCATGTCCCCCTATTAAGCCTGAATTCCCAGCAAAAAAAGCGGGTTTTTTGCTTTACTCCCCCCCGAAAATCATCATGTTACGGGTAACTGAGACACAGTATATCCGTGTTCAGATGGAGCCGAACCCAACACCCTATCCCCCGCAGCCCATGAAAACGATCCGAAATCTTCCTCTACCTCTTCGTCTTCTGTCTTGCAGTCTTCTGTCTTCTGTCTTCCTCCTCCCCGTCACTGCCGCCCCCAATGTCCCACCCACCGTAGCGATCAATTCAGCCACCATGCGGCCGGGCACGACGCTGATGGACGTAATCTACCGGGTCACCGATCCCGATGACGCCACCGTCAAGGTCCGCGCCCTCGCCTTCGTCGACGGCGTCCGCTCGTTCGCCAATGTCATCCGCCCGGTCACCTTCGTCGAGGGCACCGAGGTGAACCTAGGCGATGCCATCGCCACAAACGCCGACCTAACCCTCACCTGGGACGTCGCCGCCGACTGGAACATCGGCCTCGGACAGGTCAAGTTCGAGGTGCTGGCGGTGGATTCGAATGGCATCTTGCCCTTTGATGGAATCACCATTCCGGCCGCAGCGGACAAGCCCGAATTGAAGATCAATCAGATCGAGATTACGGACGAGCAGGTCTTCAGCGGGCTGCTCTGGTTTTATGCGTCGGAGGATCCGATGATGGAGATTGCCTACGGCACCCTTCAGGGCTCGGCCACCAGTGGAGTTTTCGACCAGAAACCGGTGGTGGCGGGCGATGTTCTCAGTCCCTATTACGCCCAGCCGTTTCTCTTCAAGTTGCTGAATATCTCATACGCTGGAGCGGACATCTTGACCTATGCCAATGCGGCGACACGCACGCCCTTGGCCAAAGACTATTGGCTCACCACCAATTGGCCTTATGTCGGCTCGCAGTTCGTCTATGGGTGGGGAAATAATGGGGATGGTCAGATCAATATTCCCAATCTATCGTCCGAAGCAATCGCAATCGCGGCAAGCTTTCGGGGAAGTTACGCCTTGAAGGCTGGCGGCACGGTTGTCGCTTGGGGATCGGCACCTGCCCCCCCGGCAGGTCTCTCGGACGTGACCGCAATCGCAGCGGGTAGCGTTGTGTCAGCTCATGCTCTCGCACTGAAAAGCGACGGCACCGTGGTTGCATGGGGGTATAACGGTTCCGGGATCAATGCCGGCAAAGCCACCGTCCCGGTCGGACTCTCCGGGGTAACTGCCATTGCGGCGGGTGGCGACCATAGCATGGCACTGAAGCATGACGGAACCGTTGTCGTCTGGGGATCCAATGCGTATGGACAGTGGGATATCCCGGCTGGACTCTCCGGCGTGAGCAGAATCGCGGCGGGTGTCAATTTCAGTCTTGCGCTGAAAAGTGACGGCACCGTGGTGGGTTGGGGACAAAACAACTACGGTCAAACCTCGATCCCTGAAGGGCTCTCCGGGGTGAGCTTGATCGTGGCCGGTTACAATCACGCTCTTGCGCTCAAGGATGACGGCACCGTGGTGGGTTGGGGACAAAACAACTACGGTTGCATCACAATCCCGGCAGGGCTCTCCGGTGTCACCGCCATCTCAGCGGGTAATAGCTTGAGTCTTGCGCTCAAATCCGACGGCACCGTAGTCGCTTGGGGATATAACAGCAGCGGTCAAGCCACGGTCCCAACCGGACTCACGGGTGTCACCGCAATCGCGGCGGGCGGTTCACATTGCGTGGCTGTGGCAAAGCAACCCTGATTCCATTCTGCCGTTTGCTCTTAATCCGACTTCTTTGCCCTCATGATCCACCCCTGTCACTCATCGTTTGAGGTTGGGATGCGCGGTGCGCGACGGACCGGGTGCGGGTTGCAAGCCCTGCTGGGCCCGGTTTTCATGGCGCTACTGCTTGCCGCGGCAGCACACGCCGCCACGGTCAATCTGGTCCAAACCGCCGTGGACGACAGCACGGGGTTTCCGCTTGATGTCGTCAGTTCCGATCAATGGCTCGAAACATCGGTGGTCCAAGCCACCTTCGCCGCCATTCCGGCCACTCCTGACACTCCGGCGTTGCGGTTCACCCACTGGACGCTGTCCGAGCCGGCGGCGGTGCTGCGGGACGCTTGGGGGCGTTCGTTGAATCCGGTGTCGTTGATGTTGTTGGAAAACACGACGGCGGTGGCACACTACCTGCCGGAAGACCGCGATGCTGATGCCGACGGCGTGCCGGATTGGTTTGAAATCGAATACTACGGCACGCTCACCAACGGGCCCGACTCGGACACCGATGGCGATGGAATCACCCTCGCCGATGAGTGCGGTGGTGGCACCAACCCACTCTTCGCCAACACCATGCTGGCCTGCGGCATAGCCTATGCCGACACTCCGCTGGTCACCTGCAACATCGCCAACTACGCGGGTTACACACTCACCAGCGAACCCGCCGGCACCGTCGATCAATCCGCCATTGCCCCACCCGGCGCGGCCATCACCACGCCGGACCTTGCCGACAACGCCGACTTTGCCTACTGGACGCTCGACGGCGTGCGCCAGCAGGATGCCTGGGGCCGCGCCCTGACTGTTATCAGCTTCACCATGGACACGACGAACCGCACCTGTGTCGCCACCCTGCTCAGTGGCGACAGCGACGGCGACGGGTTGCCGGATGCATGGGAACAAGCGTATTTCGGCACGCTCGCCAACGACGCCACCGCCGACCCCGATGGCGATGGTCTCACCCTGGCCCAGGAATCCGCCGGTGGCACCAATCCATTGTTTGCCGATACCACCCACGCCAGCGGCCTGGCATACGCCGATTCGTCGTTGGTCGTCTGCAACATCGCCGGCTATGCGCGATACACGCTCACCAGCACCCCCGCCGATGTCGTCAACCAAGCTGGTTATGCGCCACCCGGCACGGTCATCACTACGCCCGACCTCACTGACAACCCGGACTTTGCCTACTGGACGCTCGACGGCGTGCGCCAACAAGACGCCTGGGGTCGTGCCCTGAGCGTGGTCAGCTTCACCATGGCCACGGCAGACTGCGCCTGTGTTGCCACGTTGGTGGCCGGCGACAGCGACGGCGATGAGTTGCCGGACGCGTGGGAGCAGGCCTACTTCGGCACGCTCGCCATCGACGCCACCGCCGACGCCGATGGCGATGGACTCACGCTTGCCCAGGAATTTGCCGGTGGCACCAATCCGCTGTTTGCGGACACCGCCCATGCCAGTGGGCTTGCCTATGCCGACTCCGGGATGGTCACGGTGGACTTCGCCGGTTGCATCCGCTACACGCTCGTCAGTGATCCCGCCGGGCTGGTGGATCAATCGGCAGTCGTGTTTCCGGGGACGGTCGTCACCACTCCGAACTTGGAACAACCGACCTTCGGCTGTTGGACGGTGGATGGTGTGGTCCAGCGCGATGCCTGGGGCGTGGCGTTCCGGCAATGCTCCTTTACCGTGGATCACACCGAGCGCACGGCCGTCGCCCACTTTTTCACCGGCGACAGTGATGGCGACGGCATCGACGATGCGTTTGAGTGGTATTACTACGGCACCCTTTCTAACGGAGCCGACGCGGACACCGACGGCGACGGCAAGACTCTGCTCGCCGAGTTCACCGCCGGTTCGTCACCGGTCATGGCCAACACCACGGTGGCTGGCGGCGTCGCGTGGGCTGACTCGGCGCTCGTGGTGATGAACCTGCAAGCCTACGAACGGCTCGGGAAAATCCTCGTCAATGGCGCTCTGGAGGATTTCTTCTCGCCCGACCCCTCGGGTGCCGGCGGCTTCCAGATCGGCGCTGAGCCAGCCGCCGCC
>JAIPKB010000218.1 GCA_021733795.1 Akkermansiaceae bacterium | reverse complement strand
TGAGGGGAGGGTGGGCGGGGACCGGGCCGTGAGAGAGCACAGTCAGTTTTCCTCCAGGCGCTTGCGCGGAGCCGCCTCGAACCACTCGCGCAGTGACCATGCCACCAGGCAGCCGGCGAGGGCGAAAAGCCCCAGATACAGCCACATCGCTTCCGGACGATCCCAATAGCTGAGTTGCCCGTCGATCATTGCCTGCTGGAGCGGCACGGCCTTTCCGTCGATGTCAACGGTTTCCAGAGCCCAGCGGCTGAGCAGATGGCCGGAAATGAGGCTGACCGTGGTCTTCGCCGCGAACCACGGGATCATCGACATGCCCAGATAGGCTCCCTCCTGGCCCTTGGGCGCGATCGACGCGGTGTATTCGTTGAGCCTGGGGGACCAGATCACCTCGCCAAGGGTCACCAATACCATGGCAAGGATGGCCATGACATAGTGGGTGGTGACGATGTCCCACGGATAGATCATCCACGGCACCGCCATCGGAAACAAGGCGATCGAGGTGATCAGGGCACCGTAGATCAGCATCTTGAATACCGGATAGCGGCCGATGATCGGAATCAGGATGATCAGTCCGAGCACGATCCCCACCGGGTTGATCGCGGTGAGCAGCCCGATATCGGCATCCGCGCCGATCGTCCGCTCCCAGTATTTGGGGGCACCTCTAAAAACCGTCTTTTTGCGTAGTTTTGGGTTCCCCATATCCGGATGCGGGATTTCGCACGGTTGCTCTTACGTTGACGAGCGGTGAGAGGCTTGTTCCTGTATGCGCGGTCTATCACCTTACCCGTCACACGCTTGCCCTCGAAGGCTGCCTCGCACGCCGGGCCTGTGTAGGCGCTGTCCACATACGTCGTCGGATCACCCTCCTCAAGTAACGCATCCAGGGCCTGGCTGTCATGCACCGACGCGTCGGTGACTTTGAATTTGACGATCAACTTGCTCTTGCTATCCACCTTCACATGGTTCCTATATCCGTAGTGCTTCTGATCGGGAGACTTGTCTGCGTTAGTAATGCCGAGGAAGCGCTTGAAGCTATGCCTGGCGGTGATCTGGAATTCAAGCTGTGCATCGCTGAGGTTATACAAATGGCCGATAACCCACACCTTGAACATCAGGAGTGGCGGAAAACCCGGACGTCCACCCGGCCCCTTCGGATCGGCCCTTGGAATCAATCCCATAACAGGCTCGAAGACGCTCCAGTCTATAACTGCGTCAAGCCGCGCCAATGGGTCACCCATCTTGTGCGGTTCTTCAAGCCGCTCGCTCGTGTCAAACAGCCCCGGTTGCTTTGGTTCGATATAGCTTTCCATGACGGATCTAACTATGCGAAATGTTTTCTAACATTCAAAAAGAATATTTGGATTTGCAACCATATTTTGTATCTGTGTTAGGCAGGTTTTTAGAGGTGCCCTCAAGCTGGTGCGGCAATGCGGCTGTGCCCTCTGCCCCTCCCGCTTTCCTCGGATGAGACCCGCTACCACGCTTTTCCTCCCTTAGAGCCTGTCTGGAAAATGGCGACGCAGGGACCTTTTCCCGAAAGGTCAGCGAGAATGGGTGGCGAATGAACGGCCGATCCGGCTTTTTCATGCTCAGTTCATTCGCCTGGACGCTTCGGAAAAGACCCCTGCCATTTTTCAGACAGGCTCTTAGTCCTTGCGTCTGCATCCCCTCACTGCTAACATCCACCTGCCGTGACCATACCCGATTTCGGTTTCACGAAGGAGCAGGAAGACAAGGTGCGGCAAACGATAGCTGAGCGGAGAAGTTACGACGCGGAGCAGCCGCAGTATGACAACAACGGGTGGTAGGCGGAACTCATATCCGCCACCTCTCCCGTCCAAGGGGACAAGCCCCCTGGTGCGGGTCGCAGCCAGTGAATCTACTCCATATCCGCCAGGGCCTTGAGTGCCAACTGGCGGGCCTTGGGTTGCTTGAACTTGTCGCTGGCCGCGGTGGTGAAGTCGGCGGTCGCCTCGTCCTTGTGGCCGAGCGCGAGCTGGGCGCGGCCACGGTTGAAGACCGGGTAGGCATCCTCCGGAGCGAGCCGGATGGCGGCGTTGTAGGCGGGTAGGGCTTCTTCCGGCCTGGCGAGGATCAGCAGGCAGTCGCCGCGGCGGTTTTGTGCCTTGGCGGTGAGCGATGATAGCTGGGTGTGGTCCGGAGGCAGGCAGCCGGGAATCGCCTCGATCACCAGTTTGCAAATGTCCATTGCCAGGTCGATTTTGGGTGATGCGACGGTGGTTTCCTTGAGGATCTCCTTGGTGAGTTCGAGCAGGGTGTCGAGCGGGGCGGCGGCGTAATCCCCGGGACCTTCGAGAGAGGCTTTCAGCTTGAGGGCGGTGATGCAGTCGCTGGTTCTACCGGCGACGGCGAGTTGGTTTAGCTCGGCGGGAGTGGGTGGCATTACGGGGAGCGCTTTCACCGCCCGGGTAATTTCGTTAGGGGGTGGGGGAGTGGGCGAAGCGGGTGCGGGTCCCGCCAGATAGATGTCATCGCCGATGAGCCGGGAGTATTCGGCGGGGAGTTGGGCACCTTCCGAGCGCTCCAATACGCCGGACCGGGTGCGCTTGAAGACCTGCTCGATGGTCAGACCTGGAGTGGTTAGATGCTTGAGCAACTCTTCGGTGTAGAGACCGTGACTGCCGGCGCCGTCCCGTGCGGTGTGTCCGGCATCGGTGGCAAACGCGACGAGCGATCCTGCGGGTGGGCGCATTTCGCTGAGTCCGCCCACGGTGGCCGCATTGCGGGTGCTCGCATCGAGGGCCACCGGCGTGTTGCGGCAGGCGTCGAGGATGACGAGGTTGCAGCGTCCGCCGCCGGCACTCATTTCCGCGCTGATCTGTTCCGCATTGAAGAGCTTGGTTTCCGCCAGCAGTCGGCGGGTGGTGTTATCGCCCCCGGCGGGTTGATAGCCGGATTTGATGGGAACCAGATAGTTCAAGCCTCCCACGGAAATGCCATGGCCGGCGTAGTAGAACAAGGCGACCTCGGAGCCGTGCAGCCTGCCCCGGAACTCGGTCACCGCTTCCAGCAATTCATCGCGGGTGACGTTGTGCTCCTCGATCACGGCAAAGCCAAGGCCTCTCAGCGTTTTGGCGACGGCCTTGGCATCGTTCACGGAATTGCGCAACGGTCCCACGTCCGCTTTGTATTTGGTATTGCCGATAACGAGAGCCGCTCGCGGATAGATTGTCGTTTCAGCGACGGCAGGCGGGACCATGAGACACGAGCCAATCAGAAACGCGAGGCCACGGAGGATGTTCATGCCGCGAATACTGCCTGCCCGGATGGCGCGGGTCAATCCAAATGGAGTGTGTACCTGTCTTGATGGAAATGCGGTTGACCGCAATGGCCTACCCGCCGCATCTTCCGGCGATGAAGCTTCTCCCGTTTGCCTGCCTGCTGCTCGCTGCGAGTTGTGCGCCGCCGCCGCCCGCGCCCCAACTCATCGCGGGTGATGCGGACGCGCCATCACAACTCACTCCTGCGGAGTCGATCGCAATCGCCCATCGACTCTCGACCCATTCCTGGCGGCCGTTTGCCAAGAACATTCTTCACGGCAAGGATGGTGACGGCATCGTGGTGAACACGCCGGACGTCACGCTCGACCCGCAATGCCCGCGCAAGGGCTGGTGGGTTCCGGGCGAGGTCAACACCGGCGTGCCCTACAAGTGGGGAGGCTTCGATAGTCCCGACTCGTTCGACGTTGCTGTCGCCAATGGCCTGGCGGCGGGCGATGTCTCGTCGCCCGCCAAACGCCGGGCCGACAACGCCGCGGTGAGCAAGCAGGCGGCGGGGGTGGATTGCTCCGGTTTCGTTTCCCGCTGCCTCAAACTGCCAAGTGTCCACGACACCGCCCAATTGCCGACGGTTTGCACGGGGCTGGCGGATGCGGGGGACTTGCGGCCCGGCGATCTGCTCAACATTCCCCGCCGCCATGTGTTGCTATGCGCCGGGTGGTCGAATCCCGAGCGCAGTTGGATCTATTATTACGAAACCGGCGGCGGTCCTGACTACTGGAAACCCGGTCTCAAGCAGGCACCGCTGGACGCCCTGCTCGCCCTCGGCTACCAGCCCCTCCGGTACCGCGGCATGGCCCGTGAGGCGGTGCCAGGCTCCAAAGACGCGCCCGAACTCCTCACTCGCGCCGTGAAAGCGACCGCCACGGTGGTGCCGCATCCCACCGTCGGCGAGCCGTGAGGATCTGGATTGCTGGAGGGCAAGCGAATCCGTCGGATTGGTGCCCCCAGAAAAATCGAACTCGACCTTTTCCCTGGCTGGCGCCAGCGGCAACATTCTGCTTGCCTTTCGGCAAAACGAGGCGACAATCACCCGGCCCGTGCCGCCCGTTGCCGGCACTCCGATTGAAGCGCATCCCCAAGTCTATTGCCTTATGAAAATGGAAAACGCCATTCGCATCCTCGCCGGCACCATGGTGCTCATCAGTATTTCCCTCGCCCACTGGGTCAATTATTGGTGGCTGCTGCTCGCGGCATTTGTCGGTTGCAACCTGATTCAATCCGCATTGACCGGCTTCTGCCCGGCGGAGAAAATCCTCGGCAGGCTCGGCATTGGCAAGGGCGACGGTTCGTGCGGCACATCCTGAAGCGCCCCGGGGATTCATTCGAGAGGGGAAAGGTGGTCTAGGTGGTGGCGAGAGGGGGCCGCAGCGGTCTGCTTGTCCCGGCGAAGCCATGCGCAGACGGTTGTCCGTCGGTATTTCGTTGAAATATCACAGCGGTACCGCGCGTAGTTGGGTCCATGTCACCGCCACTCAATCGCCGCCAGTTTGTCAGAGGGGCCGGAGCTTTCGGTTTCGGAGCCGCCGTGTTGCCCGGCGGGCGATTGTTCGCCGCCCCGGGTAAAAAAATCCGCCACGCCTGCATCGGCATCGGCGGGATGGGGGCCGGCGATTTCTCTCAATTTGCCGGACATCCGGCGGTGGAAGTGGTCGCGGTCTGTGACATCGATGTGGCCCGCAGTCAGGGAGTCCGGGCGCAGGTGCCCGGAGCGACCTACTATCAAGACTGGCGGGAACTGCTCGCCAAGGAGTCGCTCGATTCGGTGAACGTCTCGACTCCCGATCACATGCACGCGCCGATCACGATGACGGCGCTCTCGCGGGGCTGCCACGTATACTGCCAGAAGCCGCTGACCCACGATATCCACGAGGCGCGGATGATCGCGGCCAAGGCTGCCGAAGCCGGGCGGGTCACCCAGATGGGGACTCAGTTAGCCTCGGGCATCGGTGATCGGATTGCCGTCGAGTGGATCCGCAGCGGGGTGATCGGCAAGGTGCGGGAAGTCTTCCTCTGGTCGAACAAGCCTCCGGAGAAATACCGGCCGGAGGGGCCGCGTCCGGAGAATTCCGATCCGGTTCCGGATTCTCTCAACTGGGACGGGTGGCTGGGTACGGCTCCGGAACGGCCCTATGTGACGGGGGTTTATCACCCCACCTGGTGGCGTGGTTGGCAGGATTTCGGCTGTGGCTGGCTCGGGGACATGGGCTGTCACATCATGGACATGCCGTTCCGGGCGCTGGAGTTGGGCATGCCACTATCGGTGCGGGCGGAGGTGGAACCGGAGTGGTTCGCCCACCCGCAGCGGCGGGTCGAGACGTTTCCCCGCTGGCAGATTGTTGAATATATCTATCCGGGGACCGGGTTTACGGCGGGTGAGTCCGTGAAGCTGACTTGGTCGGATGGCGGCAAGTATCCGGCCGATGAACTGCGCGCCCACATTGGCGGCCGGTCCTGGCCGACCCAGGGTGCGCTAATGTTAGGAGGAGACGGGGCATTGATGATGGAACATGGTGGCGGTCCGCAGTTGTATCCACGGGAACGCATGGCCAGCATCAAGGCTCCGAAGCTAGCGCCGCAGCAGCATTACCACCAGTTCATCGATGCGATTCTCGGCAAGAACGGCGGCCAGACCCACTCGGCGTTTCCCTATGCCGCGCGCATGACCGAGATGGTCCTGATGGGGACGATCGCACTGCGCTTCCCTGGCCGGAAACTCGCTTGGGACGCTGCAGCGATGAGTTTTCCAGAGGTGGCCGAAGCCAATCGCTTCGTCCGCCGGAAATACCGCAAGGGCTGGGAGGTCGCCGGGCTCTAGCCGCGCGAGTTGCTGGCGTGACGAAACCCCGGATTGCGGGTCAGATCGTGCAAACCAAAGCGTATGAAGCGAATGGATGATTTTTTTCGTAAGGCCCGTAGTTGGGTCGCCCGCGGGGTAGTTGCTCCAGCGGAAGTGGACGGCTTGTGGGAGTTCCCGGATGACCATGAAGAACCTGGCATGCAGGAGCAACCGGTGGCGGAACCAGTGACGCCTCAAGCTGAGTCCGCCGGTCCGCCGGAGGTTGCTGTGATCGTCGCCGAACTCACCGAGCGGATCGGTGCCGGAAAGGTATCCGCGAGCGGGGAAGTGCTGGAGGGGCACGCCGGGGATAAATGGTCGGCCAGGCATCTGCCCGAGGTGGTGGTGTTTGCCGAAACTACGGCCGATGTTGCGGCAGTGCTGGCGTATGCGCACCATCATCGGGTGGCGGTGACGACCCGCGGTGCGGGGGTGGGATATGTGGGTGGCTGCGTGCCGGTGCGGGGTGGGATCGTACTTTCAACCGCCCGCATGAACCGGATTCTAGGGGTGCACCCGGAAGACGGGGTGGCGATCGTGCAACCCGGGGTGATCACCGGCGACTTGCAGGCTGCCGCGCGGCTGGTTGGTTGGGAATACCCGCCGGATCCGGCGTCGCTCGAGGAATGTTCGATCGGCGGCAACATCGCGACCAATGCCGGCGGGCCGCGGTGTTTGAAATACGGGGTGACACGCTCTTATGTGCTGGGGCTGGAAGTGGTGCTGGCAAATGGTCGCGTGCTGCGCAGCGGCGGGCGGTTGCACAAGAACAAGACCGGGTTCGATCTGCTGGGCTTGTTCACTGGCTCGGAAGGGATGTTGGGCGTCATCACCGAGGCCACTCTGAGGTTGATTCCACGGCCGGGCGGCCGGGCGATGCTGGCGGCGGTGTTTCCGGACTTCGCCATGGCTGCGGCGGCGGTGCAGGGGGTGCTCAATGCGGGCCATCTCCCCTCCGCACTGGAAATCACCGATGGCTTCACCCTGGATGCCGCGCGCAAGCGGTTGGGGCCGGGGGCGTTTCCTCCCGGGGATGCCTATCTAATCGTGGAAATCGACGGCCGACCGGCCTCGGTCATGTTTGAACTGGTGGAACTCCACAAGCGGTTGGAGGAGTTGGGAGCCACCGCAGTCGAGCGCGCCCCGGACGAGCCGTCCTGCGAGCGGATCTGGCAGTTGCGCCGCGAGTTTTCCTATGCGCTCCGGGATACCGGTCTAACCAAATTAAACGAGGATATCGTGGTGCCGCGGTCGAAACTGGTGGAACTGGTGGAGTTCGCGCGGATGCTGGAGCGGGAGACGGGCATTTCGATCGCCTGTTTCGGACACTCGGGAGATGGCAACATCCACACCAATCTGATGGTGGCCGACTACGAAAGCCCGGAGGGCCGCGAGCGGGCGGACGCAGTGCTGGACATCCTGTTCGCCTGGGTGATGGCCCAGGGCGGGGCGATCACCGGCGAACACGGAGTGGGTTTGGCCAAGAAACGTTGGGTGGCGGAGGCGCTCGGTCCGGTTTCGATGGCGACCCACCGGACGCTCAAGCGTGCGCTGGATCCCCACGGCATCCTCAACCCCGGGAAGTTTCTGGACGATTGAAACAAAAACAACGTTTGGAATGCAATTCAATGATGGTGGTCCGATTCGTCAACATTGACCACGACACCCCTGCCGCTTGACCTGCGCGACTGGGTTTCAGCGGATCAGCGCCAATTCATTCACATCGCCGCTTATGGGGCAACGCACAACTCAGCTCACGATGCCATTCGGTTTCTGCCGTTTCAGGGTGGTTTCGAGTTGGCGGGTGAGGGCCGTTAGCCGCTCCACATCGGCGGGGGCGGAGGGGGCCGGATCGAACCGCAGCCGTTGATGGAGGGCGAGGGCCTCGTCGAGGAGGGAGTGGTCTGTCAGGCGGGTTTTCAGTCCCTCCAGCCAGCGGGCGAATGGCACGCCGATGGTTCTGGGCGGGAGGTGTTTGGTGGCGATCCGCTCCAGGCGGTGGAGCGGGGTGCGGAGGCTTTCCGCGCGCCTGCCATCGGTCCGGCGGGGACCACCGACCGTGCGTTTGGAGCGCCACAGGCGGTGGATGATGAACATCAATCCCAGGCCGCCGAGACCGAGCATGATGCCGGAAACAAGGCCGTTGTTGCCGGGTTTATTGCGCCAGAGGTTGAAGTCCTCGTTGCTCCGCAGCACGAAATCGAAGATCCACTGAAGTGAGAGGCCACTACCGGACTCGGCTGCCAGCCATGATGGCGGGGTTGGGTCGAAGTCGATCCAGACTCCGGTCTGTTCGTCCCAGACGCGGGTCCAGGCGTGGGCGTGGAGTCCGCGGATCACCCATTCGCCGCGCCCGCCATCGTGTTCCGCCACCACGAAGCCGATCGCGTAGCGGCTGGGGATCTCCGCCTCCCGCAGCAACAGGCAGGCGGCGGTGGCGAAGTATTCGCAGTGGCCGTGCCGTTCTTTTTTCAGAAACTGGGTGATCGCGCTATCGCCCCTTACCGCGCCGACCCGCGGTGCCTCGATGGTGTTGTAGAGGCTGTATTCGAAGCCGCTGAAAAACCGTTGCAACAGCAGCAACTTGGCTTGCAGGGTGGGGGCTTGGTCGAGGTGCAGTCCGGCCAGGACCTCCCGCAGCGCGTCGCGTTCGGTGTCGTCAAGCCACAGGTCGCTCTGGGGCCACGGCGGACTATCCCGGTTGCCGGCATCCTGCCAGATCACCGAGCCCTCCGCCACCGAGCCCTTCGGGAAAATGATCACTGATCCCAGCGAGTTGGACTCGAAGGACTCCACGTCGAAACCGGACAGGGTCGCCGCAGTCCCGGGCAGCGGCATCGGTCGTTCGTTGGCCACCGTGCCGCGCAGCGTGAAACGTGGCATGCCCGGCCGGATCAGTTCCTCGATCGGAACCGGCCGCAGCCGGTAAAAGCCGCGACCATCCGGCCGTTCCACATACTCCAGCGGGTTGAAATCCTCGTTGAGAGAGCCTTTCCCCTGGTTGGCCCGCGGAGGAGTCGGGCTGGCATCATCTAACAATGGCGGCAGGTTGCTCCACAATCCCGACCGATAGCGGTTGTAGCCGCGGGTGCGCAGGTGGGTGGGGGGGCGTGCCCCGTCCTCGGTGCGCAGCCGCCAGACGATGTCGGCGGATTGTTTGATCTCGCCGAGGCGGCCGATCGCGGTGCGGAAATGGGACGGGCTGTTTTGCTGTCCGCGGTTGCGGAACAGGCCGTAGTTGAACCACTGGAACGCGCGATCGAGTCCCCAGCCACCGGCTAGCCCCAAGCCCAGCGCCACCGCCATCAAGCCGACGACCTGCGGCCACCGGCAGCGCCGTGAGGCGATCAGGCTCCAGCCTGTCAACACCACCAAACTCGGCAGATAGAGCCAGGAGTCCGGCGTTTTCCACACCGGGGTGCCGGCCAGCAGCACCGCCACCAGATAGACGTGGCCGAAGTTGAACAGCCCCCGGCCGGGGTCCGTTTGATAGGCGTGTTTCGTCTCCCGCTGCGCCCGGCTGAAAAACGAGAAGACCCGCACCGAAATGGAACCCCGCAACCCGTAAGCCTGCACGAACTGCACCGGCAGCAGCAGGGCCGGCAGCCAGCCCAACAATCGCGGCACCGCCATCTGCGGGACGTCGTCGATCCAGAACACCACCAGCATCAGGAACATCAATAGCACCGAGAGCCGCCAGGCCCGGATCTGGGCCAGCTCATCGAAGTCCCAGCGCAGGCGGGTCCAATGCACGGCTTCCACGATCAGCGCGAGCACCAGCCCCACCACCGAATGGCCGGTCAGCGCACCCCAGCACAGCAGGGCGGTGCCTAACAATAGTCGCGGTGGTGGCGGATGCGGGTTCATGACGGGGCCAGGCGGGAGGGCAGGTGGCGCAGGTCGCGGGCGATGTGGCCGCTTTGCAGCCAGTGACCGGGCAGGTCCGGCGGCCGTTCGCCCTGGCCGACGATGAGCGGGATGCCGCTGACTCCGCCGGCTGCCAGTTTGCGGATGAATTCGCGGCGGGGTTCGTCCCATCCGGCCAGCACGATCAGACAGGAGGTGAGTTCATCGCGGTGGCGCAGCACCAGCCGCAGCAATGGGTC
>JAIPKB010000217.1 GCA_021733795.1 Akkermansiaceae bacterium | reverse complement strand
ACCAAGGATTTCTCCCAGGTCATCGCCCAGGCCAAACAATGCGCCCCACCCACCCAAATCGAATCCGGCAGCATCGTCGGCGGGTTCGCCCATCATCAGGTCTTTGCCCTGGCCGACCAGGTGGGGGCCGCCGTCAACAGCGGGGACATCCGCAAGTTCGTCGTCATGGCCGGTTGCGACGGCCGGATGAAAAGCCGCGACTACTACGCGGACTTCGCCCGGGAGTTGCCCGGTGACACCGTGATTCTAACCGCCGGCTGCGCCAAATACCGCTATAACAAACTGGCGCTCGGCGACATCGGCGGGATTCCGCGCGTCCTGGATGCGGGCCAATGCAATGACAGCTATTCGCTGGCGCTCATCGCGCTCAAACTGAAGGAAGTCTTCAAGCTCGATGACATCAACGAGCTGCCCATTGTTTACAACATCGCCTGGTATGAGCAGAAGGCGGTCATCGTCTTGCTCGCCCTGCTGCATCTGGGCGTGAAAAACATCCACCTTGGCCCGACCCTGCCCGCGTTCTTGTCACCCAATGTGGCCAAGGTTCTGGTTGAGAATTTCGGCATCAGCGGCATCTCCACCCCGGAGGCCGACCTCGCCGCCTGGGACCTGGCGGACTGTGTGGGTCTGTAGCGTCGCTGGATCGGCTACGCCGGCAATGCTCCGCGCGAGGATTTCTTCTGGCGCCATGCTGCGACTGACACCCGGCATGCCTGTTCCGGACAAATCTTCGCTCTTGCACTGATTTGCCTTGGCATCGGGAGGGAAAACCGTAGTCTCGGCTTTGAAGAGATGATCCCATGATCCACCTCACGCCACCGTCCAGCCCCTGATCCACCAACCCCGAAAAGCAATTTACCAGCGATGATAGCAGCGATTACGGGATTGGCGGCGGGCTTTGCCCACGTGTTGGCAGGGCCAGACCATCTTGCGGCCATCGCGCCACTGGCGGTGCGGAGACCCGCACGCGCATGGCTGCCGGGAGTGCGTTGGGGAGTGGGCCATTCCGCAGGCGTCACGCTTGTGGGATTGTTGTCGCTGTGGTTGCGGGACTTGATCCCCGTGGACTTGATTTCATCGTGGGGCGAACGATTTGTGGGAGTGATGTTGTTCGGCATCGGCCTGTGGGCGTTGCGCCAGGCGCTCAAGTACAAGGTCCACACGCACGAACACGAACACGATGGCGACCGTCACGTCCATATTCACGTTCACAAGCATCCGTCCAAACACCGCGAGCCCTCGGCCCATTTGCATACGCACGTCGCCTTCGGTATCGGCACCTTGCACGGGCTGGCCGGCAGTTCACATTTTCTGGGCGTGCTGCCCGTCCTGGCGTTCCCGACAAAGGTGGAGGCGTTCAGTTATCTGATCGCGTTCGGAGTCGGAACCGTGGCGGCGATGGCGGCGTTCTCCTGGGGCATCGGGCGGGTGGCGGCAACCTGCTCCGTTCGTGGCATGAAAGTATATCGCGGCCTGATGGGCGTCTGCGCGGTGGGAGCCATAGCCGTAGGCTGCTACTGGCTGGGGACAAGCTTCCATTGACCCGCTGAAATGACCTTCTAACGGTTGAGTTCGTGGGTTCCGAATTGCCGCCCGGCCAGGTTGTCCCGGGTGATGAGAGACGCGTCCCTGAGACCCCGGGACTCGTCAACCGCAGGCGAGGTGTAAACGACCCGGAAATATTGATAGTCGTCCTTCAGCTCACTGAGCGGTGTGGGTTTCTCGGATTCCGTTGTCTCCACCAGGCACTTTGACGGATCGATCCGCACCTTGACGGATTCCCCCGGTTGCAGGATGCGAACGTCGGCATCGGTCAGCGGAGCGGGATCGGGGTGGGGAATGGTTGCGTCGATCCCTGTGCCGTTCCATCCCACCATGCGCTGCACATGCAGCGTGCGGAGGTCGGCGGGTAGCACGACCGCGTGAGGTCCGGTGCCGGTGTTTTGGAGGGTGATGTTGATCATCTTGCGACCGGATTCCGGGTCTTCTTGGAGCCTTGTGCCGATTCCCAGCGCCCCCCAGCGATGACCGGTGAGTACGGCGGTCCCATTGTGGGCAACGGCGACACGCATGTCCATCGAGGTTTGGACTTCGTTGGAGAAACCATTGGTCCGCAGTTGTTCGATTTCGTATCCCTTTCCTTGTTGGATGAAATAGGCATCAATGCCGTAGCTCACGCCGGTCAACCCGGAGCTGGACGATGCCCCATACGTGCGCACCCGCCCTTTGATGAATACACCGGAAGATGGGGGCGTTAGATCGGCGAGCGAAATCCGGGCCGGGCCGGTGCCGGCGTTCGCTTCCAGACTCACGTAGATCACGATTTCGCGGCGTTGGGAGCGGCTGTGCGCGGCTGCGGATTGGTCATCGAGATAGGCGATCAACCCGGGGCCTAGCTTTCCGGCGGGGATGTTCGATATGTCATAAGCGAGCGTGACATAATCGCCGCGGAACAGGTCGCGTGGGTCCACCGGAGCGGTGCGCAGCCAGACTTCGGGCGCTGTGCGTACGATCCACTCGCGCTCGCCGGCCATCCAGCCGAGGACGAGGAGTTGGACGAGGATAGCCGCCAGGATGAGTTTTCCGCGCATGATTCAGTAGTTATGAGGGTCATTTCTGAATTTCAGTATTTCAGTATTTCAGTTTTTCAGTTTTTCGGCTTTGATCCCCCCATGTCGCCGCTTGAAGCTCTTGTCGCTCTGAACCTGCTGCCGAAAATCGGCCCGATCCGGGTCCGACGTTTGCTGGAGTCCTTCGGCGACCCGGAGTCGATCTTGGGGGCGGCGAAGGATCGGCTGATGCGGGTGGATGGCATCGGTGAGGAAACGGCGGGGATTCTCCGGGGCTGGCAGGATCACGCGGATCCGGTGGCGGAGATGGCGGAGGTGGAGCACCGCGGGATCGCGCTGTTGACCGAGATGGACGCGGCCTACCCGGCGCCGCTGCGGGAGATTTACGACCGGCCCCTGCTGTTGTATGTTTGGGGCCGGTTGGAGGAGCGCGACCGCCACGCCATCAGTGTGGTGGGTTCCCGGCGGGCCACCACTTACGGCACGCAAACGACCAAGAAATTCTCCTATCAAATAGCCCAGGCCGGATTCACCATTATTTCCGGGCTGGCGCGGGGGATCGACACCGCCGCTCACGAGGCCGCGGTGGCTGCCGGTGGCCGGACCATCGCGGTGATCGGTTCCGGGTTGGCCAAGCTTTATCCGCCGGAAAACCTCGCGCTGGCCGAGCGGATCGCCGACGGTCACGGGGCGATTGTGTCCGAGTTTCCGCTGCACACCGCGCCGGACAAGCAGACCTTTCCGATGCGCAACCGGATCGTCGCCGGCTGGGCGCGGGCGGTGCTGGTGGTCGAGTGCCCGGCGTGGTCGGGCTCGCTGATCACCGCGAATCTGGGCTCGGAATATGGCAAGCCGATTTTCGCGGTCCCGGGACAGATCGACAAACCCTCATCCGCCGGGTGCAATCAGCTCATCCGAGACGGAGCCACGCTGGTGGCGGATCCCTCGCACCTGCTCGATGACCTCGGCGAGTTGCCGTTTGCGCGGCCGTCCGGGTCGTTGGCAGCGGCGGAGGTACGGGCGGATTTGCCGGAGTTGCCGGAAGAGGAGGCCACGGTCTATGCGGCGGTGACCACGGACGAGCTGGCGGTGGATCGGATCATCGAGGGTTGCGGCCTGCCCGCGCATGTGGTCACGGCCACCCTGATGAAACTGGAAATGCGCCGCTTGGTGCGGGCGTTTCCCGGGTTCCGCTACGCGCGGCGGTGATGTAGGGGGCTGGCCCTGCTTTTTGCCCATTCATTGGCGAATGTGGGCGGGGACGCCCCCATGCCTTGAGGAGGGCGGGACGCCCACCCCCCTTGACTCGCCTGCCAGCGGACCATTGGGGTGCAAGGCTAGGAATGGTACAAAAAAACGGGTGCCGTTGCTGGCACCCGCGAATTTCCCGGTCTGCAAGAACCGCCTGAATCAACCTTCGGTGGCGGCGGTTGCGGCGGCCGCCGCAGCGGCTGCACCATGGCCGATCGGGGTGTAGCGCCAACGGATCTTGTTGCGCTTGGAAGCGGTGCGAAGTTTGCGCTGTCTGCGCTCAGTGGGAGTCTCGAAGGAACGCCGGCGGCGCATCTCTTCCAGAATACCTTCACTATCAAGTTTGGTCTTGAGGCGCTTGAGAGCCCGGTCAACGGGCTCGCCTTTCTTCATGGTCACTCCACGCATGCGATTTGTTTGATTTGGTTGTGTTGCTTGGTTCTTGCGGACGTTCCGGGGGGCGGGAATGATGGAATCCGGGCCTTTTGTCAAGGAAGAACTGAAAAAATTCCCCAAATCTTACCCGATCCAGGCGAGAAACTCCTGATTGCCGTCGGTTCCGGTGATGGGGGAGGGGACCACTCCGCGCCATTGCCGGCTCATCGGCCCGGTCACAAACTCCCGGATTCCCGCGACGGCGCGTGCGTGGAGGGTCGGATCCCTGACGATGCCGCCTCTCCCCACGTCCTCACGCCGCAACTCGAATTGGGGTTTGATCAGGCAGACCACGCTGCCCGCCTCATCCAGCACGGAAAACACGGCTGGCAGGACTTTGGTCAGCGAGATGAACGAGAGGTCCATCACCGCCAGGCGGACGGTCTCGCCAAGGTCGGCGGTGGTCAAATGGCGGGCGTTGAACTGCTCGCGGGCGATGACCCGGGGGTCGTTGCGGAGTTTCCATACCAGTTGGTTGGTGCCCACATCGACCGCGTGGACCCGGCTGGCCCCGCGTTGTAACAAACAATCGGTGAAACCACCGGTGGAGGCACCCACATCAAGGCAAACCCACCCGGCCGGATCAATGCCGAAGGTGTCGAGCGCACCTTCCAGCTTGAAGCCGCCGCGCCCGACGAAGCGCGGCCGCTCGCGGACCTCCAGCGGCGCATCGAGCGGCAGCTTCTGGCTGGGTTTGCCGATCACCCGGTCACCGCGGCGGACCTCGCCGGCGAGAATCAGGCGTTTTGCCTGCTCGCGGGACTCGCACAGGCCGCGGGCCACCAGCAGGGTGTCGGCACGGTCGGTCTTCATGCCAGCGCGGCTTGGTTGATGGCATTGATGAGCAGCCGCAGCCGTCCGTAGTCGCGGCGCCGGTGGCGGAACACCAGCCGTGGCAGGGCTTGCATTTCCGGCTCGTCATCTTCTTCCTCCAACGCGTCCCGCTGGGTCATGCCCCCGGATTTGATCAGGTCGGCGAACTCACTGGTCAGTCGCTCGGGCTCACCCTCCGCCAACGGCTGCCGCATCCGGATCACCAACTGGTCACCGATATACCGGTAGGAGTGGAACACCCGGTAGAAACGCACGATCTCCGCCACTGCCTCGTCCACGTCGTCGGTGACCTTGTAGAGCGAAAGATCCGCCTCGGAAATCAGGCCCAGCCGCAGCAGGTGGTTGTTGATGAACTGCTCCCAAAACCGCCAGTAGGTGCCGCCCTTGGCATCGATCAGTACGATCGGATAGATCGACGACTTGCCGGTTTGGATCAGGGTGAGGGACTCGAACACCTCGTCCATCGTGCCGAAACCGCCGGGAAACCCGACGAGGGCGTCGCTTTCCTTGACAAAACTCAGTTTGCGGGTGAAGAAGTAGTTGAAGGCGACCAGCTTCTCATCGCCGGCGATGAATTCATTGGCGGCCGCCTCGAAGGGCAGCACGATGTTGAGCCCGAAGCTGTGGTCGCGTCCGGCCCCTTCATTGCCGGCGGCCATGATGCCGGGGCCCGCGCCGGTGATCGTCATGAATCCTTGCTCGCGCATCCGGCGGCTGAACTCGACCGCCGCTTGGTATTCCGATTCCTCGGGGGCTGTCCGCGCCGAGCCGAACACCGCGACTTTGCGGGTGTTGCGCCACGGTTTGAACACCTCCTCGGCGTGACGCATCTCCTTGAGTGCCCGGTTGAAGAGCTTGAACTCGCCCGGTTCGATTTCCATCCGCCCAATCCGCACGCTGGTCACCAGCATCTCCAGCAGCAGCGCGGGCTCCGCCACTCCGGAAATCCCGGCGGCAAGTTCTGCAATCCGCACGTCCAAGGCAGCATCGCCGGTGGAGCCGGTGAATGACCGGCGGCTGCCCGCTCTAGCCGGTCCTGCGGTGAAATCGTTTTCCCGAGGGGCTGGGGTGGGGGTGCTCATGACAGCATTGGGCGGGTTGCGGCGGTTCAGTCTTCTTCCGGCTTGAGTGCCACCATCAGGGCGTGCTCGGCTTTCATATATTTGTTGGCGAGTACGTTGAGTTCCTTGGCGGTGATCGACTTGAGGTCGGCATCGCGGCCGCGGATCAATTCGATGCGCTCCGGGTCCGTCTGGCACCGCGCCATCACGGTGCCCAGCCAGTATTTGTTGTCACGCTGGGATTTTTCGATCATCTTGAGCGTGGGTTTGAGCGCGCGATCGAGGTCGTCGTCGCTCACGCCCTCGATTGCCAGCTTGTTGCCCAGGTCGCGCATGGTTTTGAGTAGCAGGTCCACATCGGCGGTCTTGCCCACGCTCCGGCCGAGGATGAATCCGAAGTCGTCCAGGGTGTCCGAGCCGTTGACCGCACCGTTCGGGCTGTAGGAGGCACCGAGTTTCTCGCGGATCTCCTCGCGCAGACGGTCTTGATAGATCTCCGCCAGCAGATTGAGGCGGCGGAATTCCTTTTGGTGGCCACGGATGCCCGCCGTCTTCCAGAAGACAAAGGCCACCGCCTGGGGAATGGTCGATTCATAGGTGAACGCCTTCTTCGCCGGTGCGTTGGGGAGCTCCACCTTGCGGGCGCTGGCCAGCTCGGGCTTGGTCTTGTCCCGCTTGGGCAGGGCTCCGAAGGTCGCCAGCAACTCGGGCAGCACCTCGTCGATTTTGAAATCACCGACGATCGAGAGTTCCAGATAGCCTTTGCTGAGTTCGGGAGTCAGCCATTCTTTGGCGTCGTCGATGGTGTAGGTCGCGAGTTTTTCCATGGGTGCCAGCGAATACCTGGCGTCCCCGCCATGCAGCCAGCCCTCCATTTCCATCTGCGGTCCTGCCGGCGAGTGCTTGAGCTGCTGGGAAATCATCGGGATGGCCTTTTGGAATTGCCACAGGCCTTCGTTGCGGTAGCCGGGGTCGGTCAGGCTGGCGCACATCAACCGCACTTGCAGGCCGAAGTCGGTGGGGGTGGTGCTGCCACCGAGGGTGAACGCGTCCTCGTCGATCCCCAGCGAGGAACCCACCAGCCTGCCGGCCAGAATCTGCTCCAGATCTTCGTTGGAATGCTTGCCGAGACCGCCCCCTTCGAACACCGCTGTCGCAAAGGTCTCCAGCATCGGCGCATTCTTGGGCTGGGTGAGCTGGCCGGAACCGATCCGGGCACTCAACTGAATCCGGCTCTTTTCAAAATCCGTGGGTTTCAGATTGACGCAGACATTGTTGGATAGCACCAGTTGGGTGATCCCCATGTCCTCCACTTCCTTGCGCGACACCACGGTGCCGGGCTTGCCGAAGCTCTGGTAGGCGAACTCCTGCTGCTCGATGACCTCGGGAGCCGTCACCGGGAAGCCGGTCGATTCCTGATAGATCGCGCTCAGTTCCTTCTCGGCATCCTCTGGTTGGCTATTGGTGGTGAGCACCAGGTGCATGCCGGCCACTTCCCAGAATTTCCGGAACGCCTCATGGCAGGCGGCGGGAGTCAGTGCGTCCAGCCCCGTCTTGACGATCCCGAGGTCGGTCTCAGGGGTCGAGAATACCGTTTCGCTGTTGATCGACATCACGAAGGCCATGGCGATCCCGTCGGACTTGCGGGTGGACTCTTGTTTGACCGCCTGTTCGTAGCGGGTGAGAATATTCGCCTTGGCCTCGGCCAGTTCCGCCTCGGTGAACCCGTGCTCGAATGCGCGGCGGAACTCCTGCTCCAGCACCGGCACGGCATCCTGCCAGCGGCCATCCGCTGCGGTCACGTCCACCGAGCCGATCCTGGCGTAGTTGAACGTATCGCTGCTGTTGGCGGAGCCGGACAGGATCGGGGATTTTTCCTTCTTGGCCAGGCGCTCGAACCGGCGGGACAACATCGAGTGCGCGATGTCCAGCGGCATTTCGGCGATCCGGTTGGCGGTGGTGTCCGGCTTTTTCAGATACGGCTTGATCGCGCTCAGGGACAGGCTGGTGGAACTCACCTCTTTGTCGGAAAAGACCGCGGTCTCCAACCCCTCGGGTGTCTTCAGCGGGCGCATGTCCGGGTTTTCACCGGCGTTTTCCGGGTTTTTCATCGACCCGAACTGCTGCTTGATCCGCTCCGCCATCTGGGCGGGATCCACGTCGCCCACCACGATAAAGGTCATCCGGGCCGGGACGTAATAGCGGGTGTAGAGATCCACAAACCGCTCGCGCGGGGCGGCTTTGATCACCTCCTCGGAGCCGATCGGGAACCGGTCGGTGATCAGCGAACCGGGCAGCAGGGTGCGGAATTGTTGGAGCATCAGCCGGTAGTTTACCGAATCGCGGCTGATCTTCTCGGCGAGAATCACCCCGCGTTCGTTGTCGATTTCCGCAGGTTGGAGCAGTGCGCCATCGCCGAAATCGCGCATGATGGTGAACCCGAGCTTCTGGGTTTCCTCGGACAGGTCCGGCAGGTCGAGCATGTAAACGGTTTGATCGAAGGAGGTGAAGGCATTGACGTGGGCCCCGAAGGCGATGCCCATCCTCTGCATCCGGGGGATGAGTTCGGCGGCCGTGTAGTTCTTGGAGCCGTTGAAGACCATGTGTTCGAGAAAATGGGCGAGTCCCTGTTGGTCAGCGGCCTCCATCAGCGAACCGGCGGCGATGTGCAGGCGCATCGACATCCGTTTGGGCGGTTCGTTGTTGGGGTAGATCACGTAGCGGAAGCCGTTGTCCAGCGCCCCGTAGGTGGCGGCGGGGTCGGCGGTGATATCGGATGCGGCCTGCGGCCACGGGCGTGCCGGGGTTTTCGCCACCGGTGGCACGACGACGGTGGGGTCGTCTCCGGTCGGAGTCGTGGCGGGTTGGTCCGCGGCCTGCGGGTTGGCCGGGGCGGTCGTGGGAGTCGGTGGGCCCGCTTCCGGCGGGTTCGGCTTGGAGCGCAATGAAAGATACAAGGCGGTCACCCCCAGGATGAGGACGAGGATCAGTGGTGTGGATTTCTGCATGGGCGGAGCGTGGTGTCTTGGGTGTTCTTTGGCAACGAAGAAGCGAGCACCCCCCTGCGGATTTTTTGGAAATCACCGTTTTTTCAAAAAACAGGATTGCCAACGGGTCGCCGCCGTGCATGCTCTCCCCCGCCGGAACCCGTTCCGGCACTCAATGCGCTCGTGGCGGAATTGGTAGACGCGCTAGATTCAGGTTCTAGTGGGGGTTTCCCTGTGGAGGTTCGAGTCCTCTCGTGCGCACCATCTTGATTTACAATGAGTTCCGACTCCGAAAGGGGTCGGAACTTTTTTGTGGATTGGCCTCATCTGGCCATTATCTGGCCACTTTTCGGTAGCTCCCTGCATGGATACGATTCGGTGAACGGCTGGAGACTGAATTCAGCGCAATCTTGGAATGGGTTCGCGGTGTCCGACAGTTGTTCGCCGGGGATCATGATTACCGGGCCGCCATTCTGGCACGGCAGGCTCCCGCCGGGGAGCTGGTTCCGCCTGAAGAGAAGGAAGTCGCCAGGATGGTTAAGCCATCGGTCAGGGCTCACATCTCGTCCGCGTCGAACTCTTCGCGGAAGAAGATGGTGGGTTCGGCCAGCACGGGAGAGGAGCCTGATGGTTTCGATGGTTCGTCCGCTGTTGGTGGAGGTGTTGTTGATGGTGTAGTCGGTATCCAGGACCATCACGTTCCAGGACCCGGGAAGGAGGGTGGTGGACTTCTCATATTGGACGTTGATGTCGTTGGCGTTGGAGCGGTAGCTGAAGGTGAGTTGGTTGCTGATGAGCTTCGGACGCAGGGTCGGGTCATCGGGGGCGGTGGGGTCGCCGCCGGTGGCGTAGTCGGCGAAGTTGCTGACGCCGTTGCCGTTGGCGTCGCCATTGGGATCGAGGCCGGGGTGGAGGGCGGCGAAGGTGATGCCGACGCCACCCTCGTAGGCGCCGAGGTCGATGGTGCCGATCTTGCGGGGTTTCCCGGCGAGGTCGGTGGTGGTGGTGTTGGCGAGGTCGTCCCCGGCATTGATGGCGGGGGATCCGTTGAGGAGGCGGAGGCCGCCCGGGGCGGTGGTGGGGGCGGTGAGAGGATCCACCTTCAGGACGAAGAGCGGATCGGTGTCGAGGTTGTTGCCGTGGTCGGTTCCAAGGGAAGGATCCCACCGCCCGAACTCGCGGCATTGCCTTGGAAGGAGCAGTGGGTGAGAGCGGGGGAGA
>JAIPKB010000004.1 GCA_021733795.1 Akkermansiaceae bacterium | reverse complement strand
GTTCACTTTGGGACTGGGGGCTTACTATGATATCAACGACAGTACGCGCGTGGGCTTGACCTACAACGGTGAATTCCGCACGGATTCCAATTCGTCCCATACGATTGGGGTGGGTGTTTCCTACGGGTTCTGATTTCTCAGAGGCTGTCTGAGAGGATTTTCAGACAGCCTCTTGGCGCTCCGGCTATTGGCCGGCGCAGTGGCTGTCGCTGGAGTAACGGGAGGCGACCAGATCCCAGTTCACCACGTTCCAGAACGCGGCGATGTAGTCGGGGCGGCGGTTTTGGTAGTTGAGGTAGTAGGCGTGCTCCCATACGTCCAGGCCCAGGATCGGCCGGCAGCCGCAGCCGCCGAAATCCGGGCCCATGATCGGGTTGTCCTGATTGGCGGTGGAGCAGACGGCGAGCTTGCCATCCTTGCTGCAAAGCCACGCCCAGCCGGAGCCGAAACGGGTCATGGCCGCCTTGGTGAAGGCCTCCTTCATGCCATCGAGCGATCCGAATGCGGCGTCGATGGCGGTGGCGAGTTCGCCGGAGGGAGCCTTGGCACCGCCGGGGGCGATCATTTTCCAGAACATGCTGTGGTTCACGTGGCCGCCGCCGTTGTTGCGGACCGCGGTGCGGATGTCTTCCGGCACGGCATTCAGGTCGGCGATCAGTTCGCCGGGGCATTTTGCCTCCAGCTCAGCCTTGCCGGCGATGGCATTGTTGACATTGGCAACGTAGGCGGCATGGTGTTTGCCGTGATGGATTTCCATTGTCCGGGCGTCAATGTGGGGTTCAAGGGCGTCGAGGGCGAATCCGAGTTCGGGAAGTGTGTAGGCCATGGGAGGGGTTGTCGTTAGTGGTTGGTTGGTGATTCAGATGCCGTCCGCTGCCGTGTTGCGGCCATGCCGACGGGCGACGGGGCAACTAAAACCCTCAATCGCCATCCTGCAAGGGGCAATTGTCCGACTTAGACATTTTGTCGCACTGTCCTCACCAACACCACGTTAGTGAACGCACTGGGATTCCCAAGAAAATCCCCAATCAAAAGCCGACGAAGCCCGCCGGACTCACCCGACAAGTCCCAGATAGAGGACGGTCACATACCCCAGCTTGCATATCAGATGCAGCACTTGGTCGGTGACCAAGCCGAATTTGCCTTCGCCTTTGCCGAGATCGATCAGGGCGTGAAGAATCCACTCGGTGGCACCGAGGGCCAACGAACCGCTGACCAGCCAGACCCCTCCGGCATGAATCGTGGAGTGCGCCAAGAGTGCGATCAACCACTCGCCCTTGTCCTTGGTGTGCGCCCGGACCTTGTTCCTGGCCAGGTAGTCTCCCTGCAGCGGATAGTCCGCCAGCGCATGCACGACCAAGAAGGCGGCGAACAGTGCCAGCGGGCCTTGTTGGATGAGAAAGGTCACGGCTTTCTGGTGCTCCAGATGTCGTGCAAGGATGACTTTTGTTCGGCGGTCGCCAATTTCTCGTTCATCGCCCGGATCCGGCGGGAAAGTTGCTGCAGCAAACCCGTCATCACGCTCAGCCCGGCTGCCGGGTCCGCCTCGATCAACCCGTCGATTTCATCACGGGTGACTGACCAGATGAGGCAGTCGCAGCGGGCGATGACCGTGGCGCTGGCGCTGGCGGGGTCGAACAAGTTGATTTCACCCAGCGAGTCCCCTTCACCGACGGTGGCGAGGAGCATGGGGCGGTCATCGGCATTGACAACGACGTGAAGAGTGCCGGCAAGCACCAGGCTGAGCGTGTCTTGAGGGCTGCCCTCGACGATGAACACCTCGCCGCTGTGCGGTCGGCGGAATTTGCCGAAAGAAGTGAGGAAGGCACGGTGTTCTGTCGGAACCTCCGCAAGGAAGCCAACGGCGGGCAGTTCTGGAAGCGGTGAGGTGGATTCGTTCATGGAAGTAGGCTCGTGGTTTGCATCCGCGCTGCGGACGAACCCATTGAAGCGAATCCGATGGGCTCGGGCAAGCCGCGAATCGAAGAATTTCACCACCGCCGGATTTCCAACCAGGCGTTTTTCTGTTGTCATTCGACGTTGACGGGGCGGGATCCGAGGTTATGCTCCGCCAAGGTGGAGGGAGGTGGCCACTCCAACAACCCATGAGCACGGCAATGCAAATCCTACTGGCAACCTGATGCAACCTCTATTTGCTACGCTCCACGACGATTCGTCCGGGGGGGTGTTCGCCTTGAGCGAGGTGACCTCAATCGGGCGCAGCCGCGATTCGGGTGTGCCGGTCCTGGATCCGCGGGTCTCACGCCGCCACGCGATGATCCGCCGGCAGGACGATGGGTTCTGGTTTTTCGACCTCGGCAGCATCAATGGCAGCCACATCAATGGCAGGCGGGTCACCACCTCGCAGCTGTTGGCGACGGGGGATATGATCCAGATCGCCGACCATCATTTCCGCTTCAAAGGCACGGCCCCCGAGGGCTCGGCCCGCGGCGAAACCGCCCTGGCCGAGCGGACGATCGCCGATGTCCAATCACGCAATGTCGTACTGTTGGTCAGCGATATTCAAGGGTTCACCACCATCTCCGAACGGCTCACACCGGACCAGCTCGCCCCGATCATCGGTTCCTGGTATGCGCGGACCGAGGCGATTCTCGAATGCCACGGCGCCACCCTCGACAAGTTCATCGGCGATTGCGTGCTCGCCTACTGGCTGGGTACTTCGCTGGCGAGCCGCTTGTCGGCGCTCAAGGCAGCCCATGAGATGCGGCGGGCCTGCGACGAGGTGCGGCACGAGCACCGCCGGGTCCTCGAACCCACCGGGCTGAGCTTCGGCTCCGGTGCCGCCGTGCACATGGGCCCGGCGGCCTACGGGGCATTCAGTTCCAGGGAGTTCACCCTGCTGGGCGATACCGTGAATCTAGCGTTCCGGCTCGAAGCCCTGACCCGGAAGTTGGATCAACATGTGCTTTTGAGTGCCGATCTGCTCAGCGGTTGGGACCAGTGCTTGGCCTGCTGTCGCAGCCTTGGGGCGCATCCGGTGAAAGGCCGCGATCAGTTGGTGGAGGTCTATGCCCTGGAGCGGGATCCGGCTTTCCTGGACGGAGGCCATTCCTGACCCCCTCCCGCCGGCAAACCAATCGATCACCCTCACCAATCCCGCCCGTGCCCGACTTCACCCGCTGGCTCAATGCCTCCACCGATTCGAGCGCCGATGAACTGTTCGCCGGCCTGTATGGCGAGTTGAAAAACATCGCGGCCGGGCGGATGGCGGTCGAGCGCCAGGATCAGAGCCTCAATGCCACCGCGCTGGTCCACGAGGCATGGCTGCGCCTCCAGAAATCCGCTCCCGAGCAGTGGCGGGACCGGAAACAATTCTACGCCGCCGCCGCCGAGGCGATGCGTCGCATCCTCGTCGAGGCCGCCCGGCGCCGGATCGCCGCGAAACGGGGCGGTGGAGAGGCCTGCGTGCCGTTGAGCGGGATCGACTTGTCCGCGCCCACGGCTGATGAACGGCTGCTCGGGGTCCACGAGGTTCTCGACCAGCTCGCGGAGGTGGACGAAATGAAGGCTAACATCGTAAAACTGCGTTTCTTCAGCGGGATGAAACATGACGAGATCGCGGCCCTGCTGGAAGTGAGCGAGACAACGGTCCGGCGTCACTGGACGGTGGCGAAGGTCTGGCTCTACGAGGCGTTGAGCGCCTTGTAGCCGCTCCTCACCCCAGGCATTCCTCCACCCACCGGGCGACCTCCACGGTGGCCGGGCCCACCAGGTGGCGGTCGAACTGGCCGGACACCTGGGTACCTTGGGCGTTGATCTCGATGGTCGCGGCACCGTGAAACCGCGCGAGGCTGACGAAACCCGCCGCCGGATAAACGTGCCCGGAGGTGCCGATGGCCGCAAACACCTCCGCCCGCATCAGGACATCTTCGATTTCATCCATGCGATACGGAATTTCCCCGAACCAGACGATGTCCGGCCGCAGGGTGTGGGTCCGCTCGCAGCTGGGACAGGGATCCGAGCCGGTGAGATCGCCCTGCCACCCGCGTTTCCAACCGCAGCGTCCGCAAAACACCTTGAGCAGTTCGCCGTGCATGTGGATCACTCCTTGCGACCCGGCACGTTCGTGCAGGTCATCGACGTTCTGGGTCAGCAAGGTCACCTCGCCCGGGTAGTCGCGCTGCAGACGGGCAAGCGCGAGGTGGGCTGCGTTCGGCTCCACCGTCTGCAAGCCCGCGCGCCGGAGGTTGTAGAACCGCTGGACCCGCGCCGGATCGCGCGCGAAGGCTTCCGGACAGGCCACATCCTCCACCCGGTGTCCCTCCCACAGGCCATCCTTGTCGCGGAAAGTCGCCAACCCGGACTCTGCCGAAATCCCGGCACCGGTGAGCACCACGATTGATCGATGAGCCGTCTGCATGAGCTGGATTGAGTCCCTAACCCCGCCAAGAGTCTGCCGGCCGGGTTAGTCGAGTTTGCGGAGGCGGATGTTGCGGATGGCGGAGCCGGTATACCAGGTGGAGATGCCGAGCGGAACGCATGGCTGGATCTCCATGCGGATGGAGATTCTGTGCTCGGCCAGTTCCTGCTCGATGACCTGTTTGTCGTCGATCCAAGCGGTGATATTCCCCTTGGTGCCAAAATCGGCTTCTTTCCAGCCTTTCAGAGTCTTGCCGTCGAACAGCGCCTGCCACGCGTGGTCTGCCTCGGGTTTGGCCGCGGGTTTGTCTTTGTCGTCAGCGGCGACGGTCATGTGGGTTGCTGCCAGCGCAGCAAGCAGGACGAGCATAGGTTTCCGGTTCATGGACAGAACTACGTGACAGGGCGGGCGCATGTTTCGCGTTCGTCGGAAATACAATGGGGCGACACAATCGACTACGCGCCCAACGTTTCGTTCCGCCCTTGCTCCCGGTCTCCGAACCGCTCTTCAGCCCCTCATGCGGACCACCTCAGAAATTTCCGAGCAATCGGCCCTTGACTTTGCCGCGGAATCAAGGAAGTTGCAAACGCTGGCTGGAAAGGCAATCCGCCTTTGCCACGCTTGACTCCATCAACCCACCAAAATCATGGGCGACAAATCCCCCAAAGCAAACCAGAAGAAGTCCGCGCAGAAGCAGGCCAAAGCCAGCAGCGCCTCTCAGGCAAAGAAGCAGGCGCTGACCAACAAGCAGGGAGGCGCACAAAAGTAGGGACAACCGACTCTAACTCTACCGGAGCCGCATCTGGCAGGCCTCGGGCACAGTCAGCGGCATGCCATTGTGTTTGGGACCCAAAGATGCCAGGAGCGGCACCGCCACCTTCGCCCAGCTCTCCGGGTCCGGATAATCCCCGGCCGCGTTACCGCAGCAGGAACGCCGCATGCGGGTGTCGATGATGCCCGGATTCAAGGCAACTGCGACTCAAGGTGCAAGACCTGCGGGCCGCCGCCATGAAGGCCGATTCGTTCTTCGGCAATTCGGAGGGAGTCACGCTCGGCGCGCCGGAGTTCGACGAGACCCACTCGGAGCAGGAGGGCGACCAGGTGGGACCCTGCATCCTACGCCAGCGGAGCGGCGAGGGTGGGTTCGGCCTCGTCTGGATCATGCCCCAAAACACCCCCCCCGAAGCGATCCTCGAACAAGCCCTCAAACCGACGGACCTTGCGGAGCGCATCGCCTGCCAATCTCATATCATCTAGCAGTTCATCATGAAAACCACTCCCGCTTTTTTCATCACCTCGCTGGGTTTGCTCATCAGTCCCGCCTCCGCCGTGGAGCCGGCTCCTGAAAATGCCGCCGGCCATCGCGCTGCCGGCCACCTCGCGCAGCTAACAGCCCAGCCATGGCTCGCGGAATGGAAGGGAGCGACGCTCGAGGAAATCCGTCTCGTCGAACCCAAGAAGGATCAATCGTGGCCCACCGGCCTGCCGCCAGTGTGGCGGGCAAAAATAGTGAATGCAAAGGGCGACACGGGCTATCTCGCGTGGGATGCCGGGGGTGAGGGAGGACTCGTCGAGTTCGCGTTTGACGCGGGTCTGGACGTGGACACGCCGACCGCGAAGGCGCTGCGGGGAGTGTCCGCATTCCAGCAATTTGCCATCCCACAAAAGGACGGCACGGCCATCGCATCCGGATGCGTTCCGACCTCCGCGGCAAGCGTGCTCGGATTCTGGATCGACCACGGTTATCCTCAGTGGCGTGGCGGCGCCGGTGATGACCCGCTCCGGTCGCTGACCAAGCGGATCAGGGCACGACTGACGATGCGGTCCATCCCCGACAAGGACGGCTACACGGATGACGGCATGATCCTCGCGGGTGCCATGCCCGCTGAACTCGCCCGTGCGATCCAGGCCGACGCCGACGAGCACCGCGTGCCCCTCCAGGTCGGCCTGAACCGTTTTCGCTTCGAGATGTTGCAAACCGAGATCGGCGCGGACAGGCCCGTGCTGCTCTCCTGTACCGTCCGCCTTCCTCACAAGCCGCAGCTCTCATGGGGCCACGAAGTCGTCGGTGTCGGCTGGATGAAAATCGGCGATGTTCGTTTCGTCGGCATCGCGGACAATTTCTACCCGGTAAAAAACCCGGCAACCATCCGGTGGATCCGCACGGACGCGTTTGAATCGCTCATCAACATCCGACCGAAATCCAAGTAATCATGTTCTGTCCCCGATGGGAGACCGCGCCTTAGTGCGCGTCTGGACGGGGAGCGCCGACGTCTCGCCGGCTGAGCCCGGCATCCTGCCGGGCTCTCTTCCCGTGGCCACAAGGCGTTGTTGGAGCACCATGGCGAAACGCATTTATTTTTCAGACAGGCTCTTAGAGTTTTGGCAAATAGTCCCGCATTTCTGACTATTCTCTTGCCCTATCCCGTGGTTGGTGCCGACAAGCTGCTGCTGCGCCTCGAGGGGCGGATGGGGGATAAACAGAAAGATCGAGGTCGAGAAATAGCGAACGCACCAAGGTGATAACCCCAAAACCGTCGATTCTTCGCAATTCAGTGGACGCTTTGCCGCCCGCAGCACGCATGTTCCCTTGAGATGACGAACCAACCGCAAACCATGAAACAGACAAACCGCGATTCAATGATCAATTGGGTGTCCGCCACCCTGGCGGCGGCAACCGCATGCCTGTTGCTTGGGTCCTGCGTTTCGACGACGAACGCTCCGCCACCCGCGGGATCCGCCATCATCGACGCGGCACCCGATCCCAGGCACCGGGATCGGGTCGAAGGAATTGAACTCGTTTCCATCAATGGCAAAAGCGCCAAAGGCACCAGGTGTGTCATCGAACCGGGCCTGAATACGATCAAGACCCGATTCCGCTGGCCTCAAGGCCAGGACCAGCAGGTGCAACTGCGGTTTTATGCGACACCGGACACGATCTATTTCATCTACTATGATGTGTATCCGCCCTCCACAGAACTCACCAATAGCGTGGCCGGGAGGATCGTCGATTCACTGGGTGAAGGAGGAGCGGAGGGAGCGGTCCTCGGAACAATCTTCTTGGGCCCTCCCGCTGCCGTCATCGGCATTGGGGAACGGATCGGCCACGGGGTCACTCAGCACGGCAGGCCCGCGACCCACATCGACCTGATGGTGGTCGCCCACTACTCAAGCCAGGGGATCGTCCGCCAGGTCCGCGCCTATCCCGACGGGAGAGTCGATGAAAAACCATGGGCCGCCTGGGCGCAAATGCAGGCACCCTGACCTGTTCCATCCCTGTCATCCGGCTCCTCCCACCAAACGAAACAGCATCCATCAATATCCAACCGCCATGAAGACCATCAAAACCACTACCTCGCTCCTGCTGGCCATCCTGGCCGGATTGTTTCCTGGCATTGCTGCTGCCGGCCCGGAACCCGCCGGAGCTGTGGCCAAGGACGCCAATGTCGCGCTGGCCCGACTTGCATGCGAGAAACAAGCGGCAGCGATCAGGCTGGATTCAAAGGTCGGATCGAATCAAGGGCAGGCTTCTTCCGGCGTTTTCATCTCAAAAGAAGGCCTTTCCCTCATCAATCTATCATCGCTTGTCTGGAAGGAAAAACCAACCGCCGTCACGGCGGATGGAACACCACTGAAGCTCGGAAAAATTCTCGGGCTTTTTCCCACAGCCGATCTGGCTCTCATGAAGTTTGAACATCGCCCCAAAACATGGGTGGAGTTTGCGGGAAAGGATCTGGAAGTGGGGGATGCCGTCGCTGTGATTGTCGTCGACTCCCAGAAGAAGACGATTCAGGACGGAAAGGTTCCTCCGGTCATCGGGAAGATCCTGGCGAAACGGAGTTGCGCGAGGGGGGATTATCGCAAGAAGGAATTCACACAGATACTGAGCCTGGGTTCGGGTCTGACTCTAAAGCAGCGGCTCCACCTGGCCGGTGGTCCCTTCGTGATCAACAAGGACGGGCACCTGGTCGCGTTCTTCTACTCTCAAACCATGAGAAAGGAGCAGGTTCTTCTCGCTCTGACTCCCGTCGTCACACTCGCAGATTCTATCAGCCACATGGTGAAGGAGGATAAAGCCATCCCGTTTCCTCTCTCTGAAGCGAACAATCCCATGGATCCCGTATTGATGGATCCGGCTTTCAATCGCATGGCCGTTTCAAGGAGGATGGGAAACCGGGAGGAGAGCCGGCGTTGTCTGAAGGAATTGCTCGCCCGGTATCCTGCCAGCTTCCTGCTGAAGGATTGGGCGCTCGATACAGTGAATTACTACGACCCTGCCGATCCATTGGTTGGTCTGGAGGATTTTCCGGTTTGCGATCCCGCTGACCCGGTTCCTGACCAGGTCAAATCGTTGGATTGTCGCGCCTTTCTGCTTATTGAGATGGGACTAACTGAGAAGGCGATCGAGGCCCGCAAATCTGCCATCGCACTCAGCCCGAAAGACGAACCCGTAACCCGCCATTTTCTGGCGAGGGCCTATTTTAATCTGGGACGATTTGAAGAGGCCGAAAGTCTCATGCGCGAGGCCTATCCGTCATATTGGGATTCTATCGAGTTTGCTGGGGATTATGAGCGAATATTGATCAAGCTGGGCAAATTCGAGGAAGCGGACAAGATGTCGGACCGGATCTACGAACTGTCGGAAATCTATCGGCGATGATGAAATGAATATCCAACCCCCAACGCTCTTCTCCCGTGCCCGGCGTGGCATCCTGATGGGTGCGACGGTGGCCGCCGCCTTGCTGGGCGGTTGCAAGCGGCATGCCGAGGCGACCGGGGCGACCGCCCCTCTCACCCAACGCGGCTATCTATGGCAGCGCGAGTGGAACCCGCAGGTGCTCGATGGCGCGCGGGAGGCGGACCGTCAGTTGGATGGGGTCGTGCTCCTCGGCGGGGAAATGGTTTGGGATGGCGGGAAGCCGAGCTTGATCAGGGCGAGCATCCCGTGGGAGTCGCTTGCGTCTCTCCAGCACGCTCCGGCGATCGCCCTCCGGATTGCGCCCTTCCCCGGGCCGTTCGTGCGGGACGACGCGGCCGCGCGCCTGATCGTGGCGACGGCGAAGTCGCTGCTCGACGAGGCACGACAACACGGGGTGGAACCGTCGGAGTTTCAGCTCGATTTCGACTGTGCGCAGAAGAAGCTCGCCGGTTACGGGATCTGGTTGAGAGAGCTGCGGGCGGCGATCCAGCCCATGCGTTTTGTCATCACGACGCTGCCGGTTTGGCTCGGCGAGCCCGAGTTTCCCGTGCTGCTGCGGGAGGTCGATGGCTACGTGCTGCAGGTGCATTCGGTTGCGACCTCCGGCGCGGGGCGTGACAACCGGCTTTGTGACCCTGTTCTGGCGCGGCGCTGGGTGCAGACCGCCGCCAAGCTCGGCCGGCCGTTCTCGATCGCCCTGCCCACCTATCGCTGCGTGGCGGCCTTCGATCCGGCGGGCAAGCTCGTCGGGATCGCGATGGATGCCGGACAGCCGTCGTGGCCGGCGGAGACCCGCATGCTGGAATTCGGTGCCGATGCTGACGAGATCGCCGACCTCGTAAAGGAGTGGCGGGAGAAACGTCCCGCCGGCTTGCAGGAACTGCTCTGGTATCGCGTCCCGGTCTCGACGGATTCCCGGAACTGGCGCTGGCCGACACTTGCCGCCGTGATCCAGGGCCGCAGGCCGGTCCAACGCTTCGAGGTGCACCTGGATGCCGGGAATCCCGTCGACCTCGCGCTCGTGAACACTGGTGAGTCCGATGAGCCGCTCGATCATGCCGTGCGCGTCACCTGGAGCGGTCCCGCGCCGGTCGCGTCGGATGCCTTGGCGGGTTGGACAATCGGCATGGAGCCCGGATTCCTGACCTTCACCCCGCAGCAGGGTGCCCGCCTGCGTCTGGTGCCGGGTGCGCGGCGCGGGATCGGCTGGCTCCGCTTTCCCCAGCCAACCGGACTTCATTGCAGCATCATCGAGCCCGGGGAGGTATCTCCCTGAGGCTCCGGCAACTTCTCCAACCCCAACCTGATCCATCATGAAAAATATAAATGTTAGAGCCATGATCCCCGCCACCTTGGCTTGGGTTCTGGCAACCCATCCGCTCGGTGCCACCGGTTACGGTGGCCCGTACGAGTACCTCGCGCAAGGCTGGAAAAACATGGCGCTGGCGCCCGAATTCTACTGGGACCTCGAAGTCAAACGCCTCTCGAGCGCCTACCACCCGGAGGAGGAGTTTCTAACAGTCTCGACGGAAGCCCGCCGTTCCTGGGGCTCGGAGGCGGAAATGGAAGCACTCGGCTCTCTCACCGCCAGCTCGGATTCCGCTGACTTCGCCGCCGCGCTCAAAGCGGGCGCGATCGTGCCGCCCGATGCCGCCAAGGCCACCGGCCAGCACGAGGCGGTGCGGCGCCTGCTCGCCACCAAGGAGCTGCCGGCGGCGCTACCTGAGGAATTCGATTCCGAATTCGCCGACTACCATCACGGTGCGCTCGCCTATCGGCTTGGGAAAGACCATTGGGATGACGCCCGCACCGCATGGGAGACACTCCTGAAACGCCCCGAGGCGGAGCGCCACTATCGGAGCGTGTGGGCGACCTTCATGCTCGGAAAAATCGCGATGAAGCGCGAGCAAGCCGGGGCCGTCACGTGGTTCCAGCGGACCCGGGCGCTCGCCAAGTCCGGCTTCGCCGATTCGCTCGGCCTCGCGGCGGACAGCTATGGCTGGGAGGCCCGGTGCGAATGGAAACAAGGGCACCCTGAAAAGGCCGCGCCGCTTTATCTCACCCAACTTGCGCTTGGCGACGAGACCGCGATCAACTCACTCAAGGCGCTGATTCCCGACCGCATGCCGGTCGATGGTATGCTGAACTACGGTCCCGATTCCGTTATCAGCGGTGGAGGACGAAGCCTGCCACCCGCGCAGATGGCTGCAGCGGAGCAACAACTCAAGCTGGCGGCCGCCGATCCCTTGCTGCGGCGGCTTATGACGGTGCACATTCTTGCGACGGAAACCCAACGTGCGTTGAGCGGTGGCGCACCGGGCGGGCGCTGCACCCGCTGGCTCGGATTCATCAAAGAGGCAAAGCCCGAGGCCTTTGAGGATGCCGAGTACCTTGGCTGGATCGCTTACTCCGCCGGCAACTACGACGAGGCCGCCGAGTGGCTCAAGCTCGCCAAGCCCGACACCCCCGCTGCCTGCTGGCTCCGGTCCAAGTTCGAGCGGCGGGCCGGCAAAACCGCGGAGGCTCAAAAAAGCATGGCAAAGGCGTTCCAGCTCCTAAGCGGGAGATCCGACTACGGCGGTTGGTCACCGGCCGAAACGAACGATGGCGGCGCTTGGGGTGACGGGCAAAGATTCCGCGGCGCGGCGGCCGGAAATCTCGGAGCGTTGCACCTGGAGCGGGCCGAGTTCATCGATGCGCTCAAGACCTTTCTGGAGGGGAAACTGTGGGGCGACGCCGCCTTTGTCGCCGAACGAATCCTGACTGCCGACGAACTCATCGCCTTCGTTGGAAAACAGGCTGCCCCGGCAGCGGGTACCAAGCCCGAACTCGATTCAGAGAGAATCGATCCTCGCGAGTTCTTGCGCGCTCTGCTTGGTCGTCGGTTGGTGCGGGAGGACCGCTACGCTGAAGCCCGCCACTACATGCAGGCCCCTTACGACAAGATCCTGGATGACTACGTGCAGGCCCTCGAGGACGGTGCCAATGAGAAACTTCCTAAGGCCAAACGGGCCCGGGCGTGGTTCCACGCCGCGTGGCTCGCGCGTTACGATGGCACGGAACTGATGGGAACGGAGGGCGCCCCCGACGGCTCCGACATGGATCTCGTCAACCTGCGGGTGAATGGCCCCGGTGAGGAAGACCGAGAGTCCGACGGCAGCGGCAACAAGGTCGTGCCTCCCAATGCTCCCCAGCCTTCCAGGGAGGAACTCCGCCGTCTTAAGCAGCATCGCGTCAGTCCCGAGGTTCATCATCATTACCGCGTCATTGGTGCCGCACTGGCGATGCGCGCGGCCGCCCTGCTGCCCGACAACACCGAGGAACTCGCGGATGTGATCACCCAGGCGGGCCGCTGGGTGACCAACCGATGGGCGGATCGCAAGATTTCGGACCGCTACTACTACATTCTGGAGAAACGCTGCTGGAAAACGAAGGTGGCTGCGGCAACCCTTAAGAGGGGAGCTTTCGTCGAGCAAAGCGGGCCGTGGAGCAGCGCGGAGGAAGCGGCAAGAAACGCTCGGGCGGAGTAGCGTTCACTGCTCGTGTTGAGGGAAGGCTAATCTGAGGGAATGGCATCCGCCTCGCCTCTCTTGGGAAAAAGCTCAAACTCTGTGGACGCTTTTCCGCCAACATCACGCATCTTAACCCCAGCGGACCGGCGCACGGCGCGGGCAACCAACAGGCACCCATCCGCGGCAGCGAGCTCTCCGAAAAAGAAGTGGCGTCGATCCCCCCGGGAACCAGGATCGAGTCGCTCACCATCCTGACCGGAAGACCATAGCTCCGCATTTCAAACTCTTCTCTTGCCTTATCCTGTGATGGTGGTTGACTCCCCAGCAGAGGCACCAGCCCCATTCCTCCCGGTCTCATCTTCCTTTCAGTTTTTCAGCTTTCAGCTTTTACCCAATCACCCCTCATGCGCACCCATCCCGAAAAGCAAGTTCTTGGCAGTGAGTACTTTCCCTGATGGGAGAAGCCTCCGCCGCCAGACCTCCTCCTGATGAAATGCCGCCTACTTTATCTCCTCACCGTTGCCGGCATCGCCATCGCGACGACGCTTGAGGCCGATTCCACCTTCAGTGATGCCGATTGGACGGGCATGGGACTCGCGGGCGGCGGGGTGACCATCGACTCCTTCCGCCCCGGAACGATACGCGCGATCGCCGTCGACTCCAACGGTGATCTCTACGTCGGGGGAGCCTTCTCATTTGCCGGCGGGGTCCGTACCAATAACATCGCGAAGTGGGACGGAAATCGATGGAGCGCCCTTGGCGAGGGCATCGGCGGGGGCGTGCGGGCTCTCGCCATCGATGCGTCAGGACACAGAACACCTGACCTCGTGTGAGCGAGAAAGCTGCTGAAGCCTGTAAAATCAGGGATTTTGATTTTTTGAGCTGCTGAAGTGGTGACTCGGTGAAAATGATACCGAAATCGCTCTGAGGGATCGGGATTGAGTTTGCCTGCGGAGTTGCGCAAGCCCGGCGCAGTATGGCAGCCTCGCTCATGCCGCAATTGCAATTGCCCATCTTCAGCGAGGGAGTCCATCTCATCACGCCTAACCTCGGCTACCAGCGGGAGGGTGATGACATCGTCTATCTCCACGGCATGATGCCCGTGTTCCTCCACCACTGCGATGACATGGCGTCCTTCAAAATGATCGTCAGCCAGTTTTACATCAACGGCAATGCGAAGCAGGTGGAATTGGTCCGCGTGTTTGGGATCCAGCCTCTGGCGCTCAAACGCTGGGTGAAAAAATACCGCGAAGGTGGCCCCAGGGCGTTTTTTGAAACCAGGCGCAAACGGCGGGCAACGCTAAAAAAAAGCCCCTGAGCCAGCCCCGGTCGGGCAGTTCCAGTGACCCGGAGCCTGCCGAAAGCCAAGCTGCCACGCCACCACCCACGCACGTCCCGGGCGCGCCTGTAACCAAAAGCCAGCGCAGCCGCGAGGACGCAGCAGCCCCGAGGGGTGTGGCCGCCACCGACGAGGCCATGAGCGTGATGGCCAGTCTCGGCGGGATTGCCGCCGTGCCCAGTGACTTCCAGCGTCCCTGCGAAAGCATCACCCACGGCGGGGTGCTGCTCGCCCTGCCTGCCCTGATCGCCGCCGGACTACTGCGCCACTCCGCGCGCTTCTTCACCCTGCCCGCCGGTTTTTACGGACTGGAGCACATCTTCATGTTGCTGGGCATGCTCGCCCTCTGTCGCATCAAATCCATCGAACAACTTCGCTCCACCGCACCCGGCGAATGGGGAAAACTGCTGGGTCTCGACCGCTGTCCCGAAGCCAAAACCCTGCGCGCGAAAATCAAAATCCTCACCGCCGACGGCAATGGCAAAGGCTGGTCCGCGCAACTTTGCGACGATTGGATGGCCGCCAATCCCGCCTCCACCGCCACCCTCTACATCGACGGCCACGCCCGCGTCTATCATGGGCACCTGACCAAACTGCCCCGTCACTACATCGCCCGTGAACGACTCTGCCTGCGCGCCACCACCGACTACTGGGTAAACGGCCTGGACGGTCTGCCCTTTTTCAAAATCAACCAAGCCGTCGATCCCGGCCTCATCCGCACCCTTGAGGAACAAATCGTGCCCGAACTCGAACCCCTCGTCCCCGACCAACCCACCCAAATCCAACTCGACGCCGACCCGCTGCGCATGCGCTTCCGGCTCATCTTCGACCGCGAAGGCTACAGCCCCGGCTTTTTCAAACGCATGGCCGCCAAACGCATCGCCTGCCAAACCTATCACAAACATCCCGCCAAGGATTGGCCAGGAAACGAGTTCAGCACCCGTCAGGTGCCCCTCATGATCGGCGGTCATGCCGACATGCTTCTGGCCGAACGCGGCACCCTCATCGGCAGCGACAAGAACGACCAACTCTGGGTTCGGGAAATCCGCAAGCTCGATGCCGACGGTCACCAAGTGGCCATCATCAGCACCGAATGGCGAGCCAGTGCCGTACAAATCGCCGGCCCCCAATTTGGCCGATGGTATCAAGAGAACTTTTTCAAATATGGCCGGGAACACTTCAATTTAGACCGTCAAATCGACTACCAGCTTGAAAAGGTTGATGATACCACCCGCCTCGTCAACCCCGCCTGGCGCAAGCTCGACGGGGAGGTCCGCAAGCGGGTGGCCACCCAGCACCGACGCAAGGCCCGTCTTCACGATCTGGGCATCTCCGGACAACTCGAGCCAGCCAAAGCCGAGCACTACATGCGCTGCGCCACCACTCTGCGGGCCGACATCGAGCGGGAGGAAGCCGCACTCGACAAACTCAAAAAGAAGCGCAAGGACACCACCAAACACCTCACCTTCGCCGAGTTGCCCGAAGCGGATCGTTTCCTCAAACTTGCCACCCGCAGCAAGTACTTCATCGACACGATCAAGATGATAGCCTATCGGGCCGAGACCGCCATGTCCCACATCGTGCGCGAGCGGCTCAACGCCCACCATCAGGATGAAGCGCGTGCCCTCATCCGGGATCTCTGCACCACCCCTGCGGATCTGGTGCCCGATCAGCAGACCAAAACCCTCACCATCACCCTCCACAGCCTGGCCACGCCCAAGAACAACGCCGCCGTCGCCCACCTTTGCGCCGAACTCAACGCCACCGAGACTCTCTACCCGGGTACCGAACTACGCATGGTTTTCAAATCGGTATCACCTTAACCCCATCCTGTAACAACACGAGGTCAGGTGTTCTGGGACACTTGATTGCTGGTGGATTCTTCACCAGCGCCGGTGAGGTGGAGGCAAGCAACATCGCGAAATGGGACGGGACGGCGTGGAGCGCTCTCGGAAGCGGAATCAACGGCAGGGTCGACGCTCTCGAGGTCAGCGGGCTCGGTTACCTTTATGCCGGGGGGAACTTCACCTCGGCCGGAGGACAGCCCGCCAACCACATTGCGAGTTGGAACGGGGTGAGTTGGTCCCCGCTCGGAACCGGAATGAACGCCCCCGTCTCCTCCCTGATCGAGGATGCGAATCTCTACCTCCACGCCGGAGGGCAATTTACCACCGCCGGAGGGGTAGCCGCCAACCACGTTGCAAAGTGGAATCCGCGATTCGGGCTGCAGGAATGGACCTCCCTCGGAACCGGGATCGACGCCGGAGGGGGGGTCAATGCGCTCGCCCTCGATCTGGATGGCAACCTCTACGTCGGCGGTAACTTCACGGGTGCGGGCGGTCTCACCGTGAGTCACCTCGCCAGGTGGGATGGGACGGCGTGGGACGCGTCGTTCCCTGGTCTGAACTGGACCGTCACGTCCCTCGCGCTGGACGCCGGAGGAAAGATTCACGCCGCCGGGTTATTTTCGACGGCGGGAGGAGTCCCGGCCAAGGGGATCGCCAGTTGGGACGGCACGACGTGGAGCCAATTGGGAGGTGGTATCGACGGCACTCTCGGCACAAGCATCCCCTGGACCCTGGCCGCCGACTTGACGGGCAGGATCATTCTGGGAGGTCAGATCAACAGCGTCGGCGGAGTTGAGGTCAATGGACTCGCCGTATGGAAGGACGCCGCCTGGTCGACGCTTGGAGCCGGTCCGGATCTCCCGGTCAACGCCCTGGCCTTTGACTCGAGCGGGAACCTCTACGTCGGGGGGCAGTTCACAAGGGTCGCTGACATTTCCGCCAATCACATCGCGCGATGGAATGGCAGCAAGTGGGAGGCGCTGGGAACCGGCTTGAACGGCACCGTCCACGCTCTGGCGGTGGACTCCAACGATCTGATTTATGCCGCTGGGGAGTTCACCACCGCGGCCGGCAAGCCCGCCCAACGGATCGCGGTGTTCGACGGCACCACCTGGAGCAGCCTGAAGGGTGGCCTGAACGGCACCGTGTTCGCCCTCGCGGTCGATGCCGACGACAACGTCTACGCCGCCGGGCAGTTCACGTGGGCCGATGGACTCTCCGGATACGGTCGCATCGCCAAGTGGAACGGGGCCACCTGGGAAAAGGTCGGACTCGGGATGAACGGCCCCGTCCGCGCCTTGGCGGTCGATCCCTCCGGGATCGTTTATGCGGGCGGCGAGTTCACCACCGCAGGTGGAGGACCCGCCAAGTCCATCGCATCCTGGAACGGATCCGCATGGAACTCGCTCGGCGGAGAAATGGACGCACCAGTGCATGCCCTCACCATCGACGCGCAGGGGAGTTTGATCGTTGGCGGGGATTTTCTCCGAGCCGGAAGCCCGAATGCATACGGGATCGCACGTTGGGATGGTTCCGCTTGGCATGACCTGTCAACAGCTGGAGTGGACCCGTCGCGGGTCCGCAGCTTGGCGGCGGATCCTCTCGGCAACATCTACGCTGGGGGCCAAGGGGGCATGGGTGTTGTCCCAGGGGGAGTGACCATTGCAAAGTGGAACGGCCTCCGCTGGAGCGAGGCGCTTGGCTCCGGAAGCTCGCTCGTCTCCGCGATGGCCCTCGCTCCCGATGGGGCCCTGTGGGCCGGCGGCGATTTCCGGGGCATCGGTGTGAAGCCCCTCGGGTACCTGGCCCACACCACTTCACCCCTCCTCCTCTCGCCCTGCGGCGGGGAACGCTGGCAGGTGGGGCGCACCCACTCCATCGTTTGGAAGACCGCCGCTGCCGCCGTGAAGCTGGAGTATTCGACCGACAACGGTGCGGCCTGGACCCTGCTCCAAGCGGCCTATCCCGGAGACCTGGGCACCTACGACTGGATCGTCCCGAACGCCCCTTCTCGGGAGGCCCTTGTCCGGGTCACCGAGTTGGGCGGCGAGGCGCGCGTCGCGACCTCCGCAGCCTTCGACATCGCGGATCTCGATCTCACCAATCTCGCGAACAACGCGGTCTGGCAAACCGGAGTGCCGCGCGCGATCGCGTGGACCAGCGCCAGCTTGGAAAAGATCGATCTGCAGGTGTCGACCGACGACGGCCAGATCTGGACGACCATCGCCAGATCCCTGCCGGCGGAGTCGGGACCCTATAATTGGACCCCTACGACCTCCGCGATTGCCCTCCGAATCCGGGCGGTGGATTCCCTCCCGGGGAGCGAGGTTGAGGACACGGCGGCGGGTGTCTTCCGCATCAAGTCCCTCGCTCTGACGGTCTTTGCCGAGCCGCTAGCCCTCATCGCGACGAGCCCCTTCACCCTCAGTTGGACCAGCGGAGGCGTCGAGACCGTCGACCTCGCCTACTCCAAGGACGGCGGGGCGACCTGGATTCCGATCGTCGCGGGGGCACCGGCCCGGATTCCCCTGTCGAAGACCGTTGGGACTTACGAGTGGATGGTGCCCTTCGATCCCGGCATGGACTACCGTCTGCGGGTTTCGGATTCCGATGTCCCGGAGATCCGTGCAGAGAGTACCGCCCTCTTCTCGATTGAGCCCCACGAGTTGGAACTGCTCGGCTCACCGGGATCATTGACGGCTGGGAGCACCTTCACCATCCGCTGGAATGGCGAGTGGTCCGAGAACGTCCGCTTGGAATACGCGATGGATGGCACGGAAACGTGGTGTCCGATCGCGGATTCGGTGCCGGCAGCCAGCGGGGAATTCGAATGGATCGTGCCCTTCGACAAGCTGGGGAGCGGATTCCGCATCCGGATCACAGACCTGGCCTACCCCCTTGTCAGCGACCAGAGTGACGTGCCGTTCTCGATCGTGCTGCCAAGCCGTTTCGCCCGGCTCCACGGAGTCGACTTCTTCGACCAAGCCCCGTTCCCCTATTTAAACGTCCTCTTTCACGCGGAGGACATGGACCACGTGGGGATCGACGACCTGCATCCCGCCGAGTTGAGGATTTCCGAGAACGGATCGGTGGTGAGCGAGGCGGAGCGCATCGTGCTGCTCAAGCGGCGGGACCAGCTCGACTACACCATGAAGACGGTTCTGATGCTCGATAACTCGACCTCCATCACGGCCGAAGAGAAGCCCAAGGTGCTCGATGCGGCGCGCACGTTCATCAACAACAAATTGCCCGACCAGCAGATCTCCATCTACTACTTCAGCTTCGCCCCCATTCAGTTGCAGGGATTCACGACCGACAAGAATCTCCTTCTTGCCGCCATCAATGCGCTCGCCGAAATTCCCCGCGTCCCCACCACCAATCTCTGGGGGGCAATCCTCGCGGGACTCGACCAATGGGACGACGAATACTTCCTCGACGACGCCCAGCGTGGTGTCGTTGTCGAGGGCTCCCTCGTCGTGCTAACCGACGGCGATCACAACACCGATCCTCTTCCGATCTCCACCGTTCTGGATCAACGGAACGGCAAGCGCATCATCACGGTTGCATTTGGCGAACCGGAAACCATCAAGACCGATGTCCTCAGTCAGCTCGGCAACGGCGGGTTCTATCAGGGGGCCGACGCGGATTCCCTCGAGGGGCTTTTTCTCCAGATCCAGGACAACCTGGTCAAGTTCGCCAACAGCTTCTACTGGCTGGGCTATGCCACCCCGAAGCGGGGTCCCTTCGTCAACACCCTCGAGGTCGGATTGACCGCGAACACGAATACCGGAGCGGACGCGGTGATCGTCGAGGAGTTCTCGAGTGAAGGCTTCACGCAGTTTATCATTCCGGGCATCGTGGTGAATCCCACTCCGCTCAATCCCTTCGGGGTGAACACCCTCACGATCCCGTCCCTGGGCAGTGAGCCGGTCACGATTCAGACCACCTTCACCTTTGCCGCGGAGCCCTATGAGTTCGAGATCTCCTCGCCGGAGCTATTGGCGATCCGGCCCACCGACACCCTGTTCGTGCATGAATTCGACGCAACCGCTTTCCCAGGCGCCACGACGACCGTGCTGATCAGGGATCCCGTCAACGGGTATGAGAAGACCCTCACGGTCGAGTTCGTGGCCTCATCGCCGTTTGCGGTCTGGGCGGAGAGCCTGGGGCTGGCGGGCGCTGAGGGTTCGCCGACCGCAACCCCCTTCGCGGATTCCTACCCTAACCTCCTTCGCTATGCGATGGGGATCGCTGCAGTGCCGGAGGAGGGAAGTCTGCCGGAAACCAGCTTGGAGCCGTCCGCCGGGGAGACTTGGTTCGTCCTCGCTTACCAGAAGAGCAAGAACGTTCCCGAGGTGGACATCGTCCCACAGGTCTGGGCGGCCCCGGGAAACTGGTCCGAGGTGCCAACCGGCAACCGCGTCAGGGTTGCCGACCGGGACGCAAACACGGAATCGTGGGAGATCCGATATCCCGTGGCGGGCACCGACAAGCTGCTGCTGCGCCTCGAGGGGCGGATGGGGGAATAAACAGAAAAATCCAGGTCGAAAAGCAGCGAACGCACCAAGGCAAAAATCCCGGAACCGTCGATTCTTCGCAATTCAGTGGACGCTTTGCCGCCCGCAGCACGCATGTTCCCTTGAGATGACAGACCAACCGCCAGCCATGAAGCAGACGATACGCGATTCCATGGTCAATTGGGTGTCCGCCACCCTGGCGGCGGCAACCGCATGCCTGTTGCTTGGGTCCTGCGCTTCGACGAGGTACACGCCTCCACCTCCGGGATCCGCTAGCATCGACGCAAAACCCGATCCAGAGCACCGGGAGCGTATCAAAGGCATTGAACTCGTCTCCATCAACGGCAAGGGTGTCAAAGGCACCAGGTGTGTCATCGAACCGGGCCTGAATACGATCAAGACCCGATTCCGCTGGCCCCAAGGTCCGGTCCAGGAGGCGAACTTGCAAAAAAATCAGCAACCATCAAACTCGCAACTCACCTGCCGCTGGCAGCCCGCTATTTCATTCCTGCCATTACAGGTTTGAAGTCGAGCAGGTGTTCCGTGGCAGGCTTTTTGAGGTGAATAAGTGCGATTTGATCCTCAGGCAATGAGGGTAAAACGAATCCCCGACTTAACCCGAACAATATATCATCATGAAATCCAGCAAAGCATTCCGCTGCGGTAATCTCCTGTGGTGCCTAACAACCATGTGCTTGGTTGGCGTAGTGATCAGTTCCTGCTCGACGACTCCGAGAAATACTACGCCAGGAACTCAGGGCGCTCAAATCGCCAGTAATTCATGGAAGAAAGTCAGTTCGAATCCACCGACCTGGTATCCGCGCGGCGTTGCTGCCGATCATCCAACCGACCACAACAGCGGCGAGTGGGTTTATACCGACGATGCGGAAGGGACGCGTTTCTTCGTTCCGCTTCACGGCCTGCCGGCGGTAAAGAGAAAAGCTCAGGCCTTCGTCTGGCCTTCTCCCCATTCGCGTCAGGTTAGCGAGTAAACAACTGATCCACAGTGAATTGAGTGAAAAGAATCCGAATATAAGATTGACAAGGTGAGCGAGTCGGGCAAGGCCTAGCCTGACCCGGCGGGAGAGAATAACGATTTGACCCCGGGGACAAACGTCCGCACAATCAAGATCTCCACACGGGTGAAAGCCCAAGAGAACCCATGAATAGGAACAGCGCGACAACGATGGCTTGCCCAATGATTAGAAATGAAAACTCATGAATGAAAACAGCAGCCCGGATGATGAGCCTGAAGAAGCGGATCCCATGAAGGTAAGTTCGATGAGACGGAAGTGAAATATGGGAAAATTATTATTACAGACAGCAGTCCTGGTGTCCGCATGCCTGTCAGCGCAGGCGGCGACTTACCACGTGAGCCGGTCCACCGGCAACGACAGTTGGAATGGTGCGTCCGCGGCGGGGGCTGGGGGCCGCGGCCCCTGGAAGACGCTCGAGAAAGCCTCGCGGACCTATGTTCCCGGCGATGTCCTGCTCCTGAAACGCGGCGACACTTGGAACGAGGAACTGCGCCCCCTCGGCAGCGGAACGGCTGGTCGACCGATTTTGATCGGTGCCTACGGGGAGGGTCCGAGGCCGATCATCGATCGCGAGGACTACAATCAGGACCGGACGGGGATCCGGCTCTCGGACCAGGGCGGATTCAAGATCACCGGGATCGAGTTCGCCCACTGCATGACGGGGATCTACGCCGACTATCCGGACGATGGCGAAACCCGGAAGTATCTCTGGATCGAGGACTGCTATTTCCGCGATTCGCTCAAGTATCAGCACTACGAGGACTACCCGAAAACCAAAATCGGCCTGGGAATCTGCCTCTTTTCCCGAGAGCTCGACAACAAGGTCGTGTTGAAGGACATCATGATCAAGGATTGCGTTTTTCGCCGTCTGGCCTCGGGTGTATGGACCAACAGCCCGGACAACTTCAACAAGAACGCGTCCTACATCTACAACTTCGCGAACATGCTCATGGAAGGGTGCCTGTTCGAGGAGGGCTACCAGTGGCAGCAGGGAATCCGCGGGGTGGATGGCGGGGCGATGCGCCATTGCGTCACACACGATACCGGCCGGGAGTTCCGCTCCTTCAACGGCGTCGCCGGGTCGATGTTCTTTCGCTGCAAGGACTGGGTTTTCGAGGACAACGAGTGGGGGTTTGTTTCGATCGGATTGGGCAGCGGCGACGGCGAGGCGTTCGATTTCGAGGGCAACTGCGACAACATGACGATGCGCAATTGCCTCTTCCACGACACCGACGGCCCGGGCTTCCTGCTCTGCTGCTACGCCTCCGACGGACACGCCCACACCGGGATCGTGATGGAGAATTGCGTCATCAACGGGAAATCGAGGCGCCCGATCGGACTGCCTCGCTGCGCGATCGTCAACACCACCGACTGGAACCAGTCGACGTGGAAGAACTGCCGCTTCTATCTTTCTCCGGGCGAAGCGCTGATGAAGGTGATGGATCCTGAAAAGGACAAGAAGACCAAGTTCGTCGGCTGCGAGGTCATCAACCTGAGTGGTGCCTGCAGTACCCCGAACCTTGCCTTGAGGGCGAAGGCCTCCGCCTCGTCGCAGGCGGGGGGCAATGAGGCCGCCAAGGTCAACGATGACAAAACGGACAGCGCGTGGCGGGCGGAATCGCCTGCTGGCCAGTGGGTGCAACTCGTTTTCCCGACCGCACAGACGATCAACGAGTTCAGGATCAGGGAGGATCCTTCCTCATCGATCGCGCGCTATGAGATCCAGTACGCGGACGCCGCGAGCAAGAAGTGGATCGGTTGCTTCAACGGAATGGCTATCGGGGAGGATTTCATCGCGCCGGTCGTCAGCCGGAGGACCCGGGGCGTGCGTCTGCGCGTCATCGCAACCAAAGACGGCAATCCGGCCATCAGGGAGTTCTCAGCTTACCATGCTGCCGGAGAGGCGTTCAAGGATGCGGACGGAACCGCGGCAACCAGTCGGGTCGGCAAGTGAGGGACGTGATTCGAGGCCTCATGGTCATCTGTTCTCATGCCTGCACCCCGCGAACGCGATGGCATGGGAATGAAAGACGACTCCCGGACTTTGCGTTTACCCAGGTCGCCAAGGGCGATTACGCCGCGATCCACTACCGGAACATCGTCCTGCCCCCGATCACCAGGTCCTGATCCGTCCCAACGAAGCACCCCAACCGGAAGACCATCCCATGACCACCCGCACCACCACCAGACGCCAATTCCTCCGCACCGCCGCCGCTGCCGGACTCTCCGCGCCCTTGGTCGCTATTCCCCGCGCTGGCGCGGCACCGGTCGGCGGTGAACTCCGCGTCGGAGCCATCGGAGTCGGTGGCAAGGGCTGGGGCGACATCATCGAAACCACCAAGGAGCACGCCCGTGTCGTCGCCATCTGTGATATCGACGCCGGAAATCTGGCCAAGGCGGCGAAGCGGTTTCCCGACGCCAAAACCTTCACCGACTGGCGCGAACTCCTTCGCATGGACGGGCTCGACGCCGTCACCGTCTCCACCCCCGACCACACCCACGCCCCGGCCACGATGACCGCCATGCGCCGCGGCTTGCACGTCTATTGCCAGAAGCCGCTCACGCACTCGGTCTGGGAGGCCCGCCAGATCGCCCTCGCGGCGACGAAATACGGCGTGGTCACCCAGATGGGCACCCAGGGACGTTCCACCGCCGAGAGCATGATCACCGTCGAGCTCCTGCGCCGCAAAGCCATCGGGCGCATCCGCCAAATCCACCTCTGGACCAACCGGCCGATCTGGCCCCAGGGATTGGAGCGTCCTCCCGCCAAGCCCGTGCCCGCGGGTGTCAGCTGGGACACCTGGATCGGCGTCGCTCCCTACCGTGATTATCACGATCACCTCCACGGTTTCGCCTGGCGCGGTTGGCTCGACTTCGGCACCGGAGCGTTGGGGGACATTGGCTGTCACTCGCTCGTACACCTCTGGGACGGTCTCCAACTGAAGGCCCCAACACAAATCTGGTCGGATGGCGACCCGCCAAACGGAGAGACCTACCCGAAGTCGAGCGTGATTCACTATGCGTTTCCAGCCAACGACCTGACCGGCGGCGAGTTCGAACTCATCTGGTACGACGGCGGCGCCCTGCCCGACCGCAAGTTGTTCCCGTTCATGCCCAGCAACTGGAAGGTCCCCGATGGTGGCAACCTCATCGTCGGCGACGACGGATTCATTCAGGGTCACCGGCTCTATCCCAGCGCAAAATTCTCCGGATACGCCTACCCGAAAGTCACCGGCGACGACCATTACATGCAGTGGACCCGCGCCTGCCTCGACCGCTCCCGGAAAACGCTCTGCCCCTTCGATACCCTGGCCGGCCCCGTGACCGAAGCCGTCCTGCTCGGAAACGTCGCCCTGCGCTTCCCCGGGAAGAAACTCAACTGGGACACTGCCGCCTGCGCCTTCCCCGGATTTCCTGACGCCGACCGATTCCTCCGCCGCACCTACCGCAAGGGCTGGACCATCGACGGCCTGGGTTGATTGGATGCAACGGGAGACAGAAGTGAAATCCGTGTCCTCTGCCGATCGACCGTCCCGCCCCGGTCACGCGGCCGGGCCGCCTCCCAGGATCACCGGCATCCGGCGCGCCCCCCAGCGGCCCGGGGTCGGATCGAAGACACCGGCAATCGCCCGTCCACATCTGCCACAGCAGTTGTCGTCGAGGGTGTACCTGACCAGTTGGTAGCCGTCCCGCGCGATGAGGAGCTCGCCGCAACCCGGGCACCAGGTGCTTTCCGCCTCGCGATCCCGGACATTGCCGACGTAGACGTGGTGCAATCCCTTGGAGCGCGCCAGCTCCCGGGCCCTCCGAAGGGTGGCCCGGGGCGTGGACGGCTTGTCCCGCATCTTGAAGTCCGGGTGGAAGGCGGTGAAGTGCCAGGGCACATCGGGGCCGAGGTTGCAGGCAAACCAGTCCGAGGCACGGTCCAGTTCCTCGTCGCTGTCGTTCTCCCCCGGAATGAGAAGGGTGGTTACTTCCAGCCAGAGGTTGGTCTCCTCCTTCAGGTAGCGCAGGGTTGCGAGCACCGGCGCGAGCCGGGCGGAGCACACCCGCTGGTAGAACTCCTCCGTGAAGCCCTTGAGGTCCACATTGGCTGCATCAATGTCCTGGTAAAAATCCTTCCGTGCCTCGTCGGTGATGTAGCCGGCGGTGACTGCGACGGTGGCGATCCCGTGAGCGCGGCACGCCTGGGCAACATCGAGCGCGTATTCCGCGAAGATGACCGGATCATTGTAGGTGAACGCGACCGACCGGCAGCCGAGGCGGATCGCCTCCCGGGCGATCTGCTCCGGGGTGGCGACGTCGGCCAGCAGGTCAAATGCCCGGGCCTTGCTGAGGTGCCAATTCTGGCAAAAGCGGCAGCCGAGATTGCAGCCCGCAGTGCCGAACGAAAGCACGCTGGTCCCCGGGTGGAAATGGTGGAGGGGTTTCTTCTCGATGGGGTCGACGCAGAAGCCGCTGCTTCGGCCATAGGTGGTGAGCACGACCCGTCCGCCGACGTTGCGGCGGACGAAGCAGAACCCGCGCTGACCGTCCTTGAGCTTGCATAACCGCGGGCACAGGCGGCATTCCACCCGCCCGTCGGGCAGGGAGGTCCACCATCGGCCGGGGTGGTTCGATGGAGCGGAGTGACGGGTCATCGTTCGTTGGTGCTGATCAGGGTTGCTCTTGGAACTTGTCGATGCGGAAGCGTTCGATAAGCACCGGTTCATCCGGCTGGATCGTCGCTTTCCGGCGGGCGATGGCGAGCTGCTCCGCGGCGGTCCGGACTTCCGGGATTCCAGGCAGCAGGACGCCCCGGCGACCGTCGCGGGTGCGGACCACGACGCCGAAGCGGGCGGGATCGAGGTGGGCGGGCGATTCGACCGGCTCGACCGGGTGGATGACACTCACCTCGATGGTGAGGTTGGGGAGTTCGGCCTCATCCACCGGCAAAAAACGGTGGTTGCCAAGGGCGGCGTTGCGGGCGACACGCCAGGTTTCGGACGGAAGGTCGTTTTCACCCGCCTCGAGCGTACCGACACATCCGCGGAGTTGGCCCGGTGGCTGGCGAAGCGTGACGAACACCCCGAGCCGTTGGCGCAGGTAATCGTTGTCCGGCTTTGGCGGAGTCTCGTCCGATCCGGAGAAATACGCAACGAGGGACCGACGGGCGATCGCGGGGAGGGGCCTGCCTTGGTCCGCCGAGGACCGTGCGCCGGAAGCCGGGTCCTCATGGAGGATCGCCACCCCGTATCCGACCCCGAAGGGTGCCTCGTAACTGAGTACTTCGTGGCCCCGCGGGTCGTCCCGGATCGCCGCCAGGGCAAGGCGGGTCGATGCAGTGACGTCTTCGGCGGCGGCGGTCAGCACGACCGGATCAAGTTGGTGCACAGTACGATAGTCGCCCGCTTTGAGGAGGTCGATGATCCGCTGGTCGATGCGCCACGCATCCGGATTGTAGCCGGCAGGCGCTCCCGGCTGCAGCCGGTGACTCATGTCTCCGCTGGCAATGAATGCGAGCCGCCGCCCGAGTGCCGCACCGATCCGGGCGATGACCGTGCCGAACGGTTCGAGCAGGTGAAACTCCGGGTGTCCGAGGCTCAGCAGCACGGCCGGGGCGTCGCATCCGGCTTCCTGCAGGAACCAAAGCGGCACCACCGCCCCGTGATCCAGCGGTTGTTCCGGAATCCGCCAAGTTGGAATCCCGGCGGTCCGGCATTCGGATTCAATGGCGCTCCGCAGCGCGGTATCCGCGGCCAGGGAAACCCCGGTTTCGCGTTCCCCGGCTCCGAATCGCGCAAGCGAACCACGGAACCGCCCCCCCTGCCAGATCCCGAAGGTGCGCGGTTCCCGGGGCGAGTGTGGCGAGACCAGCACCAACCCGTCCGGCCGCGCTTCACGGACCCGGCGCGACACGCAGCGCATGGCATCGACGGTCGAGGCCACCTCGCCCAGGCGCTTGCCTCCCACTCCGGGAACAAGCACCGGCGCATGCGGCATCAGGGCCGCGATGACCACCGCCTGCTGGTCGCGGAGGCTTTCCTCCAGATCCATTGCCGGAACCGAGGTTTTCACGCCTTAAATATTGCATCGGTTGCCGCTGATGCAAGTGGTTTCGAGCCACCGACGGCATCCGAGAATCGTGAAAGTCCCCCTTGACGGTCGCCATGCAACGATCCCGCCGATCACTGGATATCGGCCCATGCGAGGAATCCTGTGGGCCCCCACCGTGGGTCATCCTGCGGCCACGAGCCAGCCGGTGAACCGCATGAGGATGGAGCCGAAGAGCCCGAAAACCCTGAAGAGGTATGAAAAATGACAAACAAATCGATGGCGTGTCTCCGGTTGAATCATAGAGGGCTTCCGGGATAGCCAGGGGCCCCATCAAGACCATGAAAGGAGAAGAAAATGAACATCAAGAATATCATTCCATGGAGTCGTGAGAGGGATCGGGACCTCGACCTGAAGAGGGATCCGTTGGTCCGGTTCCAGCGCGATATGAACAGTCTGTTCGATGACTTTTTCGGACGAACACCGTTGGGATTGTATATCTTAAAAACATAACAAAAGAACGAATTGTGATGAAGACTACAAACAACATGAATCGCGCCCGCCTGCTTGTCGTGGGACTGGCTGCGGGTGCGTCTTTGATCGCCGTGGTGCAGACGTCGGTATTCGCCGACGAGACGAAGAAGGATGGCGGCGGAATCCTGGAGAAAATGGACCGCTGGCAGGACCGGATGTCCGAGAAGTTCCGGGAAACCTGGGACAAGCTCCGGAACGAGCAGGACGGTGAATCGCTCGGTGAACGGTCGGTTTCCTCGGCATCCGTCGATCTGCGCGAACAGAAAGACAGCTACATCGTGCGTCTCAACCTGCCAGGACGCGATCTCGACAAGGTGGAGGTGAAGCTCGATGGCGCAACGCTGCACATTCTCGCTCCCGAAAGCGGGAAAGCGGGAAAGTATGAACAGGTTGTCGAGCTTGTTGGCGTCGCGGACGGCCCCGGGCCGAAAGTCGAGCGCAGGGCGGACGATCACATGATCGTCATCACGGTCCCGAAGACGGGGAAACCGGCTGCCGGGAAGTCCGAGTCGTCGCAGACGGTGCCTGATCCGGTGTTGCTGCCGCTTACCGTTTGGGATCGCGATGTCGTGGATCGGATGGAGCGGATGCGCCGTGAAATGGATCGCATCTTCGCCGATGCGTTTCGTGAGTTCGACCGGGAGCCAGGCTCCGAGGGCTTCTTCGATCTGCCGAGTTTCGGTTCCGCGATCGACTTGCAGGATGAAGGAGAGAGTTATGTCGTTCGTGCCTACCTTCCCGATCGTGACATGGACCAGCTCGGTGTCACAGTTGACGGGCAAACCTTGAAAATCGACGCAAAGGCGCAGGGGAGGGAGGTTAAGAAAGGCGACGCCGGCGTGATCCGTCGTTCGCGCACCGCGGGGTACTCGCAGATGCTCACCCTGCCCGGTCCTGTGCAGGTGGAGCGGATGAAAGTGGACAGGAAGGAGAACATGGTCGTCATTACGCTGCCGAAAGCGAAATAGCGATTCACAGGCCGGTTTCCCACGCTTCGTGATGCGTGGGACTCCGGCCACAAGGAAAAGGCAGGAAAAGGTGCCGGTGAAATGGTCGCAGCCCGGTTTCCCGGAACGAAAAGTGGGGGTCGGGGCCGGGTGCGGGCTCACCCATCACCACGTGGTCGGGGAAGCGGATTTGCCGCAGGGCGGTCCCCCTGTTGATCCGGCGGGTGATCGAAAGCGGACCCCGGACCGCCGATCATCCGCATGTGCGGTTCCACATGTCCGAGTCCGGCGGTACCGCGCCCGATGCACAGCCCAGGCCGCACAAGGGATGGCGGTATGGCCGGGCATCACGTGGGTCATCCGCGTTGGGCGAGCGTTAAACCATTGGATTGGAGAGGTTGTGAAAGGTGGGCCCGGTGGGGTTCGAACCCACGACCAAGGGATTATGAGTCCCCTGCTCTAACCGCTGAGCTACAGGCCCGGGAAAGCTCCGGTGCGGCGGCGAGTGTTGATCAGCCGCCGCCCCACCGCAAGCGTTAAGATGCGCCAAGCGATTGTGGCCCGGTTCGTCCATCGGGCTTGCCTGGGGCGGGCGGATGGGGCACAACCGTCCGTATGGATCGCGAGGCACTGCCATTGGACCGCCGCTTGCGGCAGGAGATATTGTTCGCCCGGGAGCGGGTTTACCGCTTCGCCGGAGCCACGCCGCTGGAGCAGTTGGTGCTGCCCGGAGGCGGGCCTGAAATCTGGGTGAAACGCGAGGATCTCTCGCCGGTGAAAGCCTACAAGTGGCGCGGGGCGTGCAACCGGATGGCGGTGCTGACGCCGGCAGAGGCCGCCCGTGGGGTGGTCACGGCGTCGGCCGGCAATCACGCGCAGGGGGTGGCCCTGGCCGCCCGCACGTTGGGGATCCGGGCCCGCATTTACATGCCGCGTCCCACCCCTCGGATCAAACAGGCGGCGGTCCGCCACCACGGCGGCGAGTGGGTGGAGATCCACTTGGCGGGCGATAGCTACGACGATGCGGTCACCGCCGCCCGCGAGGATGAACAGGCAACCCGGGCGGTCTATATCCACGCCTACGACGACCTACAGGTGATGGCCGGCCAGGGCACGCTGGCGGATGAAATCATTCTTTCCGGGAAAGGCCCGTTCGATGCCGTGTACCTGCAAATCGGGGGCGGCGGGATGGCGGCGGGGGTTTCCACCTGGCTCAAGACCCATTGGCCGCAGACCCGGGTGGTCGGAGTGGAGGGCAGCGGACAGGCCTGCATGAAAGCGGCCATCGCGGCCGGTCAACCGGTGCCGCTCGAGCATCTGGATTTGTTTTGTGACGGCACCGCCGTCCGCAAGGCCGGGGAGTTGCCATTCCAAATCTGCCGGGATACGCTGGATGCAATGGAAACCGTGACCAATGCCGAAGTGAGCCAGGCGATCCGCACGTTGTGGGAGGGTCTGCGCTGCGTGGCCGAGCCGGCCGGCGCGATGGGCCTGGCGGCCGTGCTCAAACACCGCGAGGCCCTGGCGGGAAAACGGGTGCTGGTGGTGCTGTGCGGAGCCAATATCGATTTTCTCCAACTTGGAGTCATCGCCCAATCGCTCGATTCCGCAGGCAGTGCCAGCCGCACCCTGCGGATCCACATCCCGGAGCTTCCGGGGATGATGGTGGGGCTGCTCGACTCCTGTTTTGAGGGCCTCAATATCACCGATTTCCAATACGGCAAGACCGATTCAGGCGCTGCCCGGCCGGTATTCACCGTGACCGCAGAGGATCCGGCGCGGGTGGAGGCGCTGCCGGCGCGGTTGGCAGCCGGCGGTTTCGAGTGGCAGGATCTGACCGATGCGCCGGATGTGGTTTTCCGGGCGATTCCGTTGCGCGGCGACCTGCTGCAATACCCGGTGTTTCTCCGCCTGGATTTTTACGAGCGGCCGGGTGCTCTGCATGATTTCCTTGGCCGCTACCTCACGGGCAACGCCAACCTTTGTTATTTCAACTACCGGCAGTCCGGGGAACGGATCGGCCGCGCGCTGATCGGGCTGGATTTTCCGTCTTCCTACGAGCGGGACGCGCTGCTGATGACCATCCCGCCGAGCCACGGCGAAGGCTACCGCGGCTGCGAGCCGCTCGATCCCGCAGCCCAGCAGCGGTTGGTCGGCGGTTGAGGGGAAGGGAGCCGGATTCGTAAAAAATTGAAAAAAGTCCTTGTCAAGGGGGAGGCGATGCGTTTTCCTGCCGCCCGCACCGCGACCAACGACCCGTTCGTCTATCGGTTAGGACTCCAGATTTTCATTCTGGCAAGAAGGGTTCGACTCCCTTACGGGTCGCCATTTCGCGAGATCGAGACCTCCGCCTTTGGGCGTAGGTTTTGTTTTTTCGGGTAGCCAAGGGCGCCGGTCCGGCGTAGCGTGCGGCTGCCACCGTGACTTCACTCGAAAAAGCCTCCGCCCTGCGCCGTCGGAAAGGCGGCCGCCCGATCGCTGCCCTGACGGCATACGACTATTCCATCGCGCGCTTGCTCGATGAGGTGGGGATTGACCTATTGCTGGTGGGAGACTCGCTGGGCATGGTGGTGCTGGGGTTTCCGGATACCACCCACGTGACGCTCGAGCACATGCTCCATCATGTGGCCGCCGTGGCGAGGGCCAAACCCCGGGCCTTGGTGGTGGGTGATCTGCCGATTGATACCTACCGCACTCCGGCTGAAGCGCTTGAGACCGCCCGCCGCATGGTGGCAGCGGGAGCCGAGGCGGTGAAACTCGAGGGCGGGCTCCGGCAGGTCGGGCAAGTCCAGGCGATCGTAGCGGCGGGGATTCCGGTGATCGGCCACCTTGGGATGCTGCCGCAACGGGTGTTGGCGGAGGGCGGGTACCGGAAAAAGGGCCGGACGCCGGAGCAGTCCGAGGCGATCCTGGCTGGCGCGCGGGCTCTGATCGATGCGGGGGTTGCGGCGATTGTGTTGGAGTCCGTGGTGCCGGACGCGGCGCGTTTTGTCAGTTCGGAGATCGAGGTGCCGACGATCGGGATCGGTTGTGGAAACGGCACCTGCGATGGGGAAATCGCGGTGATCACGGACTTGGTGGGTTCGTTTCCATGGTTTGTGCCGCCGTTTGCCAGGCCGGAGGCCGATACGGCAGGGCAGATTCGCGAGGCCGCCGCACGCTATCTGGCGAGGGTGGGGAGCGCACCCGCCCCCGGGTGCAGTCAGTCGCGCCCTCGCGGCTGACCTCTCCGCACAGCATCCCGGCATTGGATGGTGTGGAGGTGGCACCCGTTTGTTCGGCGCGAGGGCGCACCGAACTGCAGCCGAGGGCGGCTGCGGTCCCCATCAATCTGCCTCTGCAACAGCCGAACTCCGGTAACAACGAGTGTTTGAAGCCCGTTCCCAGGGTTGGCGTAGAGGAGTCAAGAAGGGGAGCTTTCGTCCTCATCCCTCGGCCTCCTTCTCGTCCTCGATTCATTGTGCCGGATCGGAAGAATATTTTTCACAGAAGGAAACGAAGAATTGCCAAATGAAGGGATCTGAAAATCAGTTCTTTGTCCGTTCAAGCGTCGCTCCAAGCGCCGTTCCGTGCTCTGACGGACAGAACTCAGCATTTGACCTCAAAAGGGCCTAAATGTCGAGCAAGTTGGATTCCCTGTAAAGGTAGGGCGCGGCGGCGTTGTCAGCGGAACAAGAAGGCAATCAGGCTGACCATCTCCGCTTCGCTCCGGTTGCCGCGCCGTGGCTGGCCTCGTGGCCTGAGGTGACCAGGATGAAACGAATGGCATCACGCTTGGCTTTTCACCAAAACGAGGGGGTTTGCTGAGTTCTGGTGGTGGGCTGGGATCCCACGGGGCGAGCCGCCCCGTGAGACGGCCTGGCGCGAGCCGCGCCAGCCACGGACGGCTTCGGCCACGGATGGCGATCAAGCCTGGTCCGGGACGGTGAACCCGGCGCGGTTGTTGTTAGAACCGGCTTTCGACGATTTCCCTGGCCTGTTCCAGCGCGAGGTCTGCGGGCAGGCTGAGGATGATGGAGATGTAAGTGCGGCCGCGGACGGTGTTGGCGGTGAGGCAGTGGATGGTGCCGCCGAGGTGGCGGAAAACCTTGTAGGACAGGGCATAGACCAGTCCATCGGTATCGCGGTCGGTCTCGTAGCGCAGGCGGTAGTTGCCGGAGGGGGTGGCCGCCAACTCCGCCTTGCCGCTGAGGGGCGGCAGCAGTGCTTCGTCGGCCTCGCCGATGTGCAGGTTTCCGCTGATGGCGTTTTGGATGATCTGTGGCAGGTCGGCGGGAATCGCCTCGGTGCCTGGGGCGAGGTAGAAGAAGTCGAGCGCCAACTGGTGGTTGGCGGCGCAGAACAAATGGGCTTGGCGCAGGTTGAGCTGGTGCTGCCACAAGGCCCCGCTGACACAGGCGGCCAGTCCGCGGAAATCCCTGGCCGCGAGGCCTAACAACACGGCGCTGCCGTCCCGCAGCAAGGCGGCCTTGGAGCCGGCTTGCGGGTCCTCGACCAAGCGCAGCAGGTGGCTGCCGAAGCGCCGGGCGTGCCTGCCGTAGAGGCCGCCGAAGAAGTCGGTGCCGAAATCCCGCAGGATTTCCTGATCTTCCGCCGCATAGCCGGCGGAGCGCAGGGTTTGTTCCGCATCCGGCAGGATTTCGGGATGGTGGCGGACGAGCGCCTTCAGGTAGAGTTCGCGGATATTGAACCAGCGTGCGGGATCGGATTCCCGCAGCCACCAGATCCGCTGGGTGGCCTCGGTCAGCGCGGCGACCTCGGGGGAGACGCCCACCAGGCTGTCCATGCAACTGAACACGAAGAGCGAGCGCATCGTCATTTCGTCGCCGCATTCGGTCACCAGGCGTTCGACCGCGTCGTCGTCGTTGAACCCTCTTTCGGCGGCCCGTTTGAGTACCCGGCGGTGGATCAGCAGGAATTTGGTCACCCGGACGGTTTCCGGCGTGAATCCGGCCGCCGCCACAAACGGATCGTAGTAAACGTCGAGCGGAATCCCGGAAAACCCGGAGGCCTCGCGCTCATGGAGCGGCAGGGCTTCGTTGTGCCGGGCCTTTTCGTCGTCCGGGGTGAATGGCAGACGTTTGGTCACCAGCGCCAGTTTCACCGCTGCGAGGTGGTCCTCATCCAACAGGGTTGCCTCGTTGGCGACCATTTCCCGGAGGTCGGCATCGAGTGGATTCCAGCCGGTGCGTTCGGACTTGAGGCGGGCGTTGCCGTGCGCCAGGCAATTATCCAGCGCGCGCAGTTTCTGGCGCATCCAGGCACCGCGCAGTGAGGCCCGTTCGATCATGACCCGCTCGTCGAGTGAGGCCTCGAAGCGGCCGTAGCCGGGAAACAAGCGCTCTGCAGCACCGTCCAACTGGGTGAGAAAGCGGAGGGTGTCCGACAGGCTGCCGCGGGTTTCGTAGAACAGCGCGGAGAGTTCGGGCACCGGCACCAGCCAGTCGCCGATGTTGCAGAGGGTGGTTTGCAGTTCGGATGAATCCACCTGAACCGCGTAGTGCTGGGCCGCCAGCAGCATCCCGAGCGCCGCCCGGCTACGCTGCACCGGGTCGGTGAGTTCTCCGCTCTGGCTGTGTTGCAGGCCACCGGTTCGCAGCACGATGACGTCGTCCGGCGGAACCCGGCGGCCGACCTTCAGTTCGCGTTCGATCACCCCGCGGGCGAAGGCGGCCACGCGGCGGCGGGCGGAAAGCAGGCGGGCCCGCACCATGGTGGCGAATTCGAACCGCACGGTGTCTCCGGCCTCCGGCCCGAGCATTTCGCCGAACGAGCAGAAATCGTCGAACCCGAGCACGTCCTCGGTGTGGTTGCCGGCCCCCCCCGCCGCGCCTGGCTTGCGGCGCAGGTGGATCCAGGCGCGGATCCGCAATAGGAACTCGTAAGCCTCGAGATCGCGGGGATCGGACAGACCTTGGTAAACGTCGTGGCTGTGGCGGAAATTCTGGCCGGCGAGGGTCCATATTCCGCCGAGAAACACGCGCAGTCCGTCGTTTTTGATATCAAACCGCTGAAGGTTTTCGCTGGCTCCCGCGGCCGCCTCCCACTGCTGTTTCCAGAATTCCCGGACGTGGAGAAAATGCTCGAAGGGGTCGAAGGTCAGCCGGATGCGCTCGCGGAAGGATGCCGCCAGCCCGCAGGGGTCGTGGAGCGGACTCATGTCGAGGAACGAGTTGAGCTGCTTTTCGGCGAGTTCCGGTAACTCGTCGAGCCCGAACGGCAGCGGCAAGAATGAGAATCCGTATTCATGCTCGAAGCGGCCGGTGTGCAGGGTCTGCCGCTGCAGGTTCAGCAGGAAGGGGTTGCCCTCGATTTCGTCATCGAACAGAAACGCGATGTCCAGATCCGAGCGCGGGGTGATTTCGCCGCGCCCGGTGCCTCCCAGGGCGACCACGGCGAAGGGTTTGTCGTAGCCGGCGAGTTGTTGTTGGGCGGCGGCCCACTCCCGGATCAGCACGGTGTGGATGGCGGTTCGCTGGCGGACCATTTCCCGGCCCTGGTCCAGATCCGGGCCGCTCATCCGGCGGTCGCTTGCTGCTAACAACCGCCGATAGGCCTCCCGTGGTCCGCATTCGCGCACCACTTCCAGTACCTGTTGTTCGGCCATGGGATCGATCATGCTCAGCGCCTTTCCGTCGGCAGGCAGGAAGATGATGCGGAACCGCGCGGGAGTCCATTCCAAACTGCGGGCAGGTGGCGGCATTTTTTGCTTGCGTTTGGGGCATGGACCGGATAGCGTCTCCGGCAAGCACCAACCTGCTACTACAATACCATGCCACGTCCAGTCACATTGTTTACCGGTCAATGGGCCGATCTGCCCCTTGAAAAACTCGCTCCGCTTGCCGCTGAAATGGGCTACGACGGTCTCGAACTCGCCTGTTGGGGGGATCATTTCGACGTCGATGCCGCAGCTTCGAAAAAAACCTACGTGAAGGAGAAATGGGAGCTGTTGGGGGATCACGGGCTCACCTGTTTCGCGATTTCGAGCCATCTGGTGGGCCAGGCGGTGTGCGATTTGATCGACGAACGCCACCAGGCGATCCTGCCGCCGGACGTGTGGGGCGATGGCGAGCCCGAGGGTGTTAGAAAGCGTGCCGCCCGCAAGATGATCACCACCGGCAAGGCCGCCCGGGCATTTTTCAACGCCAAGCCGGGCCGCAAGAAACGCGATGATTTTCCGGCGGTGGTCAACGGCTTCACCGGGTCCTCGATCTGGCATTCGATCTATGCCTTCCCGCCGACCTCCCAGGAATACTACGACAAGGGTTTTCAGGATTTTGCGAAACGCTGGCTGCCGATCCTCGACGCCTTTGACAAGGTGGACGTGAACTTTGCGCTGGAGGTGCATCCGACCGAAATCGCATTCGACATTGTCTCGGCGCAGCGGGCGCTGGACGCAGTGGGTGGCCACCGGCGGTTCGGGTTCAACTACGATCCCTCGCACCTCGGCTATCAGGGGGTGGACTACGTGAAATTCATCCGGGACTTCGCCTGCCGGATTTTCCATGTCCACATGAAGGACGTGTGGTGGAGCCATGGCGACGGCTCGGTGGGGGTGTTTGGCGGGCACACGAATTTCGGTGACGCGCGGCGGTTCTGGGATTTCCGGTCGCTGGGCCACGGGGACATCGAGTTTGAAGACATCATCGTGGCGCTCAACGACACGGGCTACTGCGGACCGCTTTCGGTCGAATGGGAGGACATCCGGATGGACCGGGTGCACGGCGCGGCGGAGGCGGCCAGTTTTGTCCGCAACGTGGATTTTCCGTCCAGCCAGATTGCCTTCGATGCCGCCTTTGACAAGGCCAAGCGGTAGCGGCAAGGGGGTGGTTTTGGTTGAGTTCGGGTGGCCGGACTGGCAACCTGGGCGGGGAGTCGCGCGGAAAATGGCGGTGACCCGGACAGTTTGCGACCCAGCCCGGCAGGATTTCCTTCAAGTTCGAGGGGGGCGACCAAGGGAGGTCGCTTTTCCGGCTGAATCGGGCTTGCGGCCTGCCTTTTGCCAGCCCTGAACACCTCATGCAAACGGACTCGGTTACGGATTTTTTGATCATCGGCGCGGGATTTTCCGGGTTGGTGATGGCGGAGCGGCTGGCGTCGGCCGGGTGGCGTTGCGTGGTGGTGGACCGGCGGTCGCACCTGGGTGGCAATGCCTACGACGAGGTCGACCGGGCGGGGGTTTTGGTCCACCGCTACGGGCCGCATTATTTCCGGAGCAACTCGCCGCGGATTGTGGAGTATCTGTCGCGTTTCACCAAGTGGCATGAGGTGGCCTACACGATCAAGAGTCATGCCCGCGGCCGGTATTGGAGTTTTCCGATCAATTTGAACACGTTTGAGGAATACCTCGGCCGGGGAGCGGATACGGCGGAGTTCGAGGCCTGGCTGGCGCGGGTGCGGGAGCCCATCGCCCGGCCGGGAAACTCGGAGGAGGTGATCGTGTCCCAAGTGGGCAGGGAGTTTTACCAATTATTCTTCGAGGGCTACACGCTCAAGCAGTGGCAGCGGCATCCCCGGGAGCTGGATGCCTCGGTGTGCGGGCGCATTCCGATCCGCACCAATCGGGATGACCGCTACCTGATGGAATCATTCCAAGCGCTGCCGCAGGATGGATACACGGCGATGTTCGGGCGGATGATCGAGGCGGCACCGGGCGTGGAACTGCATTTGGGGGTGGACTTCACCGAGGCGAAGCGGCGGTGGCGGCACCGGCACCTGGTGTTTTCCGGGGCGGTGGACGAGTATTTTGATTACCGGTTGGGGCATCTGCCCTATCGCTCGCTGCGGTTTGAGGCCGAGTCGTTTGCGGGGGAGGCGCTCGCCGCGCGGGTGGCGGTTTCCGGCAAGCCCGGGTTCTGGCAGCCGGCGATGCAGGTGAACTATCCGGAGGCCGGGGTGCCGCAGACGCGGATCGTGGAGATCAAACATGCCACCGGCCAGCAGGTGGCGGCGACCACGATCATGCGTGAGTTCCCCGCCGACTGGCGACCGGGCGACGAGCCGTTCTATCCGGTGCCCGCGCCGGACGCGCGCGCGGCCTATCAACAATACGCCCGGTTGGCGGAGGCGGAGGAAGGCGTGAGCTTCATCGGACGGCTGGCGACCTACCGCTATTATAACATGGACCAGGTGGTCGGGATGGCGCTGGCGGAGGCGGATCAGCTCCTGCGGCGCTATGGGGAGGGGGATATTGAATTTTGAATTTTGGATTTTGAATTTTGGATTTTGAATTTTGGATATTGGGTATTGGATTTTGAATTTTGGATTTTGAATTTTGGATTTTGGATATAGAGCCTCCGGCGGTCTGGGCCGATTTCAACCTTGCGCATTTTCCCCATCCATTGCCGCAGACAATCCCGTTTCCGCAGGGTTCCGCCGGGGATGGTCAATGACCGGGCGTTGATTTGCGGATTGCATTTGCCCGAGAGCTGGTGGAGGCCATCCGTAGCGGGCTGCGGGCGGGCTGCGGGCTTGACGCGGGGTGCCGGGCAATGGAAGCTGCCGCCCGCATGGAAAGCATTCTTGTCACCGGACACCGTGGAATGGTCGGTTCCGCCCTCGTCAGAGCGGCGGCCCGCCGTGGCGGTTGCGAGGTGATGACCGCCTCCCGTCAGGAACTGGATTTGCTCGATCAGGCGGCGGTGTTCGACCACCTGGCCGCGCAGCGCCCCGGGGTGGTGATTATTGCGGCGGCCAAAGTGGGGGGGATTCACGCCAATGCGACTTATCCGGCTGATTTCATTTATGAAAACCTGACCATCGCTGCCAATCTGGTGGAGGGCAGCCGCCGCGCCGGGATTCCCCGGGTGCTGTTTCTCGGGTCGTCCTGCATTTACCCCAAACAGGCACCCCAACCGATGCCCGAAGCGTGTCTGTTGTCCGGTCCGCTCGAACCCACCAACGAGGCCTACGCGATCGCCAAGATCGCCGGCCTGAAACTCTGCCAGCACTACCGCGCCCAGCACGGACTCGTCTATCACAGCCTGATGCCCACCAATCTCTACGGTCCGGGCGACAACTACCACCCGGAGAATTCCCATGTGATTCCGGCGTTGATCCGGCGTTTTCATGAAGCCAAAGCGCGTGGTGACGCCGCAGTCACCATCTGGGGTACCGGCACCCCGCGGCGCGAGTTCCTCCACGTGGATGACCTGGCGGCGGCTTGTTTTCATGTGCTCGGACTCGCCGATCCGCCGGACTGGCTCAACGTCGGCACTGGCGAGGATCTGACCATCCTCGAACTGGCCAGCCTGGTGGCCGCAACGGTCGGCTTCAGCGGGGACATTCTAACCGATCCAAGCAAACCCGACGGCACCCCGCGCAAGTTGCTCGACGTCGCCCAACTGCGAGCCACCGGCTGGCAGCCGGAAATCGCCCTGGAATCCGGCCTCGCCGCCGCCTATCAGGATTTTCTCACCCAACTCGCCGTCGGCAACGCGCGGCTATGAGCACTAGTTCTCCACCATGAAACGCGCCCTCATCACCGGTGTCACCGGACAAGACGGTTCCTATCTCACCGAATTTCTTCTCGAGAAAGGTTACGAGGTGCATGGCATCAAACGCCGTGCCTCGTCGTTCAATACCCAGCGTCTGGACCACATCTACGAGGACCCCCATGTGGGGAATTCCCGCTTCCGTCTGCACTATGGCGACCTGACCGACAGCTCGAATCTCACCCGCATCCTCAGTGAGGTGCGGCCGGACGAGGTGTACAATCTGGGTGCCCAGTCCCACGTGGCGGTGTCGTTCGAGTCCCCGGAATACACGGCGGATGTGGATGCGATCGGCACCCTGCGGCTGTTGGAGGCGATCCGGTTCCTCGGGATGGAAAAATCCGCCCGGTTTTACCAAGCATCGACCTCCGAGTTGTATGGTCTGGTGCAGGAGACTCCGCAGCGGGAGACCACCCCGTTTTACCCGCGGTCGCCCTACGCGGTGGCGAAACTCTACGCCTATTGGATCACCGTGAACTACCGTGAGTCTTATGGGATGTATGCCTGCAACGGCATTCTTTTCAATCACGAATCCCCGCGCCGCGGCGAGACCTTCGTCACCCGCAAGATCACCCGCGGGCTCTCCAACATCGCCCAGGGCCTTGAGTCCTGCCTGTTTCTCGGCAATCTGGACTCGCTCCGCGACTGGGGCCACGCCCGCGACTACGTGCGGATGCAGTGGATGATGCTCCAGCAGGAAGAGCCGGAGGATTTCGTGATCGCCACCGGCCGGCAGATCTCGGTGCGGGAATTCGTCGCGATGACCGCCCGCGAGGCGGGTGTGGAACTCGCCTTCGCCGGCACCGGAGTCGAGGAGACGGCCGTGGTTGCCGCTGTGCTGGACCCGCTCAAGGCACCGGCGCTCAAGGTGGGTGACGTGATTGTCCGGGTGGATCCCCGCTATTTCCGGCCCGCCGAGGTCGAAACCCTGTTGGGTGATCCCGCCAAGGCCAAGAACAAACTCGGATGGGTGCCGGAAATCACGGTCGAGGAGATGTGCGCTGAAATGGTGGCTGCCGATCTCGACACCGCCCGACAACACTCGCTGCTCAAATCCCATGGCCACCATGTGGCGGTTTCCAAAGAATGATATTATGAAAAAAGTATTTGTTTCCGGTTGTTATGATATTCTCCACGCGGGGCATCTTCAGTTTTTTGAGGAGGCCCGGTCGCTGGGGGATTACCTGATCGTTTCGTTCGCCTCGGCGGAGGTTTTGTGGCACCACAAGCGCCGCAAGCCGTCGATTCCGGACGAGCACAAGTTCGCATTGCTGCAGGGGCTGCGGATGGTCGATGAGGTGATCATTACCCACGGTGAGGAGGAGGGGTTGGATTTCAAGGATGAATTCCTGTGCGCCAGCCCGGATTTTCTGATCGTCACCGAGGACGACAAATACGGTGCGCTCAAGCGCGAACTCTGCGGGCAGGTGGGTGCGCAATACACCGTGCTGCCGAAAACCCCGCCGCGGTTTGAGCCGGTCTCCACCAGCTCGATCGTGCGCTGGGTGCAGGCCCCCACCGAAGCTCCGCTGCGGGTGGACTTCGCCGGCGGCTGGCTGGATGTGCCGCGGTTTGCCAGGGCGGGGGAGTACATCGTCAATTGTGCGATCTCACCCTTGGTTTCGCTGCGCGAATGGCCCTACGAAAAACAGGCGGGACTCGGCGGCAGCGGTGCCTGGGCCTTGCTCAACGGTCGCGATGGCGTGGACTCCGAAATCGACCTCGGAGTGGGCTGGCAGGACCCGGCGGTGATCCGCGAAACCGGCCTCTGCGTCTGGCGGTCCGGACCCAAACCGGTGCTCGATTTCAAACAAAACGGGGATTTTCTAACCGGCTGTATGGCCGTGCTTTGGACGGGGAAATCCCATGATACGCCGGGGGTGGCCAATCTGCCGCGCGACTACGGCCGGATCGCGGAGTCCGCAAGGGTTGCCCGGGAGGGTGCGCTCCACACGGATATGTCGCGCTTGGCCGAGGGGGTTGCGCTCTATCATCAGACGCAGCTCGCTGAGGGGATGGAGCCATTGCCGGAGATTGCCGGGGAGATCACCCGCAAGTACTGCGGCGGCGGCTATGGCGGCTACGGGTTGTATTTGTTCAAGGATTCGGCGGCACGGGCAGCGGCGATCGCCGCGCACGAAAACCTCCGCGCGGTGGAGCCGTTCTGCCGGGTGTGATTCCCTAGGCCGACGAGCGACCGGTTTTTCCAGGACCCATGAAATTCATTCCCGTTATTGGCATGCCGATCGCCGCGACCGACTATGCGGGGGCGGTGGATTGGATTCTCGACCGGGCGAGGAACTGCGACCGTCCCTATGCGGTGGAGGCTGCCAATGCCCATGTTGCCGCGCTGGCACGGTGGGATCCGGCTTTCGGCGCGTCGATGGCGCGCTTTGACCTGATCACTCCCGACGGCATGCCGCTGGTATGGGGGGTGAATCGGCGGCTGCCGTCCGCCGAGCGGCTGACGGCGAGGGTTTACGGGCCCACCCTGATGTTGGAGGCGCTGAAGGCGACGGATGGGGCGGGGGAGTTCCGGCATTTCCTGTTGGGCGGCCAGGAAACCACGCTGGATAAATTGAAAAAGGTGTTCGGCGGGCGGTTTCCCGGTACGGTCATCGCCGGGTGCCATTCTCCGCCGTTCGGTGAGTGGCCGGCGGGAGAATTCGAGCGGATTTGCGCGATGATCCGGGAGTCCGGTGCCAATCTGATCTGGGTGGGCCTGGGCTGTCCCAAACAGGAACATTGGATCGCCGCGAACAAAGACCGCCTGCCACCCGGGGTGTATTTCGGCATCGGCGCGGCCTTCGCCTTTCATGCGGGGGAGGTTCGCCAGGCTCCGGCACTGGTCCAACGATGCGGTCTTGAGTGGCTCTACCGCCTGTGCATGGAGCCGCGGCGTTTGTTTCGTCGATACTTGACGTACAACTCCTTGTTCCTCTATTACTCCCTTCGCGACCGCATCTCCGGGCCGCCATCCCCCCCTGAAACCTGAAGACTCCGGTTGCACCCTGCCAGTGCTCGATTATCCTTACCCACCACCTTTGCCCGATCCCCCATCGCCATGAATAATATCCACCCAGACACACAACGCTTTGTAAGCCGTTACGAAAAAGAGACCCTGCTGCGCCAACGCGGGCTGGCCATCTGGATGTGCGGGCTTTCAGGCTCTGGAAAATCCACCATTGCCACAGCCGTCGAGCGGGTGCTGCACAAACAGGGGCGGTTCGTCGTGGTGCTCGATGGCGACAACATCCGCAGCGGCCTCAACTCGAACCTTGGCTTCAGCGATCAGGACCGGCTTGAGAACATTCGGCGGCTGGCCGAGGTGGCCAAGATGTTGGTTTCCCAAGGCATCATCACCATTGTGAGTGCGATCACGCCCCGTGGAGAGTTGCGGGATCTCGCGCGCGGACTGCTGGGCAACGACCTGTTCGAGGTGTATGTGAAGGCATCCTACGCCACTTGTGAGAAGCGCGATGTCAAAGGCCTCTACGCCAAGGCCGCACGGGGTGAAATCGAGCATTTCACCGGCAAGGACGGATCGTTCGAACCCCCGCAGACTCCGGCACTCATCCTCAATAGCGAGAACTGTTCGGTCGAGGACGCCGCCTTCGAGTTGCTCGAAGCCATCCGCGAGCGCATCAGCCACGGCAGTTGAGGTGATCCGAGCTAGCCGCAGCTCTATCTGGACCACTGGCTCAGGGGCCGTCTTTGCCAGCAGGCAGAGCGTCGGCTGCCGTGAAGCGCCACAGTTTGCCGTCGATCAAGAGCTGGTCCTTGGCGGGCACATAGACCACCCGCTGCGCCTTCACGATCATTGGGTTCCCGTTCAGGTCCTGCACCGTGACGGTGATGGAGCCCAGCACCACCAGACTGATCCACTGGGTCTCTGTCTCAAATTTGGCGGCTTTCAACGGCACATTCCTGGCGGATTTAAGCCGGATTGACGGGCCGCCAAACATCGTCGCCGTGCCCCGGGCTTCCAGATGAAAACGCGGGTGGCCGATGCTCATCGTGCCGGACCAGGTGGCCCTGCCCAGAGTCGCGTCCAAGCGAACCAATCCGTCGTTTGACACCCGCAGGGCGTTCGGGTCCTGCGCCGCGCCACACGGCGCAAGGCTGGCCGGCAACAGCGCCATGACGATCAGGAACCGGATCATTTCGGGACAGCCTCCACCTTCAGGAATTTCCGGGAGGACAGGGCGGAGGCGTCTTTGAGCCGGTAGGTGACCGTCTCAGTGAAGCCGTCGCCATTATCGACCGGGGTGCCGACCATTTCGATCTGGCTTTCGGTCCGGTCCCAGGTCGCCATGTCATCGGAGACCGCCACCCGCAGCTTCCAATCGCGCAGATCCTTGCGGCGGACGAAGGTGAGTCGCACTTCCTTTTGTCCGGGCGCGATCACGTCATGGGTGAGTTCCTGCCAGACCGTGTCAGAAGTCAACGCGTTTGTGTAGGCCAGCCACTCGGCAAAGTTGTCGCGCCCGTCGTTATCCGGGTCTTCGCCGGGGTCACCTTGGTGGGTCACCCACTGGAGCCACTCCCCGAGTTCCTCGGCATATTGCGCCATCCCCCACATCCGGCCCATTTGATAGATCCCGCTGTCGAATTCGCCGCCTCTCATGCCGGGCAGGATCCCGTCTAAAGTCGGGTCGGGCAGCGTGCCGGGCACCACATCATCGCCACGCAGATCGGGCAGCCAGTCGCGCGCCGACACGCTGGTGGCCATCAGGCGCGACAGATTCACCCGGGTGCCATTGAAGGTCACCTCACCATCGAGCGACATCACGGCGGCGGCCAGGTTGTCGCGCAGTTCGACCTGCTCCGGGGAGTCGGGATCGAAGTCGCCCGTGACCAAGTCGGTGGGATCGGCCCGCCGGTTGCGGATGAACTCGGTGGCGGCCAGGTAGTCCTGTTCCATCGCACGCATCGCCGCGGCAAACTGGGGACGCCGGTCGGAGGTGGCGAACTTGAGCAGCGAGGTGAAGGTGGCCAGCGTTTCCTGGGCGCTCAGGCTGCCCAGCACCTTGAGATTGTAGATACTCTCGAACGGGACATCGAGGTCGTAGGTGAAGAGCAGGTGGAAGAACATCTCCACACCATGGGTCACGGCTTTGAAGACGAGCACGTCCCCCTTGTCGACGTAGGCCTCGGGTTCTCCGGTCTCCCGTTGGGTCAGGTCGGTGCGGAAATCATCGTCTTGGATCAGATCAAATTCGGCTCGAAGGGCCGTGAGGCGGGCCAGGAATTCCGAATCGACCCAGTCGAACAGCATGCCCGAGTGGGATCCGACCGCCGGAATCCAGTTGCCATCGTCATCGGTCGGAACAGTCGCCTCACCTCCGGTCCGGAGGGTGCCGCTGCGGGTGACATCCAGATCGGCGAGCAGCGTGTCGGTGGCCGGGGCGGATTCGATCAACATCAGGCGGGTGAACGCCCGCAGGAACCGCGCTTCGTCATGATCCGGATCCAGCGCCAGCACTGAGGAAAAGTCCGCCTCGGCCTGCGCCATCGCCGCTCCGGTCCCCAACTGGAGCCCGCCACGACCGCGCATCAGGTAGTCCGCCGCCGTGACCGGTGTTCCAATGGTGGATAGCCCGAGGGTGAAGTCCAACTCGGCCGGTTCGGAGGGTGGCGGGAAGCCGTAGAGGTAGGGAAGAAAATCGAAGCCCTCAACCGCCGCCCGGATCTGGTAGGTGGTGCCCGGGGTGACCGGGAAAGTCAGCCGGTTCGGCAGGGAAACGATTTCCCGCCGGTTGAGGGCGACCCCGCTCAACGTGGCCAAGTCGCTTCCGGTGTAGACCGAGAGCACCGTGGGCACGTTCGGCCCCGCCAGGTGGATCCTCGCCCACTCGACACCCGCAGGGGCGGTCCATTCATACCAGACGGTGAGATCATCGATCCAACCCATGCCGGCGAATTCGGACAAGTCCGGTTCGCCGGAAGATGACTCCGAAGTGGTGCTGATCAGGGTGCCACCTGTGACGACGCCGGCCGTGGTTCCCAGGTTGGTGCGGCTGCCAAAATGATCGTTCGGTGGCGGTCTGAAGCCGGTCAGTCCAAGGTCGAAGGGATTCTCATCTGCGTCGTTGCTTGCGATCCGCAGGGTGGCGCGGGAGGTCCCCATCGTAGCGGGCGTGTAGATCACGGTGAAGCTTGCGCTGCCGCCAACAGGAAGAACCGCAGGCAGCCCGGCTGCTTCAAGCGAGAAATCGGTGGCGTCAGGACCTGTCACGCTGAGGCTGATCCCGGTCAGCTCGGCAGTCCCGGTGTTGTGGATCGCGACGGATACCGGTGCGGAGGATCCGCCTGCGGGAACTCCTCCGAAATCGAGCCCGGTGCCACCGTTCTGGAGCTCGGTTCCGGGTGGAGATTCGACCGTCAATTCAGGCTGGGCCGGAGCCCCTAAATCGAACACATAGGCGGCTCCTGAATCACCTGCCGAGTTATCACCCTGATCGCCATCGATACCGGTGACCGAGCTGTCCTCCCCATAGGCCCCCACAACCACCGTGTCGCCTGAGAGGGACACTGAGTATCCAAACCGGTCGTCCGCCCCGGTATTGGATGCCTTGAGATAGGCCTGCTGACTCCAGTTCGAACCACTGCGCTCGAACACGTAAGCAGCTCCAGCGTGAGAAGCCGAGTTGTCGTTCTGGTTGCCATCGACCCCGGTGGCGTTGCTGTCCTCGTATTGGGCCCCGACCACCACAGTGTCGCCAGACACGGCCACCGAGCCGCCAAAGCAGTCACCGGTCCCGGTGTTGCTTGCCTTCAGATAAGCCTGCTGGGTCCAGAGACCTCCGCCGCGGCTGAACACGTAGGCAGCGCCGGAACTGCTTGCACTGTTGTCGCTCTGGTCACCGTCGATGCCGGTGGTCGCGCTGTCCTCTCCATAGGCCCCCACCACCACCGTGTCACCCGAGACCGACACTGACCTTCCGAAATAGTCGGCCACTCCCGCATTGGAAGCCTTGAGATAGGCCTGCTGGCTCCAACTCGATCCACTTCGCGCGAATACATAGGCGGCTCCCGAGGTGTGCGCTGAATTGTCGCCTTGATCGCCATCGATGCCGGTGGCAGCGCTGTCCTCCCAATAGGCCCCCACGACCACCGTGTCGCCTGAGATGGCCACAGGAAATCCGAACTGGTCCCCTGCCTCCGCATTGGATGCCTTTAGATAGGCCTGCTGGCTCCAACTCGATCCACTGCGCACGAACACGTAGGCGGCGCCTGCAGTGGACGCCGAATTGTCACCTTGGTCGCCATCGATACCGGTGGCCGCGCTCTCCTCTCGTTGGGCTCCTACGACCACTGTGTCGCCTGAGACGGCCACCGAGAATCCGAACCGGTCGTCCGCCCCGGTATTGGATGCCTTGAGATAGGCCTGCTGGGTCCAGCTCGATCCACTGCGCTCGAACACGTAAGCAGCTCCAGCGAAAGACGCCGAGTTGTCGTTCTGGTCGCCGTCGCTCCCGGTGGCCGCGCTGGCCTCCCCAAAGGCTCCCACCACCACCGTCTCACCCGAGATAGACACTGATATTCCGAAATAATCGAGCACTCCCGTATTGGAAGCCTTTAGATAGGCCTGCTGGCTCCAACTCGATCCACTTCGCACAAACACGTAGGCGGCTCCTGAAGCACCTGCGGAGTTGTCGCTCTGGTCGCCGTCGATCCCGGTGGCGTTGCTGTCCTCGCTGTAGGCCCCAACCACTACAGTGTCACCCGAAACGGCCACCGACTGGCCGAAATTATCGCCCGCCCCGGTGTTGCTGGCCTTCAGATAGGCCTGTTGGGCGAGCGGATCGATGGTGATCGGGTAGCTTGCATCCCCGTCATCCACCTCCACCTTGAACCCGGAGGAGTCCGGTTCACCATCGACGAAGCGGACTTCAATGGTTTTTCCGTCGGCGTCCCAGGCTTTCAATCCACCGTAGGTCAGGGCTGCGGCTCCCGATTCGGTGATGAAGCCAATGCTGGCACCTCCTTCCGCAACCTGCGGATCGAGGTCTCCGCGGACCCGGAGGTGGAGCCGCAAGGGCTCGCCCGGATTCATGCGATTCGGACGTTTCTCAAGAGTCCAGCCTTGCTCCAGGCCACGCGTGTCGTTGACGAACCACTCGGTGAGGCCACCACCCCGGAGGTAGGACAGTCTCCCTCCCTCGTGCCGGACCTCCGCGCCCTCGCCGAAGCCCGCCAACTCCAGCCCCCATTCCCAGCCGCCGAGATCGGGTTTCACCGTGAATCCCCGCCCATCGAAGGTGGTTTTCCACTGCTGCCCGGGGTTGCGGGCCGTGAAGGTTCCGTCCGCTTGCGCGACCACTACGTGCCTGCCGGCTTCATAGGCCGCCCGGATGCCGGACCAGTCGGAGTCGCTCAGTCCCTTGGGAGGTTCCGCACCCGACAAGGAGGCGGCGGCGAGCATGGAGATGACGGAGGAAGCGAGGGATGGTTTCATGGGATGATGGCTAACGGTTTCACTTGAACTCAAACGAGTGCGCACTCATGTCGGCTCACTTGCCTGCGTTGTTTTAGTCTTTGTGTGGTTCTTCTTGCTGAAAAAAGAGATTACCCGCAGCACTGGAGCCGTCCGAGGCGTGGGTCCGGCGGGGGGCAAGCCGAAGAATGGGGGGAGCGTCAGAGTCATGGCGAAAACCTCTCAGCCGGGGAAAATGGCATTCTGGTTGGGTTTGCCAAGAAAAATCACACATTCCGTGAATTTTGTCGGATCACAGAGGCCAAAGGCAACATTGCCTGGCCTCAGGATGAAGCAAATGACATCACGCTTGGCTTTTCACCTATCAAGCTCCTTCTATTCGCACCGCCTTCCGGCTTCGCGCAGGCTACGCCGGGACAAGTTCCGGCGGATAAGTGGGCGCCCGCGGCCGGATCCGCCCCTTGAAAAGGAATCCAACTTGCCCGGCTCTGCCAATCGCCCTGCCGCCGGGCCGGGGGGCGCAGCGTGTTTTGGTGCTGGTCAAAAGTTGGGGTCGGGGGTATGTCCTGTGCGGATGAATTTGGCAATGCTGGAACCTTCGGGCTTGATCGAGCAGGGCGGACCCTTGGTGTGGGTGCTGCTGGGCTTGGCTTTTGTGGGCGCGGTCTGCGTGATCGAACGTATGTTTTTCTTTCACCGGGCACGGATCAACGTGGGGGATTTGCTGGTGGGGCTGGGCCATCACATCCGGCGGCGGGCGTTTGCCGAGGCCCTGCATGAGGCGGCGCGGGCACCGGGGCCGGTGGCGCGGGTGGCCCATGCGGCGTTGCTGCGGTATTATCTGCCGCGGCGGGATCTGCGGGATGTGGTGCAGGAGGCCGGGCAGATGGAGGTGCCGCGGATCGAGAAAAACGTGCGGGCGATCTTGGGGGTGGCGTTGCTGTGCCCGTTGGTGGGGATGCTGGGGACGATGGTGGAGATGGTGGAGGTGTTCCAGAATGTGAGCGAACGCGGCGGGTTTTCGGTGCCGGCGGAGCTGACAGAGGGGGTGTTTACCGCGCTGATCACCTCGGTGGTGGGGCTGACGGTGGCGGTGCCGATGTATGTGTTTTATCTGTATTTTCTTGGCCGGGCCAAGCGTCTGGTACACCGGATCGAGCGGGCGGGGATCGAGATGGTGAACTTGCTGGCGGATGCCCGTGAGGAAGAGGAATTCTCGCCGTTCCGGGGTGAGGTGAGTGCCGGGCGGAAGCCTCCGAAACCCAAACCGGACGCCGGGAAATGACCTTGACCACCACCTTGCCGGAGCGGCCCGGGTTTCTGCACGCGATACCGGTGCTGGACCTGTTCCTGATGATCGTGCTGTTTTTCATGGTGGCTCCATCGCTGATCCTGCAATCGGGGGTGACGGTGGAACCGCCGCCATCGAAGTTTCAAATGGAGCGGTTTCAGGATACCCTGGTGATCACCCTCGGAGCCGGGCAGACGGAGGGCAATATTCATTTTGGCCGACGTCCGGTGACCTTTGAGGAGCTTGAGGCGATTCTCGACAGCAAACGGGTGGATGGCAGCGCCGCCAAGGCGGTGGTGTTGCTGCAGACTGCGGCGGACATCCCGGTGCGTGCCGAGCGGAAGGTGGCGGAGATGATCATCGGCAAGGGCTTCCGGCTGGCCTTGGTGGGACGGGGGGATAACAACCTGCGGGCGGTGGGCGGGGAGGAAGATCCCGAACCCGGAGACGAGCCATGAGGCGGGGATACCAGAAACCACGGAGGGATGGCGACGGATTCCAGTGGGTTTTCCCGTGGTGGCGGCGGACCTCGCGGCTGAGGCCGATGTTGCTGCCGGTGGGGCTGGCGGTGCTGGGGTTGATGTGTCTGTTAGGGGTGCTGCGGGTGAAGGTGGGGAGTCCGCAGTTCGAGATGGAGCGGACCGGCTCCTTGGTTTACCTGCCAAGCGACGGTGACGGCCTGGCATGGGCGATTCGCGCCAGGGAATCGGGACCGGAGCTGTCACGCTACGAACCGGGGGCGTGGAGCGGTTTTGTCGAGTTGGAACGGCAGGTGACGGAGGCCACCAGCGTTCCGCTGCCAGCTAGGGAGGCGAAGCTCCGTGAACTGCCCGCAGCGGCACCCAATCAGACGGTGGATCTCGCCGCCAAAGGGGTGCCGGTGCTCCCTGCGAGGGCGGCGGCGGCGGTGGCACCGCCCGCTCCGCGGGCATGGCGGTTGGTGCCGGCGCTGGAACCGCTTTCTCCGCTCGGTGGGGCGGCCATGCCTGAAGCCCTGCCTGAGCTTGCCGATCGGATCGACCCGAAGATGGCGGAGGTGGAGTGGCGGTTCCTGTTGCGCCTGGATCCCGCTGGCGGGGTGGATGGATGCCTGGCGCTGACGCAAAACGCGGATGGAGCCGGGTTGCTGGAGGCATGGCTGAGGAAGATCCGGTTCGACCCGCAATTGGCCGTGGATGGCGGCTGGTTTGCGGTGGGGGTGCGGTTTACCAACCAAACGGAAAATGGAACTGACGATCACTGAATTCGTAATGTGGGTATTGATCGGAAGCGCTGGGCTGGTCATGGCTTGCGCCTTGCTCTCGCGCTACCTGCACGGCCGGGTGGAGCGGCGCGGGCTGCTGCGCCGGGTGATCTGCCGGCTCTGCCTGCACGCGTTCGAGGACTCGTCCCGCGACCGCGTGGTCAAGTGCCCGGCCTGCGGCGCACTCACCGGCAAAGCCCGCCGGTGAGGAAGGCGGAGCCGCTCCTTGAAGCTATGCGTGTCAAGTTGGCGCGCCAACGGAGCACAGCCGTCCCGGCTGTGTTGGAGAACGGGCTTCCAGCCCAATACCGGCCACTTAGGAATTGTTGACCACGGATGACACGGCTTGGGACGGATAGTGCTCCGCGCTTTTCTTTGTTATCCGTGGATATCCGTGTCATCCGTGGTTTTATTCATCTGTCCTTTGCGCCTAATTGAACAGTATTGGGCTTCCAGCCTGGTCTGCGACCGCTGTGCTTCCCCGTGAACCCTACCCAAACCCGCCACCGCAGCCGGGACGGTCGCGCTACCTGACCGCCGGGACGGCTATCCTCCCTAAACTGACGCGCATGCCTTGAAGCGGGGAATTGCCGTTGCCGCCAGTTGGCACTGAAACGCCGCAATTTTTATCAATTCCTTGACCGGGACTGAATTGGCGGCGTTACATCCCGGGCGCGGCAGCACCGCGGATTTTATCACCACCATCCTACCATCATGGACCTTACCACCACAGCATACGGCACTTGGAGCGGCGGACGCTTCATGCACTTCGGCGACACTCTCCCGGAGGATCGTTTCATGGCCTGCATCACCACCGCCTACGAGGCTGGCATCCGCACCTTCGTGACGGCCGATGTCTATGGCAACGGCAAGGCGGACGAATTGTTAGGGCAGGCGCTCAAGGGCGTGGACCGCGAAAGTTATTGCCTGGTCGGCATGATCGGCCACGATTTCTACGATGGCCAGCGGCAGGGAAGCCAGGGTTATCCGCGGTTCACCAGCCCCGACCTCCGCGGGCCGGAGCGCTACGCCGATTACGTTCAAACCGCCACCGCCCGCTCGCTGGAGCGCTGCGGCACGGATCGGTTCGACCTGCTGATGCTGCACAATCCCGATGAGACGGGTTTCACCAGTGAGACCGTGTGGCAGGCGCTGGGGGACCTCAAGTCCGCCGGGATGGCCACCCGCCTCGGGTTGGCACCGGGCCCGGCCAATGGTTTCACCCTTGATGTGATCGACTGCTGCGAGCGCTACGGCGAACTGATCGACTGGGCGATGCTGATTCTCAATCCGCTGGAACCCTGGCCGGTGAGTCTGTCGCTCGACGCCTGCGAAAAGCATGGGGTGAAGGTGTTGACCCGGGTGCTGGATTACGGCGGCTTGTTCCATGGGGATCTCGCCGAAGGGCACGTTTTCAAGCCCGGTGATCACCGGGCGTTCCGACCGCAGGGGTGGGTGGAACACGGCTTGCAGAAAATCGAACGGATGCGGCCGATCGCCGAAAAATACGGGCTTTCCTTGCTGGAGTTCGCCTCCATCTGGAATCTCAGCCATCCGGCGGTCGCCAGCCTGGTGCCGACGTTCATGCAGGAGGTCGCCGAGGGAGCCCGCCTGATCGAGGACAAGATCCGCGCTTTTGCCAAGCTGCCAACGGCCGTCCGGTTCACCGCCGGGGAGGTCGAAGAGATCCGGCAAATAGGTGACAACGCCGGTTGCATGATGCTCAAGGGGGCCAGCCAGCGCCACCGCGAGCACCTGCGCCCGGACGAGTGGCCGATGCGGCCCGACCTGCTGGAGCTTGCCGCCCGCCACAAGCTTGGAACCGAGTGGTGAACCGGCGGCGGGGCGGATCTGAGGCGTTTCAACAAGGGCAGGTTATTTGGGCAGCGGATCGTTGAGGAAACGGTGGTATTGGCGGCGGATGGCGGAGTCGGTAGGCAGCGCGTTGATCGATTTTTTCGACCATTCGAGGGCCTGTTCGCGGTGGCCGCGGGCAAATTGGATTTCCGCCATGGTATCGAGAAACGCCGCCTGCCGGGGGAAGGCGGCGAGGCTTTGCTTGAGCTGGGCCTCGGCGGTGTCGAGCTGACGGTTGGCGCGGGCCGCCAGCCAGGCGGCGGTGTTGCGGCTGTTATGGCAGCCCGGGTAGCGCTTGATGATCTGCTGGATATTATCCCAGGAGAGAGCGAACCACTGGTCGTGCTCCTTGATGAGCCCGGCGGCACGGATGGCCGGGAAAAAATGGTCGGCGAGGGAGCCGTCGCAGGGTGCCAGCGCATGGCAGCGGGCGAGCAGGGAGATCGCCCGGTCGCGCTCGGTTGGGAGCAGTTGCAGGGCGCGGGCGAGGTCGGCTTGTTGCCGGAGCCGCAGGAAAAGCAGTTGGATGCCGCCGCCGTAGGGTGACCGGCTGTAAACCTGGGCGAGGACCTCCGAGGCGGCCGCTGCCTGGGCCCAGCGGCCGGCGTTGAGTTGATCGGTGGCGAAGGTGTCCAACACACTGGCGAAGGCGTTGGATTCCGGATCGACCTCACAGGCGGCGCGGTGGCGCCAGAGGAGGGCTCGCTCGTAATCATCACCGAAGGCATAGCCCGACGCGATCCGGAGGTAGAGTGAGGCGTCGCCAAGCGCGAGGTTTTCGACCAAGGCGTCGTGGGTGGCGGCCTGTTCGTTTTGGCCGGCGCGGCGGAGGCAGGCGGCGGCATAGGCGTGCAGATCGGCGCGGGTTTGATTGCGGCCGTTGTTGAATGTTAGAAACCTGAGGGCCAGGTCGGCGGCATCCTGCCAATGATCGGCGGTGGCGAGGTAGAGCAGTTCCATGGCGGAGGCGGAGTCGAATGAATCCTGCTGGATGATGCCCTCGTCATCGTCGAGCGGGGGCTCTGCGTCGGGATCTCCGGCGGCTGCGTGGGCATCGGCATCTTTTTCCGGTTTTTTCAGTTTGGCGTGCAGGGCGATGATTTTCAGTTTGGTTTCGATATCCGGGATGGGGCCGGTGAGGTAGGAAACGTACTTGAGCAGGGTGGCGAGCTTGGCGGGGTTGGCATTGGCGATGAATTTCCAGATGTCTGCCAGCCACCGGGATCTGAGGTCATCCGGGTCCGGGCCGTAGCCGGAGAGGGCGAGCAGAGCGGTAAAGCGCGCCTTGCGGTCGGCTTGTGGATTGACCTCGGCGAGAAACGACCAGCAAGGCAGGATGTCGTCGTTGTCCCCGAAGATGCCGACGAGGATGTTTCCCCAGCGGGCATCGTCGTCGCCCGCCCAGGCCGGGGCCATCCGCAGGAGTGGACCGGTGGCGTGGCCGCGGGAGATCCCCCTGCCACACATGGCTCCGGCCAGTTCGGTGAAGGCGTCGATCTGCTGGTCGGCAAGTTTCGCGAGCGGTTGGTCGAAGGCGTCGGCCATTGCGGAGTCGAGGCCGCGGTTTTGCATGAATGCGGCGAGAGCGGCGAGTTCGGAGATGGCATCTCCGGCCTCATCGGCATCTTTCATGAGTTGCTTGAACCGGGTGGCGGCCCAGCCGGTGTAGTCCGGCTTTTCCGGATCGATGCCGATGGTTTTGAGGGCCTCCCCGACCCGCTCCTCGGAATCGTAGTTGGAAAACGCGATGAAGGGATCGAGTTTCGCCAATGCGGGCTCGGCGATGGCGGGTTCTCCCAATAAATAGGCCGCGCCAAAGGCCAGTTGGCGGCTGGAGGAATTGCGGGAGTTGAAGCGGTTGGTGATGGCGGTGAAGTCCGGCTTCCCGAGGGTGCGTCCATTCCAGCGCTTGATGGCGAGCGAGGTGTAAAGATCGAGGCTGGAGTTGTCTTGGGCCGAGCCGAACTGGAGCCAGGGCAGGGGGTCGCCCATGAGCACGGCCATCGCGGCGCCAATGCCGGGCTTGCCGGAGTCGATGGCCATGGCCATGGCCTGCTGGTGTTCGCCGATCACGCGGAGCAGGGCCAATTGCCATGCATTCGCTCCGGGAGCCTTGGAGGACCGGGCGAGTTTGAGTTCGGTCTCGAGGGTCCCTTGCGCGCGGTGGAAGGCGGCGAGGGTGACGAGGGTGGCATCGCTGGCCGGAGCGAGTTCGAGCAGGGAGCGGGCCTCGGTGGGGTCATCGGCCAGCAGTGCTTCGCGGGCGGCGGAAACCGCCATGGTGGCGACACTCTGTTTGCGGGAGGCGCGGATTTTCGGATCGGTTTCCGCAGCGTAGAGCTTGAGGATCTGGCGGTAGGCCCGCTTCTTCTGGAGTTGGTCGATGAGTGCGGATTTCTGGGAGGTGGAGGCCTTTTGGTAGCGTTCGACGAGTGCGATCACCGCCGGGTCGGTGCCGGGGAGGATGAATAGGTCGAGCTTGCGGAGAATGTCCCTGGCGCGGTAGGCGACCTCCGGGTCATCGCCGGCGGCGGCTTCCTTGAGTGCCGGGATGGCGGGCTCTCCGAGTTGCCAGAGCTGGTTGGAAGCCGCCTCGCGGGTGGTGTAGCGCTCGTTGGCCAGGTCGGTGATCAGTTCGGGAATGGTGTCCGGGGAAACCACGGCGGGTGGCTCCGGCGGCGGCGGGAGCGGGGAGGGCGCGTCGCTCGCGCCGGTGGCGGCGACGGCAAGAATGGCCAGGCAGGCGAGGATTTCAGCACCGGGGAATTTCATAAGCGCACCAACAAGGTGGACGATGCGCTGGGGAAATCAATCCCGATTCGAGGAAAAAAATAACCGCTGTGCCGTTCACGGCGCTATGAGCCACGTTCCTGAAGCTCAATAAGTGGGAGCGTTTTGTCAGTTCCGGCCGTCCAGTGAAGGCTTGGCCTTGGTGACAAAATGAATGCTCCCGGTTCAATTGTATCGGTTCGGGCTAGCAACCTTAAAGAACGCACACAGCAGTCGTGTGAAGAGTAGCCGGGGACGGGCGGGCGATCAAGAATTTTCTAAGGAAATTTTGGCGGGCGACCGGCCGCCAGGGGTTGAGCGGTTGCAGATGAGCTCCTTGCGTTTGAGGCGGGCCCGGAAAATATCATCGAGGACTTCCCGGCTTGCGTGATGACGGAATGTGTGTCAGGTTCCGCGTTGCAATGCAGCGCGTGGCGCCACTCAAGATCGTGTTTTTGATTCTCCTGACCGGTTGGGTGGGTGTCCCATCGGCGCAGGCGTTGCCGAATGCCGTGTTAGGGGCGGTGCGCAGGGAGCGCAGTCCCCTCGACGGCACCGATCTGACCTCGGTGTTGTTCGGGCAGGTCGGGACGGCCGGGACTGGCCTGCCCGGACGCTGGCAGGACGAGGGCACGCTGGCGGACGCCCGCATTTCCCATCTGCTGGCCCGCCCCACGATTTTCGGGGAGGACGTGGAACTGGTGCGGGCGCTGCATCGCGGTGGAATGCTGGAGTCACTCGAGTTCACCTTCGTCGATGCCGGGTCGTATTTCGGCTATTTCAAATTGCCCCCGGACACCTCCAACGCTCTTTCCCGGCGGCAACAGCAGGCCTTGATGGAACAACTGCTGGCCACCAAGCAGGTGGAGTTTCAAAAACGCTACGCAACCGCCAGCACCACCGTGCGGGATGGGATCGTCGCCCTCGCCAAGGGGAGCCGCCCGAAAAGGGTGAAGATCGGCCGAACCCGGGCTCTGCGGGCGGAGGTGGAGGAATGGCGGCACCAGGGCCACACGATCCGCCTGCTTGCCGACGGCCGCCGCTTGATCCGGGTCAGTGTTTTCAACTCACCCGCTCCGGGACGGGCATGGCTCGACGCGTCGCTGCAAGACCTCGATGACCGCACCCGCTTGGACCAACTCGCCGCTCAAGTGAGTCACGAGGCCGATGGCACGGTGCTGCTGCCGTCCTTGCGGCCGATTCCCCAGGGCTATCAGCCGTATTGCGGGCTCAACACGCTGGCAATGGCGGCCCGGTATCTTGGCTTGCACCTCGACGAAGACTGGTTGGCCGTGGCCGGTGGGTTTCAAAACACCGGCAGCGCCGCTGGATCCGATATACTTGGACTCTATCAGGCAGTTGCCGCCGAGGCCGGGCTGGGAATGGCGAGGGAGACCAAGCTCAACATCGGTGCGGTGCAGAACACCCTCAGCAAGGGCCTGCCGGTGGTGGTCTGGCGGCGTTTCTCACAGGAGCGGGACCACCTGCACAGTCGTTTTGCGGACCAGTTGCGGCGTGAACCCGGGGCGAAACTGCCGACCCCATCCGCAGAATCCGAACGCACAACCTGGCCGGATCAAACAGCTCCGCTGCATGCCTCGGTCATTGTCGGTTACCACGCCGCCCGCGGCGAATTCCTGTTTCTGGAAAGCTGGACCGGTTTTGATCAACCGCGCCGCATGACCACCGCGGAAATGGCGGCGACCACCAGCAGGGCCTTCGTGTTCGAGCGCTAGGTGTGGCGTCTCTTTGGCTGGTGGACAGGAATGTCCACCCTCCTTATGAAGCCCCGGAGGTGGCGGCCCGCCTTGGGCCGGATGGCTCTTTCTCAGGCTCAAGCCGGGTAAGGTATCGGATGGCCGAAAGTCCTTGAAATTGCGCTTGCTGGCCCCCGCAGGTCGGTTATCCTGCGGCCCGTGCGGATGCCCCCCCGCCGACCTTTTGCCATGATCCTCCATTTTTACAAGATGAACGGTGCCGGGAATGATTTCATCGTGGTGGACAACCGCGATTTGAGTCTGTCGGCCGCGCTGGACGGGGAAACGATCGAAGCCTTGTGTGACCGGCACCGGGGGATCGGTGCGGACGGGTTGCTGGCGGTCGAACCGGCACAGGGGTCGGGCGATTTCCGATTCCGGTATTACAATGCGGATGGCGGGGAGGCGGAGATGTGCGGCAATGGCGCGCGGTGTTTCGGCCGGTTTGCGGCGCATTTGGGGGAGGCTCCGGTGGAGCGGGTGACTTTTGAAACGATCGCCGGGTTGCTGACCGCCGAGATGGTGGCGGAAAATGTGAGGATCGAAATGTCCGAGCCGAAGGAGCTGCGGATGGCAACGGGGGCGGAGGTGAGCGGGCTGACCGAGCCGGTGCATTTCATCAACACCGGAGTGCCCCATGCGGTGGCGTTTCTGGCCAGCCCGGAAGAGTTGGTGGATTTTGACGTGTTTGCCGCCGGGCGGTGCATCCGGCAGCATGAGGCGTTTGCTCCGGCCGGGACCAACGCGAATTTCGCCGCCGTCCTCGCACCCGGGCACATTGAGATCCGCACCTACGAACGTGGGGTGGAGGACGAGACGCTGGCCTGCGGGACCGGCATGGTCGCCTGCGCATTGGTGCATCACCTGCTCACCGGCGCACCAAGCCCGGTGAAAGTGGAGGTGGCGGGCGGGGATACGCTGGAAATCGGCTTCGAACCAGCCGGTCCGGGCGGGTTCCGCAAGGTCACACTGACCGGTCCGGCGGATTTCGTGTTCGAAGGGGATATCGAGATTTGAGGGGTGACTGAAAATACCGCTTGGAGGATGGCTGCGGATAGTGCATCTTTTGCGCGCGATGCAATTTTCCGGCACCTATACCGCACTGATCACCCCGTTCCGAGACGGACAAGTGGACGTCACCGCGTTTCAATCACTTATCGAGCGGCAGATTGCCGGCGGAGTGGATGGGATCATCCCCGTGGGGACGACCGGGGAATCCGCCACCCTCGACACCTACGAGCACATCGAGGTGATCCGCCTGGCGGTGGAGTTTGCCGCAGGCCGGTGCCAGGTGGTGGCGGGCGCGGGTTCCAATTCCACGGCGGAAGCCATCGAGTTGACCGAGGCGGCCGAGCGCGCCGGTGCGACCGGGTTGCTCCAAGTGTGCCCCTACTACAACAAGCCATCGCAGGAAGGCTTGTTCCAGCATTTCCAGGCGATCGCAGGGACCACCCAACTGCCGGTGATGCTCTACAGCGTGCCGGGACGCTCGGGGGTGGAACTGGCACCGGAAACCGTGGCCCGACTGGCGGAAATTTCCAACATCACCGCGATCAAGGAGGCGGGCGGCTCGGTGGACCGGGTCAATCAACTGATGCAGGCGGTGCCGGAGGGCTTCGGCATTCTGTGCGGCGATGATCCGCTCACGCTGCCGTTCATCGCCTGCGGTGCCACCGGGCTGGTTTCGGTCGCCTCGAATTTGATTCCGGATGTGATGGCGCGGCTGGTGCGGGCCTGTCTGAACGGCTCGTTCGATGAGGCACTGGTGATCCAGAAACAATATTATCCGCTGATGCGCGGATTGATGGGGCTGGATGTCAATCCGGTGCCGATCAAGTGCGCGGTGGCGATGGCGGGCCACTGCCGGCCGGAATTCCGGCTGCCGCTGGTGCCGCTTGCCGCAGCCAATTCGGGGAAACTGGCGGATTTGCTGGAATCCTACAACCTGTTGCCGTGATGCGGCGGGGCGCGGGTCCGTCCTGATTTCCCGCCCCACCTCCAATCCCAACCAATCCAATCCAATCCCAACCTGACCTAACCAATTATGTCCAAGTTATATATTCCAGGTCCAATCAATGTTTCTCCGGAGACCTTCGCCGCCATGAGCCAGCCGATGATCGGCCATCGCGGGGCTGAGTTCGAGGCGCTCTATGCCTCGGTGCAGCCGGGGCTTCAAGAGCTTGCGGGCACCCGTCGCCCGGCCTATCTCTCGACCTCCTCCGCCTGGGGGGTGATGGAGGCGGCCCTGCGCAACCTCTGCGGCAAGAAGGTGCTCACCCTTTGCTGCGGCGCGTTCTCCGACAAATGGTTTGATGTGGCCAACAAACTGGGCCTCGCCGCCGACAAGATCCAGGTGGAATGGGGGCAGGCGATTGCTCCGGATGCGGTGCGCGCCAAGCTCGAAGAGGGCGGATTCGATCTGGTGACACTGGTTCACAACGAGACCTCGACCGGGGTGATGAACGACTTGGCCGGGATCGCGCAGGTGGTGAAATCCTTCCCGGGCGTGCTGCTGGTGGTGGATTCGGTATCATCGTTTTCAGCCGTGCCGATCGCGATGGACGAGCTGGGGATCGACGTGCTGCTGGCCGGAGTGCAGAAGGCGCTGGCGCTGCCGCCGGGAATGGCGGTGTTCTTTTGTTCCGAGGCGGCGTTGGAACGGGCGAAGGCCCAGCCGAACCGCGGCTACTATTTCGACTTCGTCGAGTTTGCGAAAAACGCTGAGAAAAACAACACCCCATCCACTCCGGCAATCTCGTTGATCTTCGGGTTGCAGCACATGATGGCAACAGTGGCGGCGGAAGGACTGGCGAACCGCTACGCCCGCCACGCGGCCAACAACGCGATGATCCACGCCTGGGGCAAACGCCACGGGGTTGCAAACTTCGCGCCGGAGGGAAATCAGTCGGTCTCCCTAACCTGTTTTGCGAAGCCGGCCGATTTCGACCAGGCCGGGTTCATCAAGAACCTCAAGGCCCGCCACGGCTATGTCATCAACGGTGGCTACGGCAAGATCAAGGGACTCACCTTCCGCATCTCCAACATGGGCAACGAGACCGCCGCCACCATGCAGGCGCTGATCGATGCCATGGATGATGTGTTAGGGGTGAAGTGAATGGGAAAGGTGGCGCGGCCTCGATGTGGCTGCAGCGCCGTCCTCCGGTCACCAAGCGCGACTCCTCGCCCGGATCCCGCTGGAAAAATGGCGGAGCTTCGCCAAGGCACCGCAGGCTTGACCAAGGCGGGAGAATGTCGGTTAGGCGGTTAGATCCTGGGCCGCCCATTGGGGCCGGCTTCATCGGCCAGGCCGTCGGATGCCGCAGGAGCCCGCCTCCCGATATTCTCACTTAGGGATCTCGTCGCTCTCCGGCGCGGGGTCCAGCGGATGTTCCTCGTGGTGCCATTTCTTCGGCACCCGGCCACTCAACCAGGCAAAGTTCATCGGGTAGACATCCGGATCGAACATCACATGGTAGAAGTGCCAGATCACAATGGCCAGGCAGGCGAGGATCGCCTCGTAGTAATGGACGGTCACGGCCACATCCACCACCCAACGTGGCAACCAATGGGTGACGTCGATCTTGAACCAGATCGCCAGACCGGTGACCCCCATCACCAGGGTCCCCCAGACCACCGCCCAGTATTCAAGCTTCTCCGGGTAACCAAAACGACCGAATTTCGCCTTGGGCCGCCCGAGCAGCAAATGACCGAGGTTGGTGACAAGGTCCCCAAGATCCCGGCAGCGGGGCCATAGGTCGCGCAGCAATTGCCTGCCATTGCGGGTCAGCGCCACATACCACAGGTGATAGACCCCGCCACCGAGCATGACCAGCCCGGCGATCCGGTGCACCGACCTGCGGATGTCCTCGCTGCCCATCAGGTGGGCGAACCAGGTGTTGGGGAACTTCAACGCGAACCCAGTGACCGCGAGCAGGATGAAACTCACCATCAACACCAGATGCTGGAATCGCTGGTTGAAGTCCATCCGCTCGACCGTTTCACCCAAGGCGCGCCGGATGGCCGCCGCCTTCCGCCACCAAGCCAGTCCATTGTGCATCCCCAGGAAAAACACCGTGAGACCGATCAACCACAAATAGACGAGTTTCACCCACCGGTTGACCTCCTCGCCAATCCCACCGCCACCGGCCTCCACGCTGTGAATCTTCCCCTCGACAAAGTGTTCGCCCGCTCCGGGGTGGCACTTGCCGCAGGTTTCCATCAACCGGCTCGGGTGAATGCTCGACGCCGGATCCCACGACGGCAGAATCCGGTGATAGCCATGGCAGCTCGCACAATTCGCCGCCACGGTGGAGCCCCCCTGCGCCGCCAGTCCGTGGAAACTCTCATTGAAAGTCTGCACCCGGTCGTCCGGCATGCCGAAGCGGCTGTTGATTTTCTCGCTGGCATGGCACTTGGAACAGGCTTCAGCACTCCTCGCGGTCGTCACGTCCCCACCCAACGCGCTGATCCGGTGCTCGGCGTGACAGTCCAGGCAGGTGGCGGCATCCTCCTCTCCCTTGGCCATGGCTCTGCCATGAACGCTTGCTCCCACATCCGCCACTTCGGTCGGATGACAGCCGCCGCAGGTTTTCACCAGGTTCTCCTTACGGATCATCGAGTCCAAATTCTGCCGGGCCAGCACCTCGTGGGTACCGTGGCACGCCGCACAGTCCGGCACTTTGAGGTTGCCACGCGCCTGGGCCAGCCCGTGTACGCTGGCCCCAAAACTATGGGACTGCCGCTCGTGGCAACGCGCACACGCCACCGGCTGTGGAACCTTGCCATCGTCCGGATGCTCATCGCCCACCTCCACATGGCACTCGGCACACTTGACTGCCGCATGCACCGACCGCCGCAGAACCGCCTCATCCGCAAACAATGACTTCTCTCCCCCCTCCGGCAGTTCCTTGGTCAAATCCTTCTCCCCATGGCACTCCTGACACCGGTCGTCGGCTTGTTCCTCCGCAGCCAAACCACCCAAGCCCAGATGCATTGCCACAATCATCCACCCACTCGCTCTCAAGCATGCTTGCATTTTCATAATTGTTTCCGTTTCGACATTCGTTTGCCCCACATCCGGCCGGGACACCCCGGTTTTTTGGAAATGGCCATTGGACCAGGCTTCCCCAGCGGATGCTTGCGCACTGAAAATAGCAATCCGGCAGGACCTAGCAAGCATAATTCACGGCGTAATCTGCTTTTAGAGAACAACAATTCCACCCTTGATCCGCACCTCTTTGCAAATACTGTGCATCATTCGCTAATCTGTTTGTGATCGGTGGAGTTTGCTTGTCAGTCTGGCCGCCGCCGCCTTAGATTTCAACCATCTCCGGCGCGGGGCCTGGCTGGCAAAAACCGCACTCCCAATGTTCCCGTCCGGGCCAAATACTCCATCTCCATGCGCACTCCACTCACCGATCTCGTTAGATTGCTAGGCTTGATCTCGGCTATCACCCTGACTCCGGCAGCCCACGCCGCCGACGGCGATCCCACTCCGGAAATCAAGCCGACCGAGGAACAGCTTACCGACGAAACCTGTATGGAATGTCACGGCCAGAAGGACCTCACCAAGGAACTGCCCGGCGGCAAAGAGGTTTCCATCTTCGTGGACGAGAAAATCCGTAAAAGCTCGGTGCATGCCGACCTGTCCTGCACCGACTGCCACGAGGACCTGACAGAGGAACATCCGGACGCTGACAATCCGCCCAAGCCGGTCAACTGCGCCACCTGTCACGAGGACCAGGCCAAAGTCTATGCCGCCAGCATTCATGGTTTCAGCAACAAAGGAGGTCCTTCCGGTGCCGCTTCCTGCGCCAGTTGCCACGGCACCCATGACATCCTCTCCGCCGCCAACCACAACTCACCGACCTACAAGCTCAACCTCTCGAAAACCTGCGGCAAATGCCATAACAACTCGGAGATTACCGATAAATTTGAGATGGCGAGCGATATCGCCTCCCACTACGACGACAGCATCCACGGTCGCGGTCTCACCGAAATGGGCCTCGTCGTCGCCCCGGCCTGCAATGACTGCCACGGTACCCATGACATCATGCGCAGCGTGGACGCGCCCTCGCCCGTCAACCGGGTCAATGTGGCCAAAACCTGCGGCAAGTGCCACGTCGGCATTGAGGAAGTCTATAACGAGAGTATCCATGGCCAGCTGCTCGCCAAGGGTGATCCGCGCGGCCCCGTCTGCACCGACTGCCACACCGCCCACGACATCGAAAATCCCGAGACGGTCCACTTCAAGCAAGTCAGCGACGACCGCTGCGGCAAGTGCCATGAAGACAGCCTCACCCATTATCGCGACACGTACCACGGCAAGGCGATCAAGCTCGGGCGCCCCAACATCGCCAGTGATGTGGCCGCCTGCTACGACTGCCATGGCATTCACAACATCCAGCCCGTCGCCAATCCCACATCCACCCTCTCGAAGGAAAACCGGCAGGCGACCTGCGCCAAATGCCATCCTGGCGCCACCGTCGGCTTCACCGGATATATCGCCCACGCCAATCCGCTGGACTCCAGCAAGGATCCCATCCTGCACTACACATTTCTTTTCATGACCGGGCTGCTGCTGTGTGTCTTCGCCTTCTTCGGCGCCCACACCCTGCTCTGGCTGGCCCGCTCTGTCTGGATCTACCGCCACGACTCGAAAAAATACCGGGACATCAAATTCGACACCCAACAGGACGACGAATGGTTCACCCGCTTCACCCCCTTCGACCGTTTCCTCCACCTGATGGTCGTCACCAGCTTCCTGCTGCTGGTCATCACCGGCATGCCGCTCAAGTTCTACTACACCGACTGGGCCAAAACCATCTTTGATCTCATTGGTGGCGCCGCCTCCGCCCGCGCGCTCCACCGTTTTGGTGCCATCATCACCTTCCTCTACTTCGCCCTCCACCTCTTCGATCTGGCCCAAACCAGTTGGACCAACCGCAAGGCCCTGCGCAATCCGGATACCGGCAAGCTCGAACTCAAACGCTTCTTCGGTGCCATCTTCGGTCCGGACTCGATGGTGCCGACCATGGCGGACCTGCGCGAATTCGTCGCCCATCAGAAATGGTTCTTCGGCAAAGGTCCCAAACCCCAGTTCGACCGTTGGACCTACTGGGAGAAATTCGACTACTTCGCCGTGTTCTGGGGGGTTTTCATCATTGGCCTCTCCGGTCTGGTGATGTGGTTCCCGCAGTTCTTCACCGCCTTCCTGCCCGGTTGGAGCATCAATATCGCCCTCATCGTCCACTCGGACGAAGCCCTGCTCGCCGCCGGTTTCATCTTCACCGTCCATTTTTTCAACACCCACTTCCGGTTGGAGAAATTCCCCATGGACAACACCATCTTCTCCGGCCGCATTTCCAAGACCGAGATGATCCACGAGCGCAAACATTGGTATGACCGGCTGGTGGCCACCAACCGCCTCGACGAACACCGCATCCGCGACGAATGGGACCGCTGGAAGGGGATCGCCCGCCCGGTCGGCTTCATGTTCTTCGGCACCGGCCTGGTGCTGCTGGCGCTCATCATCTACGCGATGATCACCCGGTTGGTGCATTGAGCGGAGGCGGCTCTCACTAGCGAACCCAATCACCCGCCCGCACTTTCTTGATCAAGGAACTGCCGTTTCACATGCGTGCCGGCATTCGTGCCGATCGTCAAAGTGGCTCGCACCGGGCCGCTTTGGGTCAAGGCGCGCAGGATCTTTCCCTCATCCGATCCGCGGGCTTGTAGAGCCGCTTGCCGGTGGCGATGGACAACCAGAGCATCGGGCTGAGCACCGGCTGGAGGGTGGCGATGTTGCCCATCACCTCCTGTTCCACGAACATGGACGAAGGATGGGACACTGGGACTGTGAAAAATCTGGAGGGAACGGGCCGGATTGGCCCGGGGATGGTGATCCTTCGAAGTGACAATGAGAGCGATCCCGAGATCCTTGACAGGGAGAAAAGTCCAAAATGATCGAAAACGCACAGAGGAATAGGCTTAAAACATCCAGAAACATGCTCTCAGGAGCAATAAACGCGGTATTTAATTTTTTCTTGAACTTCAGTAAGGTTTAAAATATACTCCACCTTACTTCGTCCCAGTAACGAACGTTTGAGGCCAATATTCGCCTGTCTTTCCCCATGAACACCACATCCATGCGTGATTACTTGAATCCATTTTTCAGCAAGGTAGCTTTGCTTGGCATGCTTTGCCTGCAGTCAGTCCTTCATGCCCAAACCCAGGATGGAACTCTGCGGATGGAAGTCATCACCGCTTACAATTTCGTCGTGGATTCCAATGTGGAATCGCCATCCACCAACGGACCTTCCGCCGCGCATTTGGGCGTGAAAATTTACAACGACGGCGCGGCCGAGCTGACGAATGTCTATGTCAACATCGGGAAACTGACCGACCCACTGACGAGCACCGGCACCCCGGGGATCTTTGAATCGCGGGTCAATCCACAGGGCTATACTGGAACGTTCGCCCTGCAAATGCCGGGCGGAACACCGGATGGAGTGCGCTTCATTCCGAGCATTCCGGCTCACTCGTATGTCGCCCAATATTTCTTCGTCACCTATCCGCTCAAGGATGACCTGGGTCACAGTGTGGCTGGGGCCGCGCCGGTGGTCACCGACGATTTGTGGTTGAACTACGACATCTGGGCCAGCGCCAGCGACGGGGTGACGACCCGCCGGGTGGATCAAACCACCAAGGTCACCATGCGCAGTGAGATCTCCGCGATGTCTAATAAAATCTGGCCGAACAGCGATGGCAAGGTGCCCCCGGCATATCTCGACTCTATCGAGACCTCCTTGGGCTGGCGACCGGACACCGCCATCCCGCGGGTTCCCGGGGCGGTGGTGATGGAAGGCATCTGGTACGATCTGGGCAACGTGGGCGCCGGATTTGACAATAACGGTGATGGCTTGCCGGACCGCAACGCCTGGATGCAGCCGGCCGGCGACCCCACGAAGTTCAGTCCGCTGGGTGCCCGCATGGTCAAGTGCTACGGCTTGGTCATCGTCAAGCTCAACGACGGTACCGAGCAGCTCACCTCCTTCGAAGACCGCCTGTATTTCGAAAACATCCCGGGCAACAACCGCGGGGTTGTCGGCTTGGTTTATTACGAGTTCATCCCGCTGGACACCTCCAAGCCCACCCTCTTGAGTCCCTATCAAGAAGTCGCCTCCGGCTACGACAATGAGAAGTTCAATGGCGACTACGGCGTTTCCGTCGGCTCCGTGGCCGGCACGCCGCCCAATGTGATATTCGACAAATCCGGCCCGACCACCCTCGCGGGAGGGGCGAACGCCACCTACATCCTCTCCGCCGCCAACAATGAACTGGCAGGATCGAACAAGGTATTCGGCTGGCCAAATCTGGCCTTGCCACTTGTCTTCCAGGATCGAATTCCGAGCGGCCTGACCTACGTGGCGGGTTCCGCCACGGCGGCCAACGCGCCGCCCTTGGGGGAATCTTTCGTAGTGGCTTGGTCATTGGACGGCGGCCTTACTTGGGTGCCGACCGAGCCCGCTGCCGCCTCGGTGACGGCGATCCGATGGACCATGAGCGGCACGCTGGCTCCCGGCCAATCGACAGCGGTTCAGTTCCAAGCCAGCGTGCCCACCAGTTATCCCTCCGCGATCATCAGCAACACCGGCTGCTTGAAAAAGGGCCCTGATGCCAACTTTGCCTGCGATACCGCCACCACCTTGGTGTCCGGCATCAACTCGCTAGGGGATTTGGTCTGGCGCGACCTCAACCGCAACGGCGTGCAGGACGGCGCCGCTGAAACCGGCATCGCCAACATTGGCGTGACTTTGCATTACGATGCCAATGGCAACGGGGTGTTGGATTCCGGCGATCCGGTCTATGGCACCACCACCACCAACGCCAGCGGCATCTATGGGTTTGCCAATCTCCCCGACGGAAAGTTCATCGTCGGGGTGGATCAGGACGATCCGGATTTGCCGCTCGGCTACACCCTTCCCGCCTCCGCCACCACCGCCATCGCGGTGAGTCTCGATCCTACCTTCACCAATCTCTCTGGGGTGAGCGTGCCCCCCCCCGACTGGCCGTTCATGCCGGCGCTGGGCCTGTTCAAAAGCGTAACCCCCACCACTTACGGTGCCGGTGAACTGGTGGATTTCACTTTGGATCTCACCAACAATGCGGCACCCGTGCCAGCGGCCATCCCCCCGGTGCAGACGGCTTATGTCACCGC
>JAIPKB010000216.1 GCA_021733795.1 Akkermansiaceae bacterium | reverse complement strand
GTCTGTCCTCTGTCGTCTGTCCTCTGTCGTCTGTCGTCTGTCCTCCGTCCTCTGTCCTCTGTCCTCCGTCCTCCTGTCTTATCCCAGCAACAGATCGTTGAAGTGGATTTCCAGTAGTTCCTGGCGGCCGCTCTTGAGGGTGGGTTCGCCGTTTTTGAGGGTGAGGGCGGCGAGTTTGTCGAGCGACGACTTGCCGGCGAGGATTTCCCGGCCGAGCGGGGATTTCCAGGAGGCGTAGCGGTCGTTGACGATCTTGCTGAATGCGGGGTCCGAGATGATTTTGTCGGCGACCAGCAGACCTTTGGCGAAGGCGTCCATGCCGCCGATGTGGGCGTAGAACAGGTCCATCACATCATTCGAGCCGCGGCGGCATTTGGCATCGAAATTGAAGCCGCCGGAGCCGATGCCACCCTTTTGTTGGAGAACGGGGACCATGGCGGTGGCGGTGTCATAGAGGTTGATCGGGAACTGGTCGGTGTCCCAGCCGAGCAGGATGTCGCCGGCGTTGGCGTCGATCGAGCCGAGTTTGTTTTCGGCGGCGGCGACGGTCAGTTCGTGGGCGAAGGTGTGGCCGGCGAGGGTGGCGTGGTTGGCTTCGACGTTGATCTTGAAATGCTCGTAGAGGCCGTGGGCACGGAGGAAACTCAGCACGGTGGCGGTGTCGTAATCGTATTGGTGCTTGGAAGGTTCGCGGGGTTTCGGCTCGATCAGGAACTGGCCCTTGAAGCCGATTTTTTTGGCGTGTTCGACGGCGAGGCGGAGGAGGGCGGCGAACTGGTTTTGTTCCTGGCTGTATTTGGTGTTGAGCAGGGTTTCGTAACCTTCGCGGCCGCCCCAGAAGACGTAGTTTTCGCCTCCGAGTTCGGCGGTGGCCTCAAGCGCGTGTTTCAACTGGGCCGCCGCGTAGGCGAAAATCTGCAAATCCGGGTTGGTACCGGCCCCATGGGTGTAGCGCGGGTTGGAAAACAGGTTGGCCGTTCCCCACAGCAGCTTGATCCCGGTGTCCTTCTGGAACTTTTTGGCGAGCTTGACGATCGCTTGGAGGTTGTTGACCGATTCGGCGAAGGTGTCGCCTTCCGGGGCGATGTCGCGGTCGTGGAAACAGTAGTACGGGACTCCGAGTTTCTGGCAGAATTCGAAATTCGCGTGGAGGGCGAGTTCGGCCGCCTCCATCGGTGAGCCGGCATTCCACTCGCGGACCCAGGCGGCCGGGCCGAACATGTCGGAGCCACCGCCCTTGATGGTGTGCCAGTAGGCCACCGCAAAGCGGAAATGTTTGGCCATGGTCTTGCCGCGGACCTTTTGGCTTGGGTTATACCATTTGAAGGTGAGCGGATCACGGCTTTTGGGGCCTTCGTATTTGATCGGACCTTTGACGAGCGGGAAGAATGATTTCATGATGATTTGGTGGAAGACGTTTCCGGACGGATTGTGTGCTTCCATCAGGCGACTGCAAGCAAATTTCCATGAAATTCGCCCTGGTCCCCATCTTTCGAAAGCCGGGGGAAATGGGCGGAAAACCAAATCAGCGGATGGTACCGGATTCAGATCGATTGGGGAATCGAGATTCAGGCTTGGATCTCAACGCATCTCCCCTTATCCTCCGCCAAACAAATGTCTGAACCAAGTATCGAATTCTACAACGCGGCAATCGATGCCGTGCAAGCCGGTCAAATCGACGAAGCTCTCGCAGCCGTTGAGAGATCTCTCACCGAAGACCCCAAGGACAGCCAAACCTGGCAACTCTATGTCGTCATCCTCAATGCCCTCGGTCGCAGCGAAGAGGCGGCCAAGGCGACCGACAAGCTCAAGGAGATGGGCCTCAGCGAAGTTGATGAACAACTGCTGAAAGCCGCCGAAGCCACGACTGCCGGAAACTTGGCCGGGGCCGTCGCCCACTACCAAGCCGCCCTGGATGCCGAACCAGACCGCGCGGATATCCAGGCCAGCTACGCGCTCGCACTCATGGAAGCTGGCGATTCCGAGAATGCCTTGGCCGCCGCCGAAAAGGCGGCTGCGCTCGCGCCGGATGATGCTCCTGCGAACTATGCCCTCGGCCATATCCTCCGCCTCACGGGAAACAAGCAAGCCGCACTCACCGCCCTCAGTAAAGCCGTCTCCAGCGACCCCGGGTTCATGATCGCCCGCTATGAACAGGGCATGGTGCTCGCCGCGACCGGAAAGCTCAACGAGGCCCTCGCGGCATTTGAGAAATTCCTCGATATCCACCCCGGCGACGCCAACGCCACGGAGGCCGTGACCAGCATCAAAGCCGCCTTGAAGGGCGGCAGTTGATCGCGCACCCATGATCCGTCTCAACCACCTTCGACCGGGTTTCCGACCTGCTGTTCGACAGCCGCCGGGAGTTTTCCTATGTGGACGCCCGGGCGCTCGGCGAGGCAACCGTCAAGGCCCGTGAGTTGTGGCATGGGGCTTCGTCCTGGAAGATCCTGGTGCTGCCCCGTACCGACACCCTCCCGTTGGCGGCGTGGCAGGTGGTGCGAAGATTCTGGGAGGCGGGCGGCGCGGTCGCCGCCGTGGGTGCCGCACCGCGGAATTCGGAGAGCGAGTTTCCCTCGCCGACTGTCGAAGCGATGTTTGCGGAGATGTTCACGGGAAAAGAGAACCGGGCGGGTGGAGTGGGGTTCCGCTGTGAAACGCCGATAAGCCATATTGGGCTGATGCTCGGGCGGTGGCGACCGGGGGCGATCCATTGGCGGGCGCGTTGTGACCAACGCGGCTACTGCGCTCCCCGTGGCGGACAACAGGCTGGAAGCCCAATCCTGTTCAATTAAGCGCGAGGGACAGATAACTAAAACCACGGATGACACGGATGCACACGGATAAGAGAGAAAGCGCGGAGCACCATCCGTGCCAATCCGTGCAATCCGTGGTTGGGAATTCTTATTTGAACGGTATTGGGCTGGAAGCCTATCCTCCGCGTCACGGGGAACAACGAAGCCGCACTCACCGCCCTTCTTCAGGCTCGACTCCGGCTCGGCGGAATTGATTCTCGAACAAGTCCGGGGTGCTGTCCGCGGCTGGAACAAGCACGCGCATGGGCTGCGCATTCCGAGTGGCTGAGCATGAGCTATCCCCTTCGCCACCGCCCCTGGAGGTGGTGGGCCACCTTATGCATCGCACTGTTCTTCGACCGCAAAGGTGGCGGCCCAACTCACCGGTTCAGTGGAGTCGGCGGCGGGCACTCACCGCTTTCACACGCCGGCTGAAGCCAGCGATCCATAAGAGCGGCACTTTCCGCAATTCGATCTGCGCTGCACAAGGCTCGTTCTGGGGTCGACATTGAGTTCTGAGAATGGCAGGAGAATGACAGCTCATGCGGTGACTGTCTGGCTCATAATGGGATGATTCATTCGCATCTCATTCGCCGGACCGTTGCAGAACGCGCAGGCCGCCAGGGGCGGCCATTGTTGGATCGCGAAGCGGATTCCGGCATGGCATGAGCGCAGCGAGGGCAAAACGGTCCCTGCCATCTTTCAGACAGCCTCTCAAGGAACCGGTCCGCGAATTTCCGCCGAACATCCGGGAGCCGGGATCGTTAGGCGGGGTTTTGGTCCTTTTGCATGGTGGTCACTTTTCGATCACGAGCAGGCAGCCTCTCACTAAGACAATGATGATCAGGACGATCAACCAGAGGGGGGATTTGACCTCCCTGTCGTAGAATGGCTTGTGGGCGTTCCGGGGGTTGGAGAGACCCCGTTTTTTGCGCAGCCGTTTGGGCTTGCCCCTGGTCCAGGCGAGTTGGGCATCGATGGCGGCGAGGTGGCGGGGCCAGTCCTGGAGCCAGGCGGCCATGCGTTCCTCGCCTTTGTGGACGAGCGGGTGAGCGGGGGCGACGGCGCGGAGGGTGGAGCGCCCGGCTTCGACTTTCCATCGATCGTGACCGTCGAGGGCGACGAGGAGGTCATGATGGGCATCGTAGGCGGCGGCATCGGGGAGGTCGATGGCACCGAGGCGGTGCGCCTCCTCTTGAGGGATGAGGACCATGCAACGCGGGCCATCGATCGGGTGTTGTTGGATGAGATCCTCGAGGATCATTTCCCCGAAGTGCCGCTCGGTGGGATCACGGAGGTAGATGATGCCGATGCGTTCATCATAACCGGTGCAGGTCTGGAGGTGGGCGCTGGTGGCCGCTTGGGTGGTGAGCGTGAACGGAACCCCGCGGTCGATGAGGGCGCGGACCGCATCGGCTGTTAGGCGGAACTCGCGGGTGTCGAATCCGTTTTCCTCCGCCCATTGCCGCTCCTTGTGCCAGGGGGTTCCTTCATGGCAGATGGCGTTGGCGATGGTGAGGTGGTCGTGATCCTTCCGCCAGTAAGCGGCGATGGCCGCGAGGGTGGCGGGGGCGCAGGTCATGTTGTGCTGGCGGACGGAAGGGCACAGCGAGGTGCCGCCGGGACTTCTCCGCTGCCCCGGGTTTGCGCAGGTTGGTGGCGATGGCCTGGTGGTAGTCGCTGCCGCGCTGGTCGCACCAGTTGAGAAAGGCGTCATCGTTTCCCGCCATGTAGTGGAAATCCGCGCGGCGGCCGGCCAGCCATTTCCGGATGGGCGGCGAGGAAGTCATCGATCTCGGGGAGCAGCCGGCTGCCGGAAACGATCCTGAGGCGGGTGAACAGCGCTTGGTGGTAGCGGTTGGGCTGGTGGCGGTCGGCGCGCCAATTCAACCAGTCGAGCGCGTTGGAAAGGCGGTGGGCTCCCAAGGAGTGGGCGAGGATGGCGGCCTGCCGGCGGGCGTTGCCGGCGGGCCAATCCCGCAGTGGCAGGCCGGACTTTTGGGCGAGTTCCCAGGCATCGAGGATCCGCCCCTCCCGGGTGGCGGCTTCGATCATCTCCAGCGGCAGCGGCATGCCTTGCGACATCGAAGCAGAAACTGATTGGAAGATCCGGGTTTGGCGAGAGTAAAGAGTTCGGTGGAAAACGCCGGGCTTGTGGGTTGATGGCAGGGGGTGTAGCGTGGCGCATGAGGATTTACCTAACAATTTTGTTGATGGTGCTGGCCGGTGGGTTTGCCCGGGCCGGGAATGAGTATGTGGTGGTGGTTTCCAAGGCAACGATGGCACAGCCGGAGTGGGCGGGGGTGGTGGCGGCGCTGGAGGCCAGGCATCCCGGGGCGGAGCGGGTGGTGTGGGACGGGCAGGTGGCGGAGGTGTTGCCGGAGCTGAGCAAGCGGCATCCGCGGCTGCTTGCGGTGGTGTGCCGGCCTGAGGAAGCGGACGTGGCATTTGTGAGGAGCATCCACCGGCTCACCCGGAAGATCGACGCGGATCCCTACACCGACTGCCGGTGGGGGATTGTCACGGGATTTGATGCGGCCAACGCCCTTGAGATGGCGCGGGAGAGCAAGCCGCTGGTGATCCGGCACACCTTGTCCGGCACCGAGATCGCGGTGGACCGCTGTGAGAGCGCTATCTGGTTCAGCGAGTTGAAACCCGGGTTGCGGGTGCGCAAGGGGGCGGATGGCAAGGTGGTGGAGGAAACCGGGGAGGTCGATTCCTCGGGCGAAATCGCCACCGCGCTGGAGGACGGGCGGACCGGCTTGTTCATCACCTCCGGGCACGCCACCCAGCGGGATTGGCAGATCGGCTTTGCCTATCGCAACGGCCAGTGGCGGAGCAGCCAGGGAAAACTGATGGCAATCGACCTCAAGGGTGCCAAGCGCGACATCCACAGCCCCCATCCCAAGGTCTATCTGGCGGTGGGCAATTGTCTGATGGGGCAGATCGACGGGCCGGATGCGATGGCGCTGGCATGCATGAACCGGGCCGGGGTGCGGCAAATGGTCGGCTACACGCTGCCCACCTGGTATGGCTATCAAGGGTGGGGGATGTTGGACTATTTTGTGGGGCAACCCGGTCGCTTCACGCTCAGCGAGGCATTCTTCGCCAACCAGCACGCGCTGGTGCACCGCTTGGAGACGATGATTCCGGAGGTGGCCCGCGAGGACAGCGATTCGCCGATGGGCAGGATCGCGAAACCGATCGTGGTGGGCGCGGCGGCCAAGGCGGCGGGTTTGACCGCGCAGGATGCCAACGGCTTGTTGTTTGACCGGGATGTGGTGGTGTTTTACGGAGATCCGGCATGGAAGGCGAGGATGGCTCCCGGCCGCCTACAATGGGAGGAACGCTGGCAACAGGATGCGGCCGGTGGCAGCCTGGAGGTCCTGCCGCTGGCGGGAGAGGGGAGTTATGCCCCGGTGAATACCAATGGCTCACAACGCGGTGGGCGGCCGATCATCCGGTTTTTTGAGACGCAGATCGATCCGGCAACAGTGAAAGTGACCGAAGGAGCGGAGTTCAAACCGGTGATCACGGATGACTTTATGTTAGTGCCGCTGCCGGCGGGCAAAGCACCGGCGGGCCCGATCAAGGTGGTGTTCACCGCGAAGCTGGCGAAGTGATGCGGGGCGCCGGCTGTCCGCCGGACTCGCCTGCAATAAGGAGCGACGACCTTATTGTCGTCGTGCGGAGGAGGCGTCCATGGTTCAGACATCCGGTACACTGTTCTTTGGCAGGGACGCTTTTCCGAAGCGTCCGCGTGAATGAGTGGCGAATGAGAAAACCGGAACGTCACCTCACATTCTCATCTCATTCTCTCGGGCCGTTCGGTACCAGTCCCTGCCCTGGGGGAAATGCTGACCAGATGTGCCTCCCAGGATCAGCACTTCATAACAATCCGCAGGAAGCCAAACTTCTGCTTTTAAACACCCCTGTCTCTCAGGCCGCTCTTGGGCGCTTCTTTCTCGCCTCGTTGGCGGATGGACAGGAATGTCCATTCTCCTTATGCGCCTTCGGCGGTACCGCGCTACCTTTGCCATTTGGCTCATCCTTACCACTCTGGGAATGAGGCCAGTTACTGCGGGGCGAGCCGCCCCGCAGACGGCCTGGCGCGAGCCGCGCCAGCCACGACGCCCTACCTTATATATGGGCATCACCCCGCCCGCCCGGTCAGCCACGCGCCGTGCACTCGGTGATGAGTTTGAGAAACTGCGGAAGGTAGCGTTGGGCCTTGGCGGAGCCGACACCCGGGACCCGCAGGGCGTCCTCGACCGTGCGTGGCCGGAAGCGGGCGAGCGCCTCCAGCGTCTTGTTGTTGGACACCACGTAGGGCGGCACATGCTCGCGTTTGGCGATCTTGGTCCGCAGATCGCGCAGCATGGAATACAATACTTCGTCAAACCCGTGGTCCTTGAGCGCCACCTCCTTGCGGGCGGCATTGGCATCCGGCCACACCAATTGGCAGGTGGCTTCGCCGCGCATCACATGGTCCCCCAGCGGGGTGAGGGTGAGCAGCGGAAACTCGCCGGGCTGGGTGTGGACCAAGCGTGCGTCGGCCAGCGAGCGCATCAAGGCGTTGAGAAACCCGGTGCCGTGGTCCTTGAGCGCACCATAGGTTTTGAGGCGGTCCAGACCGGCGGCGAGCACTTCCTGTGACCGGCTTCCGGCCAGCATCTGGACGATCCGCCCGCGGCCAAAGCGGCCGTCCCAGCCGTGCGCCGTGCGGCGCGACATTCTGGCCACTCCGCTGAGCGCCTTGAGCACGATCAGGGTCTCTTTTTCGGTTAATTCGCGGGACTCGCCGCCACCATCCTCGCGGCAGACATCGCAGCACCCGCAGTTGCCGCCGCCGTGCTCGCCGAAATAGGTTAGAATCCAGCATTGGCGGCAGCTTCTCGCATAACACATCTCCACCATCGCCTTGAGCTTGTCACGGTCCCGGCGTTCCTTTTCCTCGATCGCCTCTTCATCGAGGTCGAGCTGCCGCGCCAACACGTCGGGTTTCAGCAAACGGGTGCCGCGCATCCGCTTGCCGGGGATGTCGAAGCGCTCGATGTATCCCGCACGGCCCAATACGGTCAGCGCGCTGCCGATGGCCATCGCGTTTTTCACGTCGGCGTTGGCGGCGATCTCGTCGAGCGTGCGGTGCACCTCGAAGTCGCCGTCCGCCTCATTGAGGAAGTACTGATAGACCGTGCGGATCACCGCCGCGGTGGGGTTGGCACCCTCGATGAAAAACTCCTGGGTGCGGGTGTCCGCATAGTTGAACAGCAGTTCGCAAACCGCGCTTTCGCCATCGCGACCGGCGCGGCCGGCTTCCTGATAGTAGGCTTCCACGCTGCCGGGGATCTCATAGTGGATCACGAACCGGACGTCCGCGCGGTCGATCCCCATGCCAAAGGCATTGGTGGCCACCGCCACATCGGCTTCCCGCCGGATGAATACCTCCTGGGCGTTGGTGCGGTCCTTGTCGCTCATGCCGCCGTGATAGGCCACGCATTTGATCCCCCAACTGGCGAGGGTTTCCGAAACCATCTCGACTTTCTTGCGGGTGGCGCAGTACACGATGCCGGTGCGCTGGGCGCCGACCACGGCGCGGAGGCGTTCTTCCTTCTGCGCCGCGTTATCGACGGCGGTGATGGTGAGCGCCAGATTGGGGCGGGAGAACCCGCTCACCCGCACAAAGGGGGCACGCAGGCGCAGCACCTGGCTGATGTCTTCGCGGACGATCGGCGTGGCGGTGGCTGTTAGGGCGACGCACTGCGGGTGGCCGAGTTTTTCGAGCGCCTTGCCCAGGCGCAGGTAATCCGGGCGGAAATCGTGGCCCCACTGGCTGAGACAGTGGGCTTCGTCCACCGCGAAGAGTGAGATCTCGATGCCGGCGAGGGCCTTGAGAAAGCTCTCGGCGCGAAACCGCTCTGGAGCCACATAAACCAGTTTGTAGAGGCCGTTGCGCATGCCATCCAGCCGTTCCTTCTGCTCCGGCCAGCTCTGAGTGGAATTGATGACGGTGGCGGCGATCCCGCGCGCCTGGAGGGCGTCCACCTGGTCTTTCATCAGCGCGATGAGCGGGGAAATCACCAGCGTGACGCCACTGAAACACAGGGCGGGCACTTGGAAACACAGCGACTTGCCGCCGCCGGTGGGCATCACCACCAGGCCATCCCGGCCACTGACAATTTCCCCGACCACCTCCTCCTGCCCGTCGAGAAATCCGGAAAATCCGAAATACTGCTGCATCGCCTGCTGCGGTGTCATCAGCAAGGGTTTGGTTTCAGCGGGGCGGGATTCGGGATCACGGGTGGGCATGACGTGCGCAAATGAACAAAAGACCGCGCCGGGTTGTCAAGCCTGTTTTGCACTGAATGCGACATCAACTGGATCGTGAGGACGGGGACACCGACGGCGAGCCGCCTCTATCATGACGAGCGGTTCGCCCTGCCGTGCCGCCCGAACGCCGAACCGCCCGCCCCCGTGTCATGCCCCGTGTGATCTTCATCTATCCGTGCATCGGCCGCAAGCCCGGCAAGGCCTATGTGCGGTCGTGGCAGATGCAACCGCTGGCGATCGCCCAACTCGCCGCACGCACTCCGCCCGGTTGGGAGCGCGTGTTTTACGACGACCGGATGGAAACGGTGCCGGTGGAGGACGGCGATTTGTGCGCGATTTCGATCGAGACCTACACCGCGCGCCGGGGTTATCAACTGGCGGCGGAGTATAAGAAACGCGGGGTGCCGGTGGTGTTCGGCGGTTATCATGTGGTGAGGGTGGATGCGGGAACGGGCACTATGCCCATGCCCGGCGGATCGGGCCGCTTGCGGCGGTGGAGGTGGTGTTGTTGCCGGGGGACGCGGATTGGGCATGGTCCCGGTTTCAGGCGGAGAAGTCGCGGCAGGGCCGGCGAATGGGGGATATTAAACCCGCTGCGCTGGATGCGGGCAGTGGGTGGGGCGAGGTGTTTGGCGGTGAGTCGAAGGGAGTCCGGAACCGGGGCTGTGTGCCAAACTGATGGCGGCACGGGGATCAGCCCGGTGCGCGGCCGTCCTGTTTTGGCACGAGTTGATTTTTGTCCTGCACCCGACACTGACATTTTCCGCCTGGTCGAGGCCCATCCAGGGTTGCGCCCGCTGCTGCCTGCGGCGGTGCTTTCCAGGCTTGAGGAATAGCCTGCGGCAGTTTTTGGGCGGCATAATGCTTTTGGGGAACTCGCTCCGGAATCAAGCGGCCATCTTCCCGAGAAGAATATGGAATCAGGTGGCATTGGATGACATTACAGGGGCATGGCGGCTGGAATTTGAGCGAGGAGTTGAGGGTGGTAGCTTGTCGCTCCATCTCGCTTCGCTCGGTTGCCGCCACGGGGGTCAGCTCAGCGGAACCACGTTGAGGGTGCGCGCCTCGATGTCGGCGCGGAGGGAGGCGTGGAGCGAGGGGTTGCGCAGGGCGAGGATGTTGAGGGCGGCGAGGGCGGCGTTGGTTGGATTGAGGACGGTCATCACCGGCACGTTGCTGGGGGTGCGCAGCGAGGACCAGACGTCGTCGGGGAACTTGCTGTAACCGGCCGGGACAGTGATGACGGGCAAG
>JAIPKB010000215.1 GCA_021733795.1 Akkermansiaceae bacterium | reverse complement strand
CAAACGTCTGCGGGGGCTCTACGGCGAGGACGAGGTGGGGTTGGTGGCCAAGGAGTTGAAGGCGGCACGGGAGGCGATTGCCAGGGGTTTGGCCGACGAGAGTTATGCCGCCGCCATCCATGAGCGGTTCACCTACCGGATGCACGATTTGGGCGAGTTCATGAAGACGCTGCTGGCGCGTTTCACGCGGTGGTTCAATGGCGGGCACCAGCGCACGGGAGCGCTGTGGGAAAGCCGCTTCAAAAGCGTGCTGGTGGAGGAGGGGATCGCGTCGCGGACGATGGCGGCGTATATCGACCTGAACCCGGTGCGGGCGGGAATGGTGGAGGACCCGGCGCTGTACCGGTGGAGCAGCTACGGCGAGGCGATGGGTGGCGGCGCGAAAGGCAATGGAGCCAAGGCGCGCGGCGGGTTGGTGCGGGCGATCATGGCACACAAGGGCTATGCGGCGGACGCGCGGCATTGGAAGGGTGCGGTGAGCAAGGAGTACCGGATGATTTTGTTGGAGGAAGGGATCGAGAAACTACGGGAGGAGGTGGACGCGGACGGGAAGTTGCAGGTGAAAGTGGTGCGCAAGGGCATGAGCAGGGAGGTGGCGGAAGAGGAGAAGAAGCGGTTGGAACGTCGGCGGGATTTGCTGATGCGACAGATGTTGCGGTATCGGGTGCGGTATTTTTCGGATGGGGTGGCTATTGGGAGTCGTGGTTTTGTGGACGGGGTATTCAAGGCGTGCCGTGAGCGTTTCAGCGCGCGGCGGACGAGTGGCGCGCGCAGGATGAGGGGTGCGGGAGCTGCGGCGGCGGGAGTGATCTGGAGTGCTCGGGATTTGAAGGTTGGGGTTGGGTGAGGATGGAATTGGAAAGCCGAAATTGGGAAGATGAAATGTACGGTCCGTTGTCGGTTCATTGGCGACGTGGACAATAAGGTCCACGCTCCTTATGGGTCATGGCGCGCGGGCGTGATTTCCAGGACTGTCCATGGGCAGGCGCGTGGTGACCAACGCGGCCACTCCGCTTCCGCTGATGGCAACAGGCTGGAAGCCCATCCTCCGTGCCATCCCCTCCGTGCCATCCCCTCCGTGCCATCCCCTCCGCGTCTTCCTCCGCGACCTCCGCATCTCTTGTCCCGGCGTAGCGCGCGAAGACGGATTGCGTTTCGTTTTATCCGCGGATCCATTGGCCGCCGTGCGCGACCTTTGAGGGCATTGAGCGGCCCTGCTTTTCGACCAAGGCGCGGTCGCTTGGGGGCGTATTGAGGCCCGCTCCGGGGTTGAAGCGGAGTTCTGGCCCGCGTGCTCACCCGCCCTGCGGAGCATGCGCGCCGGCATGCGACTCCCAATGCGTTCGCAGCGCCGCCCAACAGGCGCGGAAACCCGAGGCAAAATCGTCCGGTTTGGCGGCCAGCCAGGCATCCACCTCGGCTGGCGGCAGCCACAGCACTGTGCGGATTTCCGCGCAGGGATACTCCACCCGTCCGTCGTGCAGGGCTTGATAGGCCCTGACGTATTCCCAGCCGGTTTCCTCACAGGCGGTGAGTCGCGCGGCTTCCGTGACCTCGGCACCGCTGATCCCCATTTCCTCTGCCAATTCACGAACCGCCGCCTCCGGATAGTCCTCACCGGCATCCAAGTGGCCGGATACACTGGAATCCCACAATCCCGGATGCACATCCTTGAGCGCCGAGCGCTGTTGCAGGAGCACCTCGCCCCGCTTGTTGAAAACCAGCACATGCACCGCCCGATGCCGCAGCCCCTGCCGGTGGACCTCCGCCCGGCTCGCCTGCCGGATCACCTGGTCCGCCTCGTCCACCACATCGAACAACTCCTCGTCCCGCTGCGGACAATCCTTGAGCGGATGCGGATCGTAGGCCCGGGTCAGCTCGATCCACTGCGCCAGCGAAAGCTCCTCGGCGCGGGTCGTCAGGGCAAGCCCCAGCCGCTCCGCCACCGCTCCCCACAACGGTTGCGGCGGCAGTTGCTTCTTCAATTGCTTGCGCCGCTGGGAAAACCCCCGGCGGATCAATTCATCGAACAAGCGGGCGTCGAACGCCGCCGCGTCCACCCGCGGCCGCAGCACCGCCACTGCGGAATCAATCGTCGGCCGCGGATGGAATGCGTCCGGCGGCACCGTGCGCAGCGGCTCCACCTGCCAATCCACCTGGACCCGCAGCGACAGGATCCCGTAGGCGTCGCTCTCGCAAGTGGCCGCCAGCCGATCAATCACTTCCTTTTGCAACATCACCACCGCCCGCTCGAAGGGATTGGGCCTGCCCAACATGTTCTTCAGGATCGCCCCGCCGGAGGAATACGGCAGGTTGCCGAGAAATTTCAGCGGCCGATGTTTGAACAAGCTCCGCGGATCGAACCGCGCGCCATCGGCGTGATGGACCTCCACCCCCGAAAAATTGCGGAAACGCTCGCGCAGATAGACCGCCAGCCGTTCATCGAACTCGATCAGGATCAGCCGCCGTACGTGCCCGACCAGATGTTCCGTCAGTGCCCCGGTTCCCGGCCCCACCTCCACCACCGCGTCGTCCGGCCCGGCATCGAGCTGGGAGACGATCCAACGTGCCATATTCGGATCGATCAGAAAACTCTGCCCGAGTTGTTTGCTGGGCAGCACCCCCGCTCCTTCGAGCGCCTCGCGTATTTCACGGCCGGTCATCAGCGGGTGTCATGGCGTATTCACCCGCACAATGCAACCCCAAGCCGCCACCACCCGGATCACCACCCTCAAAACAACGACGAAAGCTGCTGCGGATTGGTGTGGTCGCCGATCAGGATGAAGACCCGCTCGTGGTCCTCCCACCGCGCCATCGCCCATTTCCCGTGCTGGGTGAGCGAGGGTGTGTCGCGCCCGGGCAGGTCCGAGTCCACATCCTCGCGCCGGAACACCACCAGATGAACCACCCCGTTTTTCCGCTCGTTGAAGCAGATAATCGACCCCACACGGCCGTCGATGACCAATTCGCGGCAGCCGATGCTCTTCATTTCGGCCAGGCCTTTCGGCAGGCAACAGGGGCACGGGAGTTTGCGCTCGCGGAGATGCTTCATCAGGACCTGATGATCCTCGCGTTTCTCATCCAGCGTGAAATCCGGTGATTCGAACGCGCGGATAAACTCGGTTTCCACCAATTCCATCGGCAGCTTCGGGATTTCCACCACCGTCTGTCCGGCCGGCTTGCTGGACGCCACAAAGGCCACGGCGATCCCGGCTGCGGCAGCCAAGGGGATCATCGCCCGCCGCCAGTACACTCTCCGGCTCCGGCGCCCACCCGCTGTTTTACTCATCGCCATCAGGATTTCGGTCCGCAACTCCGCGGGCGGCTGGATCGTCGCCACCCCCCCCACCAGCATCGCCTCGAAACGATCCGTCACCTGCGGCAAATCGCCGCGTTCGATCGCCAGATGCACCAAAATGCTCTCGCGCAGGCTCTCAGGCATGCTCAGGCGAGCCAGGGCCACCGCGAATTCCGCATCAAACGCCCGCTCGCTGGCCAGCCACTGGCCCAACTCCAGATCCTCGTTGGCCAGCTTCAGCGCCTCGGCAAAATCCGCATCGCTCCCATCCGCGCCGCAGGGCCGGAAGCTCCTCAGGAGGAATCGTGCCTGTTCCCTATCCACGGCTTTGTTGCAAGGCCTCCGGTTCGAGTTGAAGAATGTTCTTCGGCGCGCTGGCCGGTTCCGCCATCATCTGGCGGCGCAGGATCTCCTTGCCGCGGGAAAGCCGCGACATGACCGTACCGATCGGGATCTCCAGAATCTCGGCAATTTCCTTGTAACTGTGCTGCTGCAGGAAAAACAAGGTGAGCGGAGCCCGGTAGGTCTCGTCGAGCTTGCCCAATAATTCCAATGCCCGCTGGGCATCCATCTGGCGGTCGGCATCGTCCTCCGGCGCGCTCAGGGCACCGGTGGTTTCCTCGTTGAGTTCCTCCTCCACATAGCGGTTGGCACGTCGCCGCTGGCCTAGAAACGCCCGGTGCAGGGTGGTGAACAGCCAGGTTTTGGCCTTGGACCGGTCTTTCAACTGCGCCCCCTTTTCCGCCCAGATGCAGAACGTCTCCTGTACCAGATCCGCCGCCCCGTCGGGATCTCGCGTCAACGAGACCGCAAACCGGAACAAGGTCTGATAGTGGGCGTCCACCAATTCTGCAAACTCGCTCATTGTTGGTCATGGGAGGCTCCCCGCACCGGATTTATTCCCGGAAACCGCCGCTCCCCATAGCCTGGACGGGACCATGCTGTCAACCAAGGCCATGCCGTGGGCGGGATCCGAACTGCTGTTGGAATGCTTCGCACTGGCGGTGGAGTTGCGGGATTTGGACATGCGCGCCAGCCCCTACGACCTGCGTGCCCAAGGGCGCGAGCCGGTGCCGGTGGATACGCCCGAGGGCCGCCGTCAATATGAAACCGAGCAACGCGTGCTCGCCACCGCAGCGCGTCCGCTGCGCGTCCGGCTGATCGCGATCATCCGCGCCACCGTCACGGCGGCCCGCCCACGGGACCCTGAGCCGGTCGGATGACTGGTTTATCCTTGTGGATGGGTCGGGAGTGACTAGAATCCGCGCATCCCCATTTCCATGCGTCATTCCTCCCTGCCGGTTTTCGGCCTCATGCTTTGCTGTGCCTTGTGGGGGCTCAGTTTTCCGGCGATGCGGGCGCTCCATCTGGAGCAGGCGGCACGGCTGCCGGATACCACCAGCGCGTTTCTCTCCGCCTGGTTGCAGCTCGCGCGGTTCGGACTGGCGGCGTTGATCCTGCTGCCGTTCGTGCTCCGGCGCCACCGGCCCACGCGGTTGGAGTGGCGGCAGGGCACGGTGCTCGCGCTGTGGGGCGGGATGGGGATGGCGCTGCAGGCCGACGGGCTGGCGCACACGGACGCCTCGATCTCGGCCTTTCTCACCCAGGCCTATTGTGTGTTTCTGCCGCTGTGGGCGAGCCTGGTCCAGCGGCGGCGGCCCACGCTCCGGGTGCTGGCGGCCACGCTGATGGTGCTGGTGGGCGGGGGTGTTCTATCCGGGGTGAGCCTGACCGAATTCCGGATCGGCCGCGGAGAGGCGGAAACGATTCTGGCGGCCTTCCTGTTCACATTCCAAATCCTCACTCTGGAACACCCGCGGTATGCGGGCAACCGGGCGCTGCCGGTGACGATGGTGCTGTTCACCGTGATCACGCTGCAATTTGTGCCGATCACGCTGCTGATGGCGCGGCAACCGTGGGACTTGATCGCGGCGGGGGCCTCGCTCCCGGCGCTGGGGCTGGTGGGGTTGCTCGCCGTGGTTTGTTCGGTGGCGGCCTATCTGCTGATGAACCATTGGCAACCGAAGGTGACCGCCACCGAAGCCGGCTTGATCTACACCACCGAACCGGTGGCCACTGCGCTCTATGTGCTCTTTCTGCCCGCCTGGTTCGCCAGCTTCATCGGCTGCGCCTATCCGAACGAATCCTTCACGCCGGCACTGTGGCTGGGCGGAGGGCTGATTGTCGGCGCGAATCTGTTGATGCAGTGGAGGAGGTGAAGCGGAGGCCGGGGGCTATTCCCACTCGATGCTGGCGGGGGGCTTGGTGGAAATATCGTAGAGCACGCGGTTGATCCCTTTGACCTCGTTGAGGATCCGGTGGCTGGTCTCGCGGAGAATGGCATAGGGCAACTCCACCCAGTCGGCGGTCATGGCGTCCTCGGAGATCACCGCGCGGAGGGAGATCGCCCATTCGTAACTGCGTTCATCGCCTTTCACGCCGACGGTTTTGACCGGAACGAGGGCGGCGTAGGCCTGCCAGACCTTGTCATACCAGCCGTGGACCTTGAGCCGGGAGATGAAGATGGCGTCGCACTCGCGGATGATGCGAAGTTTATCCTCGCGGACTTCGCCGGGACAGCGCACGGCCAGACCGGGGCCGGGGAAGGGATGCCGCTGGAGGATATCGTGCGGGATGCCGAGCGAGGTGCCCAGCGCGCGGACCTCGTCCTTGAACAACTCGGCGAGCGGTTCGAGCACCTTGCCCTGGGCCTGCAACTCGAGAATGCGGTCAACCCGGTTGTGGTGGGTCTTGATCTTGGAGGCCTTCGATTTGGCATTGGACGCGCTTTCGATCACGTCCGGGTAGAGGGTACCTTGTGCGAGCATCTCGGCATCGCCCACCGAATCCCAAAACACATCCACAAACAGATTGCCGATGATCACCCGCTTTTTCTCCGGATCCTCCACCCCAGCCAGAGCTGTTAAAAAGCGTTCGGAGCAATTCACCGTTTCGATCGGCACGCCCATGCGGTGGAAGTTGCTGCGGACCTCCTCGCCCTCGTCCTTGCGCATCAACCCGTGATCGACGAAGATCGCGCGCACATTGGCACCGGCTTCCTGGAGCAGGACGGCCAGCACGGTGCTGTCCACGCCGCCGGAGACCCCGCAGACGATCTGCTTGCCAGCCACCTTGGTGCGGATGCCCTCAATGATCTCGCGTTTGAAATCATCGATCCGGAACGGCTGGAGATGGGTGGCGTGCAGCAGGAAATTGTGGAGGATGCGCAGGCCCTCATGGCTGTGGGTCACCTCCGGATGAAACTGGATGCCGAAAAAGTTCTCGTTCCACTGGAGCGAGACCGGAGTGCCGCTTTGGTTGGTGGCAATGACGCGGGCCCCTTCCGGGATCACCTGGACGGTGTCCGAGTGGCTCATCCAGACCTGCGATGACGGGGAAATCCCTTCGTAGAGGCCGCAGCATTCGTTGGGAAACAGGTCGGCCGGGCCGTATTCCCGCCGGTTGCTGGCGACCACCGTACCACCGAACTTGATGTTGAGCAGTTGCATCCCGTAGCAAACGCCCAGGACCGGCACGCCAAAGGCCAGCAGTGCATCGAAATCCAGGTCCGGCGCACCCGGCTCACCGGTGCTGCGCGGACCGCCGGACAGGATGATGGCGCCGGGGCGGCCGATGTCCGGAAAATCCTCGATCGCATAGAGCTTGGCGAAAAATCCCAGCTCGCGCACCCGGCGGACGATGAGCTGGGTGTATTGCGAACCGAAGTCCAATACCGCTACGTGTTGTTGGTCGTGCATGATGAAAATAGAAATGAATGATTTGGAAAAAACGGAGTCGGCCGCCCCGGCGAAGGCAACCGCGGCAGCTGGCGGGAAATCAACTGACCGGTTGATAGTTGGTAGGTTCCTCGGTCATGACGACGTCATGCACATGGCTTTCGCGCAGGCCGCCCGCGGTGATGCGAACGTAGCTGGCCCGCTCCCGCAGCTCGGCCAGAGAGGAGGCGCCCACGTAGCCCATGCCGGACTTGAGACCGCCCATCAGTTGGAAAACCACATCGGACAGCGCACCTTTGTAGGGGACCCGGCCTTCCACGCCTTCTGCCACGAGTTTGCCGGAGCTGTTTTGGCCGTAGCGATCACCCGCGCCCTTTTTCATGGCTCCGATGGAGCCCATGCCGCGGTAGGCTTTGAAGCGGCGGCCCTGGGATTGGACCATCTGGCCCGGACTCTCACGGGTGCCGGCCAACAGCGAACCGAGCATGACCAGGTCCGCGCCGGCAGCTAGCGCCTTGACGATGTCCCCGGAGTAGCGGATGCCGCCGTCGGCAATGACCATCACTCCCTGGGAACGGCAGTAGTCCGCCACATTGCGGATGGCGGTGAACTGCGGCATGCCCACTCCCGCGATGACCCGGGTGGTGCAGATCGAACCGGGGCCCACGCCCACCTTGATCGCACTGGCACCGGCGGCGACCAGATCGCGGGCCCCCGCCTCGGTCACCACATTGCCGGCGACCACCGGCCGGTCGGATAGCCCCCGCAGCTTGCCGATGACGTCCATCACATGCCGGGTGTGGCCGGTGGCGGCATCGATGAACAGGGCGTCCGCGCCGGCCTCGATCAGTGCCATTCCGCGTTCGATGCAGTCCGGGCCCACGCCAACGGCGGCGGCACAGCGGAGCTGGCCGTTGCCGTCCTTGGCGGCGTTGGTGAAGGTGATGCGTTTCTCGATATCCGAACCGGTGATCAGACCGGCCAGATGCCCCTGGGCATCCACCAGCGGGAGTTTCTCGATCCGGTTTTGATAGAGGATGCGGCGGGCCTCCTCCAGTGAGGTGCTGGGTGGGGCAGTGACGAGCCGGGCGCGCGGAGTCATCACCTCGGCGACGGTGGCGTCGGTGTGATCCAGGTAATGGACATCGCGTCCGGTGACCATGCCCTCCAACAGTCCGGCCTCGTTGACCACGGGAAACCCGGAGAAGCCGTTCTCATCCATCAGTTGAAGGATGGCCGCCACGGTGTCCTCCTTGCGCACGGTGAGCGGTTTGAGAATCACCGCGTTTTCGGATCGTTTCACTTTGGAAACCATGACCGCCTGTTCGTCGATGGGGCAGGCGCGGTGGATCACGCCCATTCCGCCCTCGCGGGCCAGCGCGATGGCCAGTTCGTGCTCCGAGACCGTGTCCATGGCGGCTGAAACCACCGGAATATGCAGCGGGATGGCTGCGGTGACGCGCGTGGAAAGATCCGCATCACCGGGCAACACGGCACTCAGGGCCGGGACCAGAAGCACGTCGTCAAAGGAAAGACCGAGGGAAATATCCGCCATGAGCGAGGCAACAGCAGCAGGCCCTGGATGGCAAGCGCGAAATGAACCAAATCGGATTTTTCAGTCAGTTTCCGGGTGAGCAAACCGCCAGCGGGGAGGGAATCACCACCACCTGCATGCCGGCGCGCTGGGCGGCGAGGATCCCGGCGGGAGCGTCCTCCAGCACCAGGCATTTCTCAGGGGCCACCCCGAGCAATTCAGCCGCCCGCAGAAACACATCCGGGGCCGGTTTACCCTCCGCGACATCGTCAGCGCTAACCACTTCATCAAACCAATCGGACACGCCCACGGCCTGGAGGGTTTTCTCGACCACCATCCGGGTGCTGCCGGTGGCGATGGCCATCGGGATCCGGCCGCGCAGGGATTCGGCGAAGGCGGCGACCTCGTCGATCAGGGTGATGGAGCCGAGTTGCTTGAGGAAAGACTCGCGTTTGGCCAAGGCGATGTCGGCGGGTTTGAGCTTGAGGTCGTATTCGCTGTTGAGTTCCTCGACGATATCGGCCGAGGGGCGGCCGCCCATCGCGAAAAACACATCTTCGCGAAAGACTCCGCCCGCACCGTGCATCGCCAGCGCCTGACACCAGGCCTCGAAATGGGCGGGCATGGAATCGACGAGCGTGCCGTCGCAATCGAGAATCACGGCATCAAAGCCGTTAGTGGGAAAGGAAATCGGTCCAACAGTTGCCATAGCGGCGCTGCCCATAGCTCCCCTCCCCCGTTCTGGCAAGGACAACCCGCAACAAAAACAATGTTTGTTTGCGCTTTCGCTCAGGTACTCCACCAAAGCCGCCACTGCAACAGGGAAAACGTCACTACGCCGCACAAATCGGCGGCCAGATCGGCCAGGTCGAAGGTACGGTTGGGAAACCAAAGCTGGGTGAGTTCCTCGCCGATGGCGAATAGCATCACCAGCACGGCACCCAGCGGCAGGCGCAGGCGCCCCAACCGGAGCGAGCGGTAGCCGAGCGAGCGGTTAAGCAGCAGGGCGAGCAGGCCGAACAGGCAGAAATGTCCCAGCTTGTCGCCCCCCGGCAGGTGCCCGGCCCACTGGAAGAATACCGACGACCGGGCCGCATCCGCCAGATAGATGATCCAGCACAGGAAACCGAAAAACACCAGGGTGGGAATATGCCGTTTCATGCAGGCGATCATCCAAAACAAGAAAAACGGGGTGGAGAAACGAATCCCCACCCCGTTTGGTTAGATACACTGGCAATCCAGATCGCCGCTTACAGTCGCGGCAGCAAGCTGACATCCATCGGATCCGCCGGAGGATCAACGGGGCCGGGGCCCTCGTTGCCGCGCAGCGGACGCCCGGTGGCGTCGATGATCTGAGCCGTCACGAAGATGATCAGATTGCTCTTGATGTGGTTTTCCGCCTTGGATTGGAACAGGCGGCCGATGATCGGAATGTCACCGAAGATCGGCACACTGTCCTCGACGTTCTGCACGTCCTCACGGATCAAGCCGCCGACCGCGACGGTGTAGCCGTCGTAGATGGAGAGCGAGGAGTTAACCCGGCGGGTGGAGAACACCGGCATTTCGATCCGGTTTTCGGTGATGACCGTGGTGATCGGGTTGCCGAAGACGTCGGTGCCCGGCGATTGGATCGGGCTGCCGTAGTTGATGAAGCCTTCGAACTCGACGATTTCCGGAACGAACCGCAGGTCGATCACGTATTTGTTGTCCGCGATGGTGGGTTCGATCTCGAGGGTAACCCCGGTGTTGCGGGTATCTCAAGCCGAGGGAGTGGCCGGGGTGACCGGGAAACCACCGCCGCCGCCGCCGCCG
>JAIPKB010000214.1 GCA_021733795.1 Akkermansiaceae bacterium | reverse complement strand
AGCCACAGACAGCCTGGCGCGAGCCGCGCCAGCCACAGGCCGCAGTGGTGCCAGCCACGACTTGGCGGACAGCATGTCCGCTTTACTCGGCGTTCAGAATGAACGCGCTCCGCCGAAATGCTGTGGGGCGGGCCACTTCTTGTCCGGACCATCCCAGACGAACGGCTTTCCGGCTTGGCCGGTCAGGGTGCTGGTGCCCCCCCAAACGGACGGTGACCGGGCCGTGTGGCCGCGTTGGTCACAACGCGTACTCCCGGAAACCCCGGCATCCGACCAAAGAAAAACCCCGCCGGTGAAGGCGGGGTCAATCACTGAACGGCATGGCGGAGCGGACGGGACTCGAACCCGCGACCTCCAACGTGACAGGCTGGCGCTCTAACCAACTGAGCTACCGCTCCATGCCGTTCGCGGCGCGCGCAAGCTATTCAGCAAGCGACCGGAGTGCAACACCTTTTTTCCGAAAAAGCGATTTTTTTGCGGATATCTCCGGGAGCGGTGGCTGGTATCGGCGCAGATCCTCAGCCACTTTTCGGGTTCCGCGCGGGTTTTCTTATGGATCGCTGGCTTCAGCCGGCGTGTGAAAGCGGGTGGGTTTTCCGGAGCTTCGAGAAGACTCGCCGGCTGGAGCCAGCGGTCCGTCGCCTGCAACGAGACCTCCGGGGCGGCAATTCAGGGGGGCACCTGATTGATGGATAAAGAAAAGAACCTCACGGCGAAGGCACCGGCGAAGCCTGCTGCCGCAGGGGGGTGCCGCCAGCGAACAGGAGGCGGGCGGTGACCACCTCCAGATTCCGGTTGTTGGCGGCATTGGCGGAGGTTCCCACCAGGCGGGAGGTGTTGCCGCCGCCGTCCCAGGCACCCGGGCTGGTCAGCTTGGCCACCATTTCCCGGCGGGCGAGGACGAGCCGGACCTGCACGGCTTCCGGAGCCTGGGTCTCGTTGCGGGTCCAAGCGATCCACTCGCCCGATTCGTCGCGGGACTGCGGGCGGGCTTCAAAGGAAAGCACGCCGAAGGCCAGCGGCTCATCGCGGGTGGCGGGGGTGAACAAGGAGGCTGCCTCACCGCTGCCGAGGGCGGCGAAAGTATCCCTGCTTTCACGGAATCCCCGCATCAGACAGCGGACGGTCTTGCCGCCGATGGTGAGATCCTTGAGGTAGTATTGGACCGCACAAAGATCGGCGAGCTGGCCGGCGGTGGACTGGGCATCGGCCGGTTGCAGGGAGAGGATCCCCAACCGGTCGAGCGGCCAGGCGGCGGCGCTTTTCTCGAACACGCAGTCGGGATGAAAGCTCGCCGCACGGAGATCCTCGGTGAGTTGGGTGACCAGGGCGCGGGCTTCGCGTTCGGCCCCCACGTTGCCGCCGATCCGCTCGTATTCGTCGCCGCCGCGGCCGAGAAACGCGACTGCCGCGAGCAGCACGATGGTGCCAATGGCCATGGCGACCATCAACTCGATGAGGGTGAAGCCGCGGGCTGGGTGGCGGGGCACAGTCATGGGATGCGGGAATGAAAATCGAGGGTGCGGCGTTTGGCGGCCGGGATGGCGGCGGGGTATTCGAGGGTGAGGCGCAGGTTGAGCATCGGCTGGGGCTGCGGGGGCTGCGGGGGCTGCGGGCCCGCCTCGGGTTCGGCCAGCTCGGTGCGGATGGCGACAAGGTACCGGATCGTCTCGCCGGCGAGCGATTTGGCACCGGTTTGATAGCTGGCGGCCGGCAGGGTATCGACCAGGCGGCCATCGCCGGTGAAGGCGAGGGCGAGGACCTCCCCGCTGGCGGAAAATGGCACTTCCGGCTCGCGTTTGGCGATCACGCGCGAGTGGCCGTCGCGGCCCGCCTCGATCTCGTGCATGCAGGCGGGGATGATCCAACTGCATCGCGTTTCCGCCTTGGCGGAGGCTGCGCTATCGCTGGACTTTGCGAACACCGCGAACACCAGTGGAAACGCAACCGCCAATACCCCCATGGCGATGACCACCTCGATGAGGGACATGCCACTGGCAAAAAACGGGGGGCGGCGGGAGGTCGTCATCAGTCGAGGCGGTAGGGACGGGCGGTGACCCGGCCGATCCTGAGGGTGCTTTCCGCCACGCGGTCGGCACGGCGGGCGTTGGCGGTGGGTTGGCGCTTGCGGTAAGAGCCCTCCGCGATGCGCAGGGCGACCGGGTCCGATCCGGCCGGAGCCAGCAACCCGCCGCGGGGATTGAATGCGAGGAGGTGGAAGCGCCCTTCGACGAGTTGTTTGCCGGAAAGGTAGCGGATGGTGGACTCCGGCTCGTCACGGGGATTGCGGATGCCATCGACGGCACCCGGGAGCAGCACCACGCCACTGGGCAGCGCCTGCCAGCGCCGCAGCAACACGCCATTGAGGATGCCGGCATCCTGCGGCCATTCTTCGAGCTTGAACAATCCGATCATGCAGCGGCCGTCATCGGTGGGCAGGTCGCCCGGTTCGGCGATCGCCAGCACCACGGGTGAGCGGCCGGTCAGCGCGGTGGTCCGGGCTTGCTCGATCAGGCCGGTCATGGCGTCGGTGGCGGTCCTGCGGGCCTGGACCCCGTGATCCCGCAACACGCTGATCCCTGCCATCATGAGCAACACGGTCACGGCAATCACCGCCATCAACTCCACCAGCGAAAATGCCGGATGCAGCACGCGCGGACGGTGATGGCAGAAGGTTCTCACAAAGATCAGCGGGATGGAGGATGGTGGTCGTGGCCTGCACCCCGCCGCAGGAAACACCCAAGCCCCCCACCCTGCCAAGCTGGAATCCCACGGGCGGCCGGATTTTTCAAAATGGGCTACAGCCGGTCAAGCGCGTCCGCAAGGTATTGGTATTCCTCCCTGCGGTTGTGCAGGTGGGCGGAAACCCGGAGGCATCTGAGCCCGCCGATCCGCATGAAGGGCACCTCGATGCGGAATTCGTCATGCAAGCGGAGCTGCTCCGGCGCGAAGGGACCGTGGTGGTCGCTGTGCTGAAAACGCGCTGGCAATGGGATGGTGGCCATGCTGCCAAGCATTTCCGCAGGGCATGGCGGGTGCACTCCGAACTCCCCGCAGAGCAGGGCGCGGGCCTCGCGGGCGAGTTGGAAATTGTGGGCGCGCACCGCCGCCCAGCCACCGGGCAGCATCCCGTCCAGCAGCCGCAAGGTTTCTCCGAAGCACAACCACGGCGTGGGATCGTAGGTGCCCGACCAATCGAAACGGTCCTGAAACGGTGTGAATCCGGGACGCGGGCTGTTGTTGCCGTGGCTGATCACCGCCGGCTGCAAGTCCTGCCGCGCATCTTCGCGGGCCCAGAGGAAGGCACAACCCTTTGGCGCACAGGTCCACTTGTGGAGGTTTCCACAATACCACGACGGCTGGAACGCGGCAAAATCCAGCGGCAACATGCCGGGGGCGTGCGCCCCATCCACCAAGACCCGGATGCCCCGGGATTCCAGCTCACGGACGATTTCCTCGGCCGGCAACACCAGCGCACTGCCGCTGGTGACATGGTCGATCATCGCAAACCGGGTGCGCGGGGTGATGGCATCCAGCACGGCGGCCACCACCGCTTCCGGAGAGACCACCGGAAACGGGATCTCCGCCACCACCACCCTGGCCCCGGCACCACCGGCGGCACCGATGAGCGCGTTGCGGCAGGCATTGTAATCGAGGTTTGTCGTTAGAATCTCGTCGCCCGGTTGCAGCGGCCACGAGCGTGCGACCGCGTTGACGGCGGTGGTGGAATTGGTGACCGGCACCAGGTCCTGCGGGTTGGCGTTGAGAAACCCGGCCAGCGCAAGGCGGCTCTCCTGCATCCGTTGATCGTACCGACGGTACAGGAACTGGACGGGCGAGGCTTCCATTTCCCGGCGCAACTCATGTTGCAGTTCCAGGATCCGGGCCGGACACGCTCCGAACGAACCATGATTCAAAAACACCAGATCCGGTGCCAGGGTCCAGTGACGACGATGCGGCGAGTGAGGGGGCATGGGGGAAAGTCTAAAGGTCTAAAAGTCTAAAGGTCTAAAAGTCGAAAGGTCTAAAAGTCGAAAGGTCTAAAAGTCGAAAGGTCTAAAAGTCGAAAGGTCTAAAAGTCGAAAAGTCTGAAGGTCGGCCGAGACGGGCGGGGGGAGAGTGAAATCGGGATCGCCCTCTTCCGTGGCTGGCGCGGCTCGCGCCAGGCCGTCTGCGGGGCGGCTCGCCCCGCATCTTAAGGTCGGTCGCGCGCGGAAGGGGCATGCCAAACCCGTGGCACGCCCATCCCGCATTGCGTTTGACGCCTGTGCCATCACGGCACCAACGCTCAAGTCCACCGATGACCGGGGTTGAACTGTGGTTGCTTTGGCGGTTGTGGGGCTTATCGGTCATTTGGTGAGTCGTCTGTTCGGCTTAGGCATGTCATTCGTTACTGACCTATGGTTACCGGCCTTTATCGATGCCGGTGGCCATGATGGTCAGCCTCAGCGGGTCGCGGATGTAGCTCGACAATTTGAGGCATTCGCATAACTTCTTCTCAAACGCCTCCGGGTTGGCGGGGATTCTCTTGCGTCCGATTTCCGAGTAGTAGTCATCCGGTTCACCCGCCGCAGGTGGGGCATGCGTGTGCTCGCTACGCCACGCCTTCGTCAACGCCTCATCCTCCCAGACGGGAAACCCGAAGCGGGGCGACCCTTCCGGGAATCCAAAGAATCCGCTCTCGATGCTGATCCTGCAGACCGCCCGAGGCGCGGGTTTGTCCGCGAGACCGGGAAGACCTGCATCTCGGAATGCCTCCGGTGTCATTCCGCCGGGCGATGCCTCCACTTGGATCTCGCAGCCGGATAGTGTTCCGGCGATGGACGCGGTAACGGTGAAATACTTCCCCGCAACGGCTGCCTCGTAGACCGCCGTCGTGATTTCGCGGACCAGCTTTTCGTCGAGTTGAAAACCCTTCCATGCGTCCGTTCCCAGGTCGGTGAGCTTGCCGCCGGAAATCCGGCCGACGGTGAAATGCGCCTTCACCAGCGGGGCCGGCCATTCCTCGACCTCGGTCAGGTGTGCGACTACGGCGAGTTGTTCGTCGGGCGTTTTTGCTGTTAGAACCGCGGCAATCTGCAGTGGCGGAAGAGCGCAAAGTTGCCGAATCAGGGCGGACGCCCTGGCTGCGGAAACCTTGGTGGGGTTCGGCAGAGGCGGCGGTGGATCGCCAGCCGCCATCGCCATCGCCATCGCCTGCGCACGGATCCAGCGGGTCGTTAGGTGGCGGGCTTGGCACCCCGTGGCGGCCTCCCACCTGCTCCGCCGCCCGCCACCGGTGCCAAGCGCGAAGATCGCGTTGGCGGTGAAATCCGCCACGGTGGATCTTCCGTCGGCGAGCGAGTCATCTTGAAACGGAGACTCGTCGTGCAGCAGCGCGAACATGGCCGCCCGCGTGGCCGTGTCGCCGGGCAATGGAGGCACGGCCTCATACCAGCCCCCATCCGAACCCCAGTTGCCCTTCGGCTCATAGCTGTCGAGCAGGAAACGGACCAAGTCCCGCCTGGCCTCGGGTGAGTCCGCGGCTGCCACGGCTTGGAAAACCGCCGCCTTGACCTCGGCGGGCGGCCATTTGGCAAGGCCGGCTTCAATGAATCGCAGCGCGTGCTCCCGCTCGTTCTTGTCCATCGCCGCGATCGCCGTGAATTTCTCCACCAGCTTTCCGGGATGCCGAAGGGCATGTTCTAACAATCCAGCCTGTGCGGAGCGGATTCCCGGCAAGTGCTTCCTCTCCCACTCACCCATCGAAGTGCCCATCCTCTTCTCATGGGCATCCAGCCCGCTCTTCACCGCCGCCCGCAGCTTGTCGGCAAACGCGTCATCACCGGGTACGCGCTTCAGGTATTCCTCGACCCGCACCAGCAGCTCGCCGAACGACAAATCGTCCCACGCGCCGGCATCGAGCAACACCTCCCCGATCTTCGACAACGTCTCCGGTCCGCCGGTTTCCGTTAGAAAATCGAGGGTGCGGAAGAAACAGGGTCCGTTGTCAAAGCCGATGGCTTCAGGGTTTCTCGACGCGCGCAGATAGAACCACGCGAGTTCCTCGTCGTTCATTGTCATCACCTTCCCGATCCATTCGGCCACTAACTTCGCGCGATCCTCGGGGTTCGTTTCCACCGGCCACCGGACATTTTCCGGCAGCAGCGGTTGGAGAAAACGCCAGGCGAGTTCGCCCAGTTCGCCAGGCCGCCTCAGTTGGTCGTAGCGATATCCGGTGGTCGCACCCTGCTCCGAGCCGTCGTGGGAGAAATTGCCTGAGCCACGCTCATTTGGCAGCCGAATCGCGAAACGCAGGAACCGTCGGTCGTCCAGCAATTTGACCAACGCTGCGGCCGTTTCCCGGCGCTTCGCCAGGAAGGCGGCAATCGCGTCGTCCGTCGTTTCCCTACCTCCCGCCGTCGCAAACGGGGAGGAACCGCAGAAGCCGCCGCCAGGGACATATCTTTGCTGTTCGTCGCGTTGGGGAATGAGCCAATTACCGAACCGGAGTCCTTCGATTTGCGGCACGGTCAGCTTCATCAGGAACTCCGCCGCTTCCTTCGCATCCGGTTCCCCGGCGAGCGGTGCCTCCTCTTGCCGGCGCATTCTCGTGGCTAACAACCGCACCGCCTCGCGATCAGCCCATCCCTCGGGAAACTTCGCCACCAGCGCGTCGAGCGCGTCGGCGGTGGCGACGGTCTTGCCGCCATTCATCCAGTCGCCCACGATCACGCCGAGTCGGCCCTCGCCAACCAGCGCCCAAGCGGCTGCGAATGCCTTCTCCCGGGAAGGTGCCAGCGCAAGCACTTCGGGCAGCGTCAGGCGCGCGAATTCCGCGTGCCCGTGCCGCTGCAGTTCCGCCAGAAACAGCAACGCGGCCGCCACCAAATGGTCCCGTTGTTGCGGTGTTCCGGGGTTGTGTGATCGGGCCGTTTCCTCCAGTGCCTTGGGAAAGACCTTGATGTCGTGGTCGAGGTCAGCCGGGCGCACCACCGCCTCCTTGGTGGTGTCCCATTCGTCCGGCGAGCGACTCCCTGCCCGGTAACGCCGCGCACGAATCAACTGGCCCTGGCTCTGCAGCACCTCCACCCTTCCCTTTCGTTCGGAGAGCAACCATCCGTTGCCGGAAAAGTTATCATTGACATTCGACGCGACGGTTCCCGGGATGACCGGCTCCTGGTCGTGGCACTCGACCTTTACCCATTGCGCCCCCTTTACGTCTGGCAGTCCCAGTTCGAAAAACCTCTCCAAATCCTTCTCAATTCCCGGGTCCTCTTTCCCGTACAATGGCGAGGCACAGGCCAACATGACCACGAACAAGGTGCGCAGGAGATCGGTGAACGGGCGCACCAAACCAGCGATGCAACGTGCATTGCAGCCGGTCGATTGGAAGACATCCGGGCGGGGCGCAAATGGTCGGTTTAATGTCATTCTTATGGGTTTTTCGCCGAACGGTGCGATTGACCGGCGGGCCGGTGTCCAGGTGCAAAGCCGACCCGGATTAATACTGCACTGGAGGGACCGTTCACGAGCCGGAAAATGGCACTTGGCAGGACCCTTGGCCAGCAAAATGCATGGAATTTTCGGGGGCTGGGTATCGAGAGCCCAACGAGGTTCTATCGGTCTGCTCTTGGGCGTTTCGTTCCCGACTCTTTGGCGAGTGGACAGGAATGTCCACTCTCCTTATGCGATCCCGGCGAATCCCGTGACTTGATTTCCTCCTTTACAGTGGCTTGAACGCTCCACAGCATCCAACCCGCCTAGCAGACCAACTATTTATTTATCATCGCATGCTGAATCGCTTTTACAACGAGTTTGATCTGGAGCGGCGCTCGGGAGCGGCCGCCGGAGATGATTACCGCACACCGTTCCAAATGGACCGGGACCGCGTGCTCCACACCCCTACCTTCCGCCGCCTGCAAAACAAAACCCAGGTGTTCTGGAGCGGCGAGTACGACTTCTACCGCACCCGCCTCACCCACTCGCTGGAAGTCGCCCAAATCGGCAAATCCATCTGCTACTGGCTGAAATGCCGCCCGGATGGTCCGCTCGACGAGGGGTTCTACATCGACCCCGATCTGATCGAGGCCGTCTGCCTGTCGCACGACCTCGGACATCCGCCCTTCGGCCACGCCGGCGAGCGGACGCTCAATCATCTGCTGGCGGAATATGGCGGTTTTGAAGGCAACGCCCAGACCCTGCGACTGCTGTCAGAACGGATATTCTCCGCCAAACGAACCGGGATGGATCCCACCCGCGCGTTCATGGATGGCATCCTCAAATACAAATCCCTGTGGTCCGACCTCAAGACCGCCACCGGTACCGCTCCGGAACATCATTTTCTCTACGACCACCAGCGCGAACACCTCCACTGGGCGATGGGCGGGCGCGACCTCCCCGCCGAACTCACCCCGGGACCGGTCCGCGACAAGTGCAAATCCATCGAATGCCAGGTCATGGATTGGGCGGACGATACCGCCTACTCGCTCAACGACTTGTCCGACAGCGTCCGTGCCGGCTTTCTGACCATCGAACGGATCGAGGCCTGGGCGGAGCGCCATGGCGAGGATACCGGCGGGGATGGTTCGCTTGGCGATCTGCTGCGGGCGATCCGCCGCCGCCGGATGGATCCCTTCGTCGGCAAACGGATCGGCACCTATATCAAGGCCGCCACGCTCGAGGAGGACCGGAATTTCCTCAGCGCCCAAACCCAGCGCTACAGTTGGCGGCTCGCGGTGGACGACGAGGTACTCGCGGAATGCCGCCTGTTCAAACGCCTGGCCTTCGAGGTGGTTTTCCTGTCGCCACAGTTGAAACAACTCGAACACAAGGGCAGCCGGATGCTCCGCCAACTGTGGCAGGTACTCGGCGAACGCTACGTCAAACAAGCACGCATCGACGGCCAGGATTTCCAGTTGCTGCCAGCCGACACCGCTGCGGAAATCGCCGCCGCCCCCGACGAAGCCAGCCGGGCGCGTTTGGTCTGCGATTTCCTGGCCGGCATGACCGACGGCTACGCCGCGCGCACCTACAAGCGGTTGTTTTCCCCGGATTTCGGCTCGATCGGGGATTTGGTGGGCTGACTCAGGAGCCCGGAACCAGCGGCGGGTATGGGGGTGGCAGTAACTTGAGCTGGTTGCTGCAATGCCCGATATCCGACACGAATTTCACCAATTTTCACGAATTGGATTCCTTGGAATTTAAATCCGTGAAATTCGGTGCGTCAGGTTACTCAGCAGACTTGAAGACCCAAGAGAGCTTGAAAAGAGCCAGTGCACCTCGCCAAGCGCCTATCTCTTTTTCTTGCAGTCTTGGGTCTGAGGCGCAGCCTCGCCAGGTGCCGAAACAGGAGCGAAGCCGGATGAATGTCGAATAGCCGTCCCTGCCGGTCATTGTGAGACTGGTTTCCAGTCTGTTGTTTTTTCCACAAACCGCCCGCCCTTCACCTTACTTGACATTCCCTTCATCCGATTCATCCAAAAACTTCTTGAAATATTCTAAAAGATGTTCATTTGAACATTTCTGATGCCCGCCGTCTATCATCCCCGCCGTCCCCGCGCCTCGCCCCTGTGGCAGATCGTCACCGCCGTCTGGGACACCTTCGTCGCCACCTACGAAAAGGTCCACCGTGCCGCCATGGGTCCGCTGCGCGCCAATGTCTTCGCCGTTGTCGGCGCCTTTCTCCGCTGTGGCGACCTCGCCTCCGGCTTCCTCCGCCTCCGTTGCCCGGATTGCGGAAACGAGCATCTCCTCGCCTTCACCTGCAAAGGCCGCCACTTCTGCCCCTCCTGCCACCAGCGCCGCGTCCGCCACCTCTCCGCCTGGATTGCCACCTCGGTCTGCCATGAAGTGCCCCACCGGCAGTTCGTCTTTACCATCCCCCGCGTGCTGCGCGGCATCTTCCGCAAACGCCGCGATCTCCTCCACCTCCTCTTCCAGACCGCCACCGACACCCTCCCAAAGACGCAAGACGGCAAGACACAAGACTCAAGACAATAACTCGCCTGCGCCAAGGCCGTGCTGTAACGTCTCTATGAGCGTCGAAACCAATGATCTGCGCGAAGCCCTCTTCGTCTTGTGTCTTGAGTCTCCAAGTCTTGAGTCTCATCTTCCGCCACCGCTTCCTCCACGCCCTGCGCGAGGCCAAACACATCAGCCCCCGCAAGCTCGCCGACCTCCTCTCCTGGCAGCACAGCGGCTTCCAGATCGACGGCGGCAAACGCCTCCGTTCGACATCGACACCTTCGAGCCGATCATCCCGCCGGAACGCGCGATCAAGCAATGGGTGCCCGATGACGAACCGCCGGAACTCTGGGATCAAACCGCCGGGTTCTCCAACGACTGGAACCAATCCCGGCCCGATCCCAGACTCAGCGAAGTTGACTTGGGCGACGGCCGCATCCTGCTGCCCTGCTTCGACTGAGTCCGGCGAGCCCG
>JAIPKB010000213.1 GCA_021733795.1 Akkermansiaceae bacterium | reverse complement strand
ATGCGGCGGCTGATCGAGGTGTTCGGGGCGGGAAATGTGTATGTGGAGGTGAGCCGCCACGGGTTGCGGGACGAGGGGCGCTTGAACCGTGGGTTGATCGGGTTGGCGGAGCATTTCCGGCTGCCGCTGGTGGCCAGCAATGCGCCGCTGCACGCCACGCGGGGGGATCGTCGGCTGGCGGATGCGTTTGGTTGCCTGCGGCAGCATCTGACGCTGGACCGGGCGGGGCGGGTGCTGGCACCGAATGGGGAGCGGCATGTGAAGCCGCCGGCGGAGATGGCGGCGCTGTTCGCGGATCTGCCGGAGGCGGTGGCGAATGCGGGGCGGGTGGCGGAGCGGATCGGGTTCACGCTGGAGCGGCTGGCGTATCGGTTCCCGGATTTCCCTGATGGGCGGGGCCATCCGTTGTCGGTGGTGGAACAGGCGACGTTGCTGCGGCGGGCGACGTATGCGGGGGCGGCGCGCCGCTATGGGGCGTGCGGAAAGAAGGTGAAACAGCAGCTTGAGCACGAGCTGGCGATGATCCAGCGCTTGGGGTTTCCGGGGTATTTTCTGATCGTCAACGAGCTGGTGGAGTTTGCCAGGGGGCGTGGGATTTTATGCCAGGGGCGGGGATCGGCGGCGAATTCGGCGGTTTGTTACGCGCTCGGGATCACGGCGGTGGATCCGGTGGGCGGTGGGTTGTTGTTCGAGCGGTTTCTGAGTGACAACCGCAAGAGCTGGCCGGATATCGACATCGATTTCCCCTCGGGGCAACGTCGCGAGGAGGTGATCCAGCATGTGTTCCGGAAATACGGGGCGCGCAATGCGGCGATGACGGCCAACGTGATCACCTATCGTTCGCGGTCGGCCTTCCGGGAGATGAGCAAGGTGCTCGGGTTTCCGCCGGAGGTGGCGGACCGGTTTTCCCGTCGGCCGGGGAGATTCCATGGCGGCGACGGGGAGGGTGAGGAGGAACTGGCGGACGATGAGCCGGAGGGGGACTTCGAGGACCGGGTGGCGGGGGTGGTGCCGCCCTCCCATCCACGGTTGGCCGCACTGAAGCATCTTTACCATGCGGTGCTGGGGATGCCGCGGCATCTGGGGCAGCACTCGGGCGGGATGATCGTGTGCGATCACGGGCTGGATGCGGTGGTGCCGCTGCAACCGGCGACCATGCCGGGGCGGCAGGTGGTCCAGTGGGATAAGGACGATTGCGAGGACATGGGGATCGTGAAGATCGATTTGTTAGGGTTGGGAATGCTGGCGGCGATGGAGCGGGCGTTGGTAATTTGCCAGCGCCGGGGGCGGCCGGTGGAGCTGGCGGCCATTCCCAAGGATGATCCGGCGGTGTTCGAACTGCTGTGCCGGGCGGACACGGTGGGCACGTTCCAAGTGGAGAGCCGGGCGCAGATGGCCACGCTGCCGGTGATGCGGCCGCAGACGTTTTACGATCTGGCGATCGAGGTGGCGATCATCCGGCCGGGGCCGATCGTGGGGGATCTGGTGCATCCGTATCTGAACCGCCGCAACGGGCGGGAGCGGGTGGATTGCATCCATCCGGATTGTGAGGAGATTCTGCGTCGGACGCTGGGCGTGCCGATTTTCCAGGAGCAGGTGCTGCGGATGGCCATGGTGATGGCCGGTTTCAGCGGGGCGGAGGCGGATGAACTGCGCCGGGCGATGGCCTGCAAACGCAGCGACGAGCGGATGGAACGGGTGACGGCAAAACTCCGCACCCGGATGACCGAACGGAACGTGGCACCACAGGTGCAGGAGAAAATCGTGACCTCGATCGGTGCCTTCGCGCTGTATGGATTTCCGGAAAGCCACGCGATTTCCTTTGCGTTGATCGCCTACGCGAGTTGCTGGCTCAAGGTGCACCGGACGGTGGAGTTCTACGCCGGGTTGATCAACTGCCAGCCGATGGGTTTTTACTCGGTCAACACGCTGCTGCAGGACGCGCGACGGCACGGGGTGCGGGTCAAGCCGGTATGCTGTGTGCAAAGCGGGGAGTGGACGGAGGTGGTGGATGAAACCACCATCCGGTTAGGGTTGCACCGGCTCAAGGGGCTCTCCGCCACCACCCGGGAGCGCGTTCTAACCGAGCGGGAGTTGGCGGCGTTCGGATCGGTGGCGGATTTCATCAAACGGGTGCGGCCGGGAGAGGGGGAGCGCCGGGTGCTGGCGCGGGCGGGGGCGCTCAACGAACTGCCGTGGGCGGAGCACCGGGGGCAGGCGCTGTGGCAGGTGGAACTGCCGTTGTTCGATGATTTGTTGGATGGCGGCGGGCGGTTGGAGGATGGGCCGGGCGTGCTGGCCGCCATGTCGGTGGCGGAGCGGGTGGAGGCGGACTATCTAACCCAGGGGGCGAGCACCGGGCCGCATCCGCTGCGGCTGTGGCGGGACGCCGCGGCGATGCCCGGACTGCTGCGGGCGGCGGACCTGCGCAACCTGCCGGGCGGGTTGCCGGTTCGAATCGCCGGGATGGCGATCTGCCGCCAACGGCCGGGCACCGCCAAGGGCCATTGTTTCATCTCACTGGAGGATGAGACCGGGATCGCCAATTTGTTCGTGCCCAAGGCGACGTTCCAGCGGTTGCGGCTGTTGATCTGCAGCGAGCGGTTCCTGCTGGCCGGCGGCCGCCTGCAGCGCTCGGAGGGCGACCAGCCGGTGGTCTACGTCACCGCCCTGGAACCGCTGCCGGGAGCGGCGGAACTGGTGGTGCAATCACGGGATTTCCATTGAGCGTCTGTCTGAAAATGGCGGGGCCGCCATTGGCGGCCTGCGCGTTCTGAAGCGTTGGCGTTTTTGGCAGGGACGCTTCCAAGCGTCCGGGCGAACGAACTGAGAATGAAAAGCCGTGTCGACCGTTCATTCGCCACCCATGCTCACGGACCTTTTGGAAAAAGGTCCCTGCCTAAGACGCGGACCTTTCGGAAAAAGGTCCCTGCCCAGCCGCTACATCCACACCAGCGCCGCCGAAACCTACCGGCCCATCTCGCTCGGTTCAGCGGTTCTCAGCAATTCAGCGGTTTATCTATCTCGGCCCCCCGGAAACTTTGGAAGTTCGGCGCAAGTTGGCAATATTGAGCGCCCGTGCCAGCGCCAGTTGCGTGCTTTGCCCGCACCAAGCCCGTCTCCGGTGGAGTTTCCGCGCCCGCGCCGATATTTTTGGCCTTGGCAGTGAGAACCGCGGCCTCGGCTGCGTAGAGATCCTCCGATGATCCACTTGACACCACCGTTTGGCCGGAACAACCGCCACGGCCACCACGCCCGGGCGACGGAAGGCGCCCGCCCGCCCCAAGCTACCCCGCAACGAGGACTGCCCACCCCCCGGTGGGGGACCCGCGCCTTGCTTTCCCGGCAACCCACCCGCTAGCCCGGCCATGCCCAACCTCAGAATTTTCCTCATCATCACGGCGCTGGCCTCCCCAGCCGCTGCGGCCGCCGCCGGAGCGCCGCAGCCGGTCACGGTGGGCCAGGCGGTGCTGGCCCCGGTCACGACCCGGCTGGAATTGACCGGCACTGTCACCGCCCAGCGCCGGTCGCGGCTTTCCTCACGCACCGCAGGGCTGATCGAAACCCTGCATGTCGATGCCGGCCGGGCGGTGAAAAAGGGCGACTTGCTGATGGAACTCGCCCGCGAACTCCCCCAGCTCACGCCCGACCAGACCGGTGAGGAGCTGGAGCAGTCGCGGATCGAGTTCGCCGACGCCGAGCGCCTCGTGGCCGAGGCCCGCGAGCGGGCGAGCCGGGGCGGCGTCGCGAAGTCCGAGGCGGAAAGCCGCGAGACCGGCGCCCGGGTCAAGGGCGCGATGGTGCGCCAGTTGGAAATCCAGGAAAAGCAGCAGCGCGCCGTGATCGAGCGCCACCGGCTGGTCGCCCCCTATGATGGCGTCATCAGCGCCAAGCTCGCCGACGAGGGCGAGTGGGTGCAAACCGGCACGCCGGTCGTCGAGCTGGTCGAGCTTGCGCGCCCGCGGCTGGATGTGCAGGTGCCGCAGGAAAACTTCGCGCTCATTGGCGGCGGGGCGGCGGTCGTGGTCAAGCTCGACAGCTATCCCGGCCGCGAGTTCGCCGGCCGCATCGCCGCCAGCGTGCCGGTGAAGGATCCGGTGGCGCGGACGTTTCTAGTCCGCCTGGAATGGGACGGCGGGGATGCGCCGGCCGCGCCCGGCATGTCGGGGCGGGCGGTGTTCACCTTCGAGAGTGACCGCCAGGTGGTGCAGGTCCCGCGTGACGCGGTGGTGCGTTTTTCCGACGGCAGCGCCAAGGTGTGGACCATCACCGATGAGGGCGGGGTGACGGCGGCCAAATCGCTGGCCGTGGTGCTCGGCGAGTCGCTGACGGACACGGTGCAGGTGTTGGAGGGTGTCGCCGCCGGGGTGCGGGTCGTGGTCCGCGGCAACGAGGGACTTCAGGACGGGCAGGCGGTGCAAGTGCTGCCGGAACCCGCAACCGGCAAGCGCTGACCCATGATCGGCTTCATTCTCCAACGCGGCACCCTCGTTTCGGTCGTCACCGTGATGCTGCTGCTGCTGGGTATCATCGCCGCGTTGCGCGTGCCGGTGCAGATGATCCCGGACCTCGATGTGCGGGTCATTTCCATCCAGACCGGCTGGCCCGGCGCCACGCCGCAGGATGTCGAAAAGGAAATCATCATCGAGCAGGAGGAATACCTGCGCGGCCTGCCGAACCTCAAACGGATGACCTCCGTGGCCTCGACCGGACGCGCCCGGGTGGAACTGGAGTTTCCCTTTGGCACGGATATCAACGAGGCGCTGCTGCGCGTCAACAACGCGCTCAGCCAGGTGCCGTCGTATCCGGAAAATGTCGATGAACCGGTCCTGCGCAGCGATTCGTTTTCCTACAACTCGTTCATGGCCTTCAATGTGGTGCCGGCCGAGGGCAACCCGAAGGGCCTCGACATCAACATGATGCTCGACTTCGTCGACGACCATGTGCGCCCGGTGCTCGAGCGCGTGCCCGGCATCTCGCAAGTGCAGGTTCGCGGCGGTGCCCAGCGGCAAATCCAGATCCAGGCGGACGCCCCCAAGCTCGCCGCGCGCGGGCTCTCGATCACCGACCTGCGCGACGCGATCCGCGCCCGCAATACCGACGTTTCCGCCGGCGACATCGACAGCGGCAAGCGCCGCTACCTGCTGCGCACCGTCGGGCGCTTCGATTCCCTCGAAGAGCTGGAAAACCTCATCATCGCCCGCCGCGGGGACGCCATCACCCGGCTTTCCGATGTGGCCACCGTGCAGCTCGACCACTCCGAGTTGCGCAACCTCTCCTACACCAACGGCGAGGCGAATATCCGGCTTGGGTTGATTCGGCAGACCGGCTCGAATGTGATCGCCATCAAGCAGTCCGTACTGCCGGTGATCGAGGAGATCAACGATGACATCCTCGCGCCTGCCGGGCTGCGGGTTTACCTCAGCAACGACGATGTCCGCTATGTCGAGGACTCGGTCGCCAATGTCAGCAAGAACCTTGTCATCGGTGCCGGCCTCGCGGTGTTTGTGATGTTCCTGTTCCTGCGCTCCGGCTCGGCCACCCTGATTGGGATGCTCGGCATGCCCATCTGCACGGTCGCCGGGTTTCTGGGCCTGCTGCTGTTTGAGCGCACCATCAATGTCATTTCGCTGGCCGGCATTGCCTTTGCCATCGGCATGACCATCGACAACACCATCGTGGTGCTGGAAAGCATCGAACAGGAGCGCCAGAAGGGGAAATCCCGCCGCCAGGCCGCGCTCGACGGCACGCGCAGCGTGTGGGCGGCCGTGCTGTCCGGCACGATGACTACCGTGCTGGTGTTTCTGCCGCTGTTGTTCGTGAAAGAGGAGGCCGGCCAGTTGTTCTCGGACATCGGGATCGCGATCTCCTCCGCCATCGTGGTGTCGATGGTGGTGGCGATCGCACTGGTGCCGGTGGCCTACGCCAACTTCACCTGGCGCGGCGGCCCCGCCGACCCCCCCCCGCCCCGCCGGCAGTTCCTGTTAGTTCCGCTGTTCTGGCTGTTGGAAAAACCATGGCGCCGCCTGGCGTGCATGGCCGCCACGCTTGCCGCCACGGTTGCCGCGCTGGTCTTTCTCACGCCGCCTGCGGAATACCTGCCGGAAGGCGAGGAGGCCAAGGTATTCGCCACCATGATCGCGCCGCCGGGCTATTCGCTGCAGGAAATGGCAGGCATCGCCGCGAAACTCAACGCGGAGCTGCTGCCGGCGCTCGACCAGGATCCCGCCGCCTTCGACCGCGGCGAGACGGCGCTGCCGGCCTTGTCCCGGGTATCGATCAACGCCCAACCGGAGTCGCTGCGCGTCATTGCCGAAACCAGGAACCCGAAACACATCGACGCGCTGATGGACCGGCTCGACGAAATCTTCCGTGGCTACCCGGGCATGAGGGCGTTCTCGTCGCGGGGGTCGATCATTTCCAGCAACGACGGCGGGACCCGCGCGGTGGCGCTCAACATCAGCGGTCCCAGCCTGCCGGAAATCTATCGCACCGCACTCAATGTTTACCGCCGCGCCGGCGAGGTGATCGGCGACGCCCGCATCAACTCGTCGCCCTCATCGCTCACCCTCGGCCAGCCGTTGCTGGAGATCCGGCCGAAATGGGAACGGCTGGCGGAATTGGGCTTCAGCACCCGCGACTTCGGCTATGCCATCGCGGCACTCACCGACGGTGCCTTCGTGGACGAGTTTTTCCTCAACGACGACAAGGTGGACATGTTCCTGTTCAGCCGCGCACTTAACCGCCAGCGGCTCGACCGGCTGACCGACCTGCCGGTGTACGCGCCCCAGGGCGGGGTGCTCCCGCTCGGCGCGCTCGCCGACATCCGCGAGATGGTGGACACCGCCGAAATCCGCCGCGTGGACGGTCGTCGCACGGTGTCGCTGTTCATCGTTCCGCCGCGCTCGCTGGCGCTCGAATCCGCCGTGCAAAAAGTCCGTGACGAAATCGTCGCGCCCTTGCGCCGGGGCGGCGAACTCCCGCCCGGCGTGGCCATCGACTTGACCGGTGCCAGCGATCAACTCGAAGCGACGCGCGCCTCGCTGGGGAACAACATGTGGATCGCGGTGGTGCTCTGCTACCTCCAGCTTGTCATCATCTACCGCCACTGGGGCTCGCCGTTGCTCATTCTAGCCACCGTGCCGGTCGGCATCAGCGGCGGGATTGTCGGCCTGTGGCTGTTGAATTTCCTCGGCGGTAAACTGCCGCTCCTCGGCCTCGCCGCGATCAGCCAGCCCTTCGACATGATCACCATGCTCGGCTTCCTGATCCTGCTCGGCACTGCGGTGAACAACCCCATCCTCATCGTGGACCGCACCATGTCCAACCGCCGCGAACTCGGCATGCCCGCGCTCGACGCGGTGAAGGATGCCGTCGCCTCCCGCCTGCGCCCGGTGATGATGACCACCTCCACCACGCTCATGGGGCTGGCCCCGCTGGTCCTCCTGCCCGGTGCCGGCACCGAACTCTATCGTGGCGTGGGGGTCATCGTGCTGTTCGGCCTGGCCTGCGCTGCGGTGGTCACCCTGACCTTCCTGCCCGCGCTGCTGATGATCGTGCTGCCGCTGGCGGACCGCTTTGTCGCCTGGAGAAAACCGGCCACCTGACGGCGGATCGCGATTGGGCCGCAGGAGGTGGCGGAGGGGCGACGGGGGTGAGGGGGGCGTGAGGAGGGGGATTTCCGCAAAAAATGAAAATTTCGTCACTGGTGGGTTGACAAGGGTGGGTGTCCGGGTAGGATGCGCGCCCGCCCACCGGTTCGGCGGCCATCTTTTAATCCTACCACCAGGCAATCAGCCATGAGCAAACGCACTTACCAACCTTCCAAGCGCACCCGCAAGAACCAATTCGGTTTTCGCGCCCGCATGGCCTCGAAATCCGGCCGCGACATCCTTCGCCGGCGCCGGCAGAAGGGCCGCCAGCGTCTCGTTCCCAAGGGAGTGGAGATCAAATTCGAGCGTCACACCAAGCAACATACCTAAGCGATCGCTCCCGCGCCGCCACCGGATGCCGGTGCATCCCCGCCATGCGCCTGCCGCGGAAATCCAGCATCAACCGCCGGGCGGACTTCGCCCGGGTCAAGACCACCGGCCAAGCCAAAGCTGGCCGGTTCGTCGTGTTGAGCACCCTGGAGGATGCTTCGCTGGAGGCGCTGAGAACCGGGTATATCACCACCCGGCGCTGCGGCAAGGCGAACAAACGGGTGTTGTTGCGGCGGCGGTTCCGGTTTCTGGTGCAGGCCCATGCGCCGGAATTCACCGAGATGCGGCGCTATCTGGTCACCATCGCCCGGCCCGGCGCGGCCACCGCGAGTTTCGCCGAACTCCAGGCCGATTGGCTCAAGCAGGCCCGGCGGCTCGGGCTTTTCCCCCGTCCTGAAGCGAAAACGTGATTTCCAAGTTCGTCAGCGCCTGCCTCCGCCTGCTCATCCGCTTTTATCAAAAGGTGCTCGGTCCGATGTTGAAATTCGCGGCCGGACCGGCCGCCGGCTGCCGCTACACGCCGACCTGCTCGAACTATTTTTTGCAGGCGGTGGAGGTTCACGGGCCGTGGCGCGGGTCGTGGCTTGGCATTTGCCGGATTTTTCGCTGTCATCCGTGGGGCGGTTGGGGTTATGACCCCGTCCCGCCGCCGCGGGGTTCCAAAGGCGGTTCCGCGCATGATGCGCATTCCTGCAAACATTCCCATCATTAACCATAGATTTTTGTTAGACCATGTATGATCGTAAAACTTGGATAGTCCTGGCCCTGTGCGGCGTTTTGTTGGCGCTCGGGGTGATGGAGCAGAGCAAGCAGGCCGCCGCGCGGCAGGTGGAGGAGAAGGCGAAGCAGGAGCAGGCCGCCCGGCTCAAGGAGCAGGAAAAGGCGGCCAATCCGGAGGTGAAGCCGACGGTAGAGCCCGTCAAGCCGCCGAGTATGGAGGAGGAACCGGTACCGCCACCCACCGAGGAGGAATTGGTGACGCTGGCGAGCGACAAGGTGCTCTACACGTTTTCGAACATCGGTGGCGGGATCAAATACGCCGATTTCAAGACCGAGACGCAGGTGGCACTGCCGACGGTGCCGGTCCGGATCAACGAGCGCGGCGGCGGACCGATCGGCGGCCTTGCGGGTGCGGATTTGAGTTTGCTCAACGTGGCTTACAGCTATGACGAGGCCTCCTCCGTGCCCGGCAAGAAGGTGGTTTATACCGGCGATCTCGGCAATGGGATGAGGGTGAGGAAATCCTTCGCGCTGGTGGAGACCGGTGAGCCGGGCGAACCCTATCTCCTGGATTTCACGATGCAGGTGGAGAACACCCTGGCGGTTCCCTTCAATCTCAAGGAGTGGAGTGTGTTCATTGGCGACGCAATGCCGCTGCACGTGAAGGAATTGCCCAACCATACCGGAGTCTTCTGGTATGAGGACGATTCAATGACCTTCCGTCATGCGGGCAAATTCAAGGGCGGGATGTTTTCCGGAGCGGACAAATCCGTGATCGAGAGCGAGCCCGGGGAAAAAGTCCAGTTTGCCGGGGTGACCAACCAGTTTTTCGCGACCGCGCTGCGGCCCAAGGAGCCGATGGATGCCACGGTGTGGGCCAAGCCATCGACGATGGAAGGCAAATCGATCCGGGCCGGGCTGCGGCTGCCGGACGTGACCCTCAACCCGTCCGAGCACAAGGATTTCAGCTATCGGATATTCATCGGGCCAAAGAACAATTCGATGCTGCGCAAAATGGGCGACGGCTGGGGTGACCTGATGCAATACGGCGGACCGGTGGCCGACTGGATGTTGATCGGCCCGGTGGCGAGAACGCTCAACTGGGTGCTCAACAAGATGCATTTCCTGATGGACGGAGTGGCGAAAAAATGGGCATGGGGGCTGGCGATCATCATGCTGACGATTATCGTGCGCATCGTAATCTGGCCGCTGCACGCCAAGTCCACCCGGACGATGAAGCGGATGAGCAAGCTCCAGCCGGAGATCGCCAAGCTCAAGGAGAAATACCCGGATGATCCTAACAAGCTCAACACCGAGATGATGGGCCTGTATCGGAAGTTCGGGATCAACCCGCTGGGTGGCTGCCTGCCGATGTTCGTGCAGATTCCGATTTTCTTCGGGTTTTACACCATGCTGCAATATGCGGTGGAGCTGCGGCACCAGGGATTCCTGTGGGTGGGTGATCTGTCGCAGCCGGACACGCTGACCCATCTGATGGGGATCCCGATCAACATCCTGCCAGTGGTGATGGCCGTCACCAGTTTCCTGCAAATCCGGATGACTCCCAAGACGGGCGATCCCACCCAGCAGAAGATCATCATGTTCATGCCGTTCATGTTCTTCTTCTTCTGTTACAATTTCGCCGCCGCCCTGGCGCTTTACTGGACCACCCAGAACATCTTCTCGATCGGCCAGACCTGGTTGATGAACCGGATCCCCGAGCCCGAGCTGGTGGCCCGCAAAACCAAAGCCAAGAAGCCGTTCATGCAGCGGATG
>JAIPKB010000212.1 GCA_021733795.1 Akkermansiaceae bacterium | reverse complement strand
TCCAAGCCACAAGGGCATTCCGCCCGCACCTGTTTTGGGAGCGGGATGGCGGCGAATTTACACGGTTTTCCCCACGCACGGGACCATCCCCAGCCGGACCGCTCGGAGAGCCGGTCCCTGCCTGCCCCATCAGTGGATGCCGCTCAATCCCTCCAGCATCATACAACACCCGCCAATGTTCAAAACCGCAAGCACCAGAAGCACAAACGCCACCACACAGAACACCCGCGACTCGCGGACCGCAATTCCAATCACTCCGACAGCGATCACCATGGTCATGAACAAGAATATGGTGTCGGTACTCTCTTGAGGAACCAGACCAATACGTTTCAGCACGGGATAAAGAAGCATCACAAGTCCAAATGGAGCAAAGAAGACCGCCAGAAGAACAATCTCAAACACAATGATGCCAATTCTCATCCCGATTGACGGCGTCAAAGGAACGATGTCACCCACAGGCTTCTCGATTGGGTTCATGACTTGCAAAATGAATTTTCCGGAGTGCTAGGGACCGGGCCGTCAAGCGTGCCCACGGCCTCGCGCTGCGCTTGATTGAGGGAATCAAAGGAAAATGACATGAATGGGGTAAAAGCTGATGGGCTGCTCGGATTTCACTGCGCGATGCCGGGAAGAGGATGGTGAAAGTTGAATGGTGCCGCCATGGGAATCGCATCCCGGCGGGGAGGCAGGAAGGTAGGGGAGCGGGCGGCGGTGTCAAGAAATGGATGGGGGGCAGGGAACAATGCTGACCGGGTGGCCATTGCAGGAGAAAACGCCGGAAAATGTCGCAGATCACCAAAAACACCGCAAGCGGGGATCACTTGTATCCATGGATTCCGCCAAAAAACGCGCTCCCCAAGGCCAATATTACCGCTAGGTTGATGCGTACCCAGAGTGGCACCCGCCGGTCGATCGAACTCAGTGCGAACACGATCACAAACACAATCCCACCACAGACAAAGCCATTGAGTGCATGTGCCAGCCCACTCAAATCAAAGGAACCGCTGCTCGGTGCCTTCCATCCCGCCCACGCGGCACCCAGCCCCCCCATATAACCGCCCCCCAGAGTTACCGTCACGACCGCCAGACTTCCGACCAACAACTTCAGCAACCGCTCCGCCCATCGCTCTTTCTCTTGTTCATTCATTTGACAAAGGCATATCACTCTCGTCAGCGCTGGACAGCGGATGGTTGGGAGGATCGGTTTTCATCGGCGCGTTCATGTCGATATCGCATTTCCCGACTGCCGGGGATTCCCGCAGGGTGAGCGCGCCGGTGGGACAGGCGTCCACCGCCGCCTTGGCGGCGGCGAACAAACCCGCGGCCATCGATTCACTGAACGGCACGCCGAGATGGACATCAAACCCGCGGCCGATGAAGGTGAGCCCGAGTTCCTCCTGGTGCTCGCCGGCCACCTTGATGCAGTTGCCGCAACGAATGCACTTGCCGGGCTCGAAACAGACGAGCGGATGCTCGACGTTGCGCTTGAACCGCAACCGCTCACCGCTGGTAAACCGGTTCAGGTTCACGTCCAGGTCGATGGCAAGCTGGCGGAGCTTGCACACATCCGCCTTGGCGCAGTTGCAGCTGACACAGCGGTGGGACTCCTCGATCGCCCGGGTCACGTCGAGGGCCATGGCCTCCCCGCCGACCCGTGGCGAGCGGTTCACGTCCTGCAGAAAGTCCGGCATTTCCCCGTCCATCAGACGCCCCATGAACACACTGAACGGCTTGGGCGGACGCCGCACCGGCTGGCCGGTTAGAAACTGGTGAATGCAGCGGGCCAGCGCCTTGCCATCCGCCACCCGGCCGACGGGCTGGGCCTTGGGTCGCAACGCCCGACCGGCGGCGAACACCCCGGCCCGCGAAGTCATCATCGTGTCCCGGTCCACCGCCAGAACGGCATCGGCCAGTGCCAACCCCAAGCCCGCGGCCTGGTCGGCGGTGCCGGAACCCGTGGCGAGCACGACTGCGGCGGCTTCTTCAGTGAGAGCGTCGAGTCCGGCACCACCCTCAATCCGCGTGCCACAACGGAAGGTGACTCCGGCGCGGACGAGCAGATCGAGTTCGGCATCCAACACCCCGGCGGGCAGTTCGGGAAACGCCGAGCGAATGGCTTCACCCGGCGTCGGGTGTTCGTCGATCACGGTGCTGGCGTAGCCCTGTTGGGCCAGGAACCAGGCAGTGCTCAGCCCGGTGAAGCCGGCACCGATGATCACAACGCGTTCCGGGCGCGCGGCGGGTGGCTGCGGCGGGCGCGGTGGACCCGCCGCCAGCTCGGTGTCCATGGCGTGGGTCACCAGCTCGGCGATGGCCACGGATTCATCATGATCCGAGCGTCGGCAGCCTTTTTCACAGGGCCGCTGGCAGGTCCGGCAGAGAATGCCCGCGAGCGCCAGATCGCGGCGGGCGGAGGCCGCAGCCAGCCCGAACTCACCCGCCCGCAGATGCTTGAGCAGGGCCGGGATCCCCAATTGCGCCGGGCAAATCCGCTGGCAGGGGGAGAGGCAGTCGCCCAGGTGGTCGCTGAACAACAATTCCAGCGCCATCCGCCGGGCTTCGCGGACGTCATCGGTCAGATGCTCGATTTCCATCCCTTCGAGCGCGCGCGAGCCGCAGGCGGGAATAAACTGGCCGTTGGCCTTGTTTTTCACCGCGCAGACCATGCAGGAGGACCCGGCCTCATGGCCGTCCAGATAACACAAGGTGGGGATTTCAATACCAGCCGCCCGGGCCGCCTGGAGCACCGTTTCTCCGGGCTTGGCCTCGATGCGCTGGTTGTCAATGGTAATGGTAATGGTTGGCATGATTTTTCAGGACACCGCGTGGATGCCGATCTTGTGCAGCCCGCAGAGCCGGGCCACCTCCGTCTTTTCCAACATCAAGGTGCAACCGGCCTCGATCGCAATCCCTGAGACTCCCGCCTCGGCACAGGTGTCAATGGTTTGGCAACCGATCACCGGGACATCGAAACGCATGTCCTGGCTTGGCTTGGAGACCTTGACGAGCAGGACATCCTTGCGCTTACCGAGTTCACCCCCGCGGCGGATGCAGGCGTTGGTACCTTCAAAAGCTTCCACGGCGAGAATGGTGCCATGACGCACGAGCACCGTCTGGCCGATATCGAGGGCGCTGGTGGCCTTGGCAATCCGGAACCCGAAGGCGGCGTCGGCGAGCTGGCGTTTGCTCAATGCCGGGCCGCAAACCGGGCCGGGGCCGGGCAGATGATCCTCCAGAAAAGTGGTGGCCGGCAGCAGGGTGATGCCGTCCTTGGCAAGCTCATCGGCGATGGTCCCAAACAGGGTTTCGGCATTCCGCTCCTTGAGCCGGGCCAGCAACACCAGGGTCCGCAGGTCCGGGCGGAGATCGAAGAGATTCTTGGGGGCGATCTGCCCGACCATGACCGCCTCGGTCACCCCTTCGGCCCGGAAGAACTTCATCAGTTTGCCGAGCTGGCCCACGCGAAACCATGCGGAGGCATCTGCGGTGGAGATAATGTGCGCCCTGGTTTCGTTTTCAAAGGCGGCCATCACCAACCGCACTTCAGGGGCGTGACGGCGGGCGGCCTCAATGAAAGTCTCCGGATAGACTCCATTGCCTGCGATGATTCCTATGGTGCGGGGCGCTGGCATGTGCGGCGGCGGTGGGTGGCCCGGAGAGCCGGCTGGAGGGAATGAAAGTAGCGGCTGTGGGACTCGAACCCACACTCGTTAGAACTCGATTTTGAGTCGAGCGCGTCTACCAATTCCGCCAAGCCGCCTTGGGTGGCGGGAGCGTGGCAGTCCGCCGCCGGAGATGCAAGCGTGATTTTTCGGGATTTTCAGAACTCCCTTTTCAGTAGTGAATCATGGGTTGGGCGCGCAAGTTGAATTGCTCCTGTCCAAGGTTCGGGGTCCGGGCTTTTTTCCTGAGGGTGAAGGAATATTTTCTGAAGAAAGCCAGAATGAAGAGGTATTATCACCGCCAAGACGCGAAGCTCCTCCGCTTCCTCTGTTTCCTCCTGTAAGACTCTTCTCTTCAAACCCTTCAGAACGGGAACCTGTCGTGCCACCGCAACTTCAGGGAATCAAACTTGCCCGACCTATTGGCTCTTGTGGGGTCGAACGCTGAGTTCTGGAGTTCTGATTTTCCGGATTTGCCACGCCCTTCGTGATCGGGTGGCGCTTGGGTTCGGCAATTCACCCCCGCCCTGGAGTGCTTCCGCCGCCGGATCGAGATCCGCAACCTGGCATCGACAAAGTCGACCCTCCAACTCAAAACGGTCCGTCATCGTCCCACCCGGCCGCCCCCACATCCCACTCCTCCACCATTTCCGGAGGAAAGTCGTCGAGAAAGCGCGAGGGCTGGCACATCACTTCATCCGTATAGGATTTCGGATTGGTCAGCGGATAAGTCAAATAGAGTTCGTCCTTGGCCCGGGTCAACGCCACATAAAACAACCGTCGCTCCTCCTCCAACAACGACAGGTCGTCCGCCGCCACCACCCTGCTATTCGGAAACTGCCCTTCCACCAGGCCGATCACGAACACGACCTTCCACTCCAGCCCCTTGGCCTGATGGATCGATGACAAGGTCGCCCGGTCCTCCTCCTCGTCCGCCCCGGGTTCCCCATCCACCGATCCGAGCAGCGAGAGCTGCTCCAGAAAATCCCCGATGTTCTCAAACGACCCGGCGAAGCCCGACATTTGTTCGAGGTCGGCCTGCCGCGCCTCGCTGTTGTCGAAGCTGGCCTCCAAATATTCCTTATAGACCCCCTCCAGCACGCTGAAGATCATCTCCCCCGGCTTGGCATGAAACCCGTTGGGCGAGAGTTCGTCCATCGTGTAGCACAGTTGCGCCCAGTGTTTTGCGGACTTCTTCGGCACTTTCCTGAATCCGAGCAGCACCTCCGACCACCGTTGCGGCAGGTCCTCGCGCGCGGCCCAACCGGTGTCCAGCCACTCGCGCCACAGCTTCGACGCCGCCACCGGACCGCAACCCGGCAGCAACTCGACCATCCGCAGGAAACTCTCCTCATCCCTCCGGTTCGCCACGAACCGCAGGAACGCCGCCACATCCTTGATGTGCGCCTGCTCGAAAAACCGCAGCCCGCTGGTGATGGCAAACGGCACCCCGCGCATCGTCAGCTCCATCTGAATCTCCAAACTCTGGAAATGCGCGCGGTAGAGCACCGCCATTTCACCCAGCGCGATCCCGGTGTCCCGCAACTCCTCCATCCGCTGCGCCACAAACATCGCCTGCGTCCGCGGATCCTCCAGCACCACCAACCCCGGCTTCACCCCGGCCGACTCCCGCGCCGCGCGCAGATCCTTCTCGATCCGCCCGACATTAGCCCGGATCGCCTCGTTCGATAGCTCCAAAATTTCCGGCACACTCCGGTAGTTGGTCTCGATCGTGAACACCCGCGCATCCGGATAGCGCTGCCGGAACCCGAGAATGTGCCCCATGTCCGCACCCCGCCACGAGTAGATCGACTGGGCGTCATCCCCCACCGCCATCAGGCTGCCGCCGTCCCCGGCCAGCAGGTCGATCATCCGGCTTTGCACGGTGTTGGTGTCCTGATACTCGTCCACCAGGACGTGGCGGAACCGCTTTTGATAGAGCGCGAGCAGATCCGGGCGCGCCTCAAACAAGCGCACCATCAGCACCAGCAGATCATCGAAATCCATCGAGTTGGACGCCCGTTTCCGCTCGATATACCCTTGCCGCACCTGCTCCAGCTCGGCGAGCCAATCGTAGAGCCCCGGATGCTTCCCCGCCACCACCTCCTCCAGCGACAGCCCGGTATTCTCCACCAGACTGAACATGGATGCCAGCACGTCCCCCCGCGGAAACCGCCGATTCCTGGTATCGATCTCGCAGGCCGCCACCACCTTCGAGAGCATCGACCGCTGGTCGTCGCGATCCATGATCGAAAATGACCGGGTGAACCCGATATCCTCCGCATGACGCCGCAGGATCCGGCTGCCGATCGAATGGAACGTCCCCGCCCACAGGTCCGAGGTATCCCGCGCCACCAACTCCCTCACCCGCCCCACCATCTCCCGCGCCGCCTTGTTGGTGAACGTCAGCAGCAGCACCCCCCGCGATTCCACCCCCTGATCCAGCAACCACGCCACCCGGTAGGTCAGCGTCCGTGTTTTCCCGGATCCCGCCCCGGCGATCACCAGCGCCTTGCCCGGCGGCGAACTCACCGCTGCATACTGCTCGGCGTTGAGTGCCGCCGGATAATCGATCCCCGACCCGCCGGTCGTCCGCTTGAGTTGATAATGTCGTGCCATGCCCGCGCGCACCCTGTCACATCCCCGCCTCCCGTGCAATCACCCATTGCCCTCGGCCGCATCCGCCTCTTCGATCGTGGCCCCGGCGTCCACCCGCCTGGTAAACGCCACAAACCGGCTCAGCTCGTTGCGCACCACCGGCAGCAGGAAATACACCCCGATCAGGTTCGGCACACTCATCGCAAACAGCGAGGCGTCCGAGAAATCCGTCGCCTTGCCCATCGAGGCCGCCGAACCCGCAATGATGATCAGGCAAAACAACACCTTGTAGCACCAGCCCGCCACCTCGCCTCGCCCAAACAAATACTGCCAAGCCTGCAAACCGTAGTAACTCCAGGTAATCAACGTCGAAAACGCAAACAGGAAGACACATGCGAACAACACGTATTTAAAATTGTTGTTCACCGTTTCAAACGCCAGCGAGGTCATCTCGATCCCGAACTTGGTCGAATCCCCCTGCACCTTGCCCAGCTCGAAGCCATGGCCGTGGATGGTGAAATTTCCGCTGCCGCCATCGAAGTTCATCGTGACCACCAGCACCAGAGCCGTGAGCGTGCAGACCACCACCGTGTCGATAAAGGGTTCCAGCAGGGCGACCACGCCCTCCGATGCCGGCCGCCGGGTCTTGGAAGCGGCATGGGCGATCGGTGCCGAACCGATCCCGGCCTCGTTGGAAAACGTCGCCCGCCGCATGCCCCAGATGAACGCCGCCAGCAGGCCGCCGGTCACCGCTGCCCGCGGGTGGAAGGCCTCGGTGACGATCAGTTGGAGGGCTGGCAGGATCTCCTGCGAGTTAATCGTCAGCACCCCCACACAGCTCACCACATAGACCAGGCACATCAGCGGCACCAGCTTGCCGGTCACCTTGGCGATCCCCCTGATTCCGCCGATGATCACCAGCGCCGTGAGCAACGCCATCATCAGTCCAAACACCCATTGGTTATCATGGAAATACGAATCCTTGCCACCGGTGATGTTCACCAATTGGGCCGTCACCTGATTGATCTGGAACACATTGCCGCCACCGAACGAGGCGAACACGCACATCACCGCGAAAAACCCGGCCAGCGCCAGGCCCACCGGTTTCATCCCGCGTTCCGCGAAGCCCTTCCGCAAATAATACATCGCTCCACCGTGGACCTTGCCCTCGGCGTCGATTTCCCGGTATTTCACCCCCAACGTGCATTCGGCAAACTTGGTGGACATCCCCAGAAACCCGCTCAGAAACAGCCAGAATGCCACTCCCGGACCACCGCTCTGGATGCCGATCGCCACCCCCGCGATGTTGCCCAGGCCCACCGTCCCGGAAACCGCCGCGCTCAGGGCCTGGAAATGGGTCACCTCGCCCGGATCCTCCGGCAGGCTGTATTTCCCGCGCACCGTCCGCAACGCCAGGCCGAAGGCCCGGATGTTGATGAACTTGAAAGCCACCGTGAGCACCACCCCGGCGGCCGCCAGCCAGAACACCACCAGCAGCACATCGTAGCCGTTGATCGGAACTGTGTAGAACACCGTGTTGACAAATGGCCCGGTCACCCAGCCGAACCAGTCGTCGATCTTCTGGTCCAGCGTCTTTTCCACCACGGGTTCCGCCGCCAAGGCCACCGGAGCCGTCAGCCACACCGCCACCAACAGTGTCCAACAAGCCTGCCAAAATCTAGAAACGCTTAGCATCATGTGATCGCCAAACTAGGTACCCACCCCCACCGGGGCAAGAACCAATCGCCCAATGGCAAGAAACGCGGAGAAAAACGCCATTGATTCGGGTATGACGGCCCAGTCCCGCAGCCCGCCGTGGTTGGCGCGGCTCGCGCCAGGCCGTCTCCGGGGCGGCTCGCCGGGGGCATCCCCTCAACCCCTCCCCTCGCCCGACAGAATGTGGGTCCCACATAGCCGGCAGCATGTCGGCGCTCCGGAGCGCGTTCATTCTGAACGCTGAGTCAGGCGGACATTCTGTCCGGCAGCGTCCCGTGGCTGGCGCGGCTCGCGCCAAGCTGTGTCTCCCCCGGCGGCTCGCCGGGGAGTACGCATCAACCGCCCCTCCCCCTTACCGCGTGCCAGCAAGGACAGAAGCCCAGGCAGTGGCGCGGGGGCGGAGAGAGTCAGGAAGCGCGGCCAGGGCAGCAGCTCGCTCGGCGGCCGGGATAGCCGTTAGGATGCGACACAACAAAGCGTCGAATTCCGGCGATGGCAAAGCGGCGGCGTCCGGCAAAGCGGCGGCGGGACGGCCTGCAATGAGGTGGGAGACGATCTGATCAAGGTGCTTCACCACCGGGATCTCCGGCAGGTCGCCATCGAGGTGGGCGGCGGCGATGGCGGTGGGAAATGGGCTGCTCTTGTTACCGAAAAGCAAGCGCAGGGCGAGCGGTTCCACTGCGGTTTCGCCACCAGGCGGCGGATGTTTGGCGAGGAGTCGCACGGCTGCGAGCGCGATCTGCCGCCGCCAAGGGCTTTCGCGCAGCGAGGAAACCACCACCGCAGCCGCATCCGACAGCAAATCATGATCGACCGTGCCGGGCAGGGTGCGCAACCAAGGGAGCAGCCCGTCGGGATCGTATTCGAGATAACTCTTGGCGATCACCTGCCCGAGGCGGAGTCTTCCCATCTGTCCGTCCTCTTTTCCGATGGCGAGGAGGATCGCCTTCAGTCCGTCCGACCCACCGCCACCCAAGGCGGCGGCAACGATCCCGCGGACGGCCTGCCTCCGTCCTTGGTCCTCCTCCGGCAGTTGCCCGAGGGCGAAAGGGATGCCTTTGGCCCCGGCCAACCGCCGGAAGGAGAACTCGCGGCCGGAGTCCCCGGAGCGGAGGGGATCAGCGGCCGGGCCGGGCAGGGAGTCGATGAAGGCGCTTGCGGCGGGCGGATCGGCGGCCAGCCAGCCAGTGACAACCGCGCGTTCGGCTTGGGCCAGGGAACGAAGTTGGGTCTCGCCGATCCCCGCCTCCCTGGCGCGGACGGCGGAGGTCTGGAGAAATGCCGCAGCTTTGGCATAATCGGCGTCGGCAAGTTCGCTAGCGGCAATGGTGCTGGATTCGAGCACCTGCGCGTTGATAGGCAGCCCGGTCAGAAACGGGATGATTCGCTCCCGACCCGCAAGTGCCAGCAGGTCATGATTTCGCAACAACAGCTCCGTGCGGGCTGGATCGGCCCCCAGCCATTTCAGAGCGGCATCGGGGGACTTGGCGAGCCAGACCTTCAAGGCAGCACTCGCGGCGGCGAACCGGCCGGATTCACCCGCAGGAAGGGTCAGACAGACGGCGCACGCAGCCTCGGAATCATTGCGGGCCCATTCGGTGGCGATCATGGGCAGCACGACGGCGGCGGACTCCTCCGGCAACCACGCCCGGGCGAACCAAAAGGTGCGGGCGGGCCAGAGCCGGGCGGGTCCGATCAGCAAGTCCCGGACGCAGGTGGGATTGATCAGCGCGAGCTGCGGGGATTCGGCCAACAGCGCGGGAATCATTTCCGGGTGAGTGCGCCGCAACCTGACCATGGCGAGATCCGCTAGCATCCGTGCGTTTGCATTGTCCGGCCCCAGCCCCACCGCCTCCCTCCAGGCGGCGACGGGATCCACCCGCCCCAGCGCATCCATCAGGGCGACGGCGAGTTTGCCTTCCGGTTCATCTCCGGCCAGGCTACGGACCGCGACAAGGTGAGCGGGTGTTCTGGCGGCCTCGGCGAGGGATTCGAGCAAAGTCAGGCGGACCGCCTCGTCGGGTGAATCTGCCGCCAGCGCAAGTGCCCGGACACGTCCCGAGGCCACCTCCACCTGGCAGATTTTTTTCAGTACCTCGTCGCGTTTTGGAGAAACGGGTTGGGCCGCCAGCAGAGAAAGGATTTCTCCTACTCCGCCGGGACCAAGCTGATCAATCGGGTGGGCACCGATGGTCTGGTAAAGCACGTTCATCTCCCCCACGGTGCGCCAAGCGGCGGCGGCGCGGCCCGGTCGACCCACGCGAAGATGATAGAGACCGCGTTTGGCCCGGAGCGCATCGGCACCGGCGCAGTCGGTGGGTAATCTCTCCATCAGCTCGTCCACCGCCGGGAGGTCGCGGGTGGCCAGCGGGACGAGCTTGGCGGCGGCGGCGGCGAAGTCGGACCGGGCCACCTCAAACATGGCCCGGATTTCCCGCGTGGGGGCGGATTCCGGCAGGTTTCGCCGCTGCCAATCGTCGATCACCAGGTGGGCTGTGGCGCGCTGCTCCGGTTCGGGCAGGCGGTCTGCCAACT
>JAIPKB010000211.1 GCA_021733795.1 Akkermansiaceae bacterium | reverse complement strand
GCGCATTCGGGCCGGAAATTCGCATCCTGGTGCCAGATATTGGAGGCGTTGACCTTCGCGTGGAAGTTGAGCGGCACGGGAAACATCGGCGGGTCGTCAATCGCGCGTTTCAATTCCAGCAGCGCCTTCACGCTGGCCTCGGGGATGCGCCCGCTACGGTCGGGCGGCACATCGAGCAACAGATTGCCGCCGCCGGCGAGGGTATCGCGGTGCAACCGGAACAATTCTCGGATCGGGCGCGGCCGGTCGTTGTGGGTCCAGAACCAGTCCTTCCCCAGGCAATCGCAGTGCTCGTAGCCGAGCCGGTAGGTTTTGCCCTGCCAAGTTTGCTCCGAAGTGAACTGGCCGGGGGTGGCGGGATTGCGTTCGGTGTTCAACACATCGGTTGGCCATGCCGCCGCGCAGGTGCCGATCGTGATCGGCCCGTTGGGCTGGGCGATGCCGTGATTGAACATCACCACCGTGCCGGGGCGGAGGCGCTTGATGAGATCATAGAGAACCTGGCGTTGTTCGGCGCTGGCCGCGCGTGGAATGTCGAGCCAATAGTAGCCGATGTCCGGATAGTTTTGGATCAATTCGGTGAGCTGGTCCTGGGCGAATTGATAGAAATCCTCCGGCAGCATTCCCGCTGTCCACTGCGGCCCTTTGGGGACCGAGTTGTTATGATAATCCAACAAACACCAATAGAGGCCGGGGGCGATGCCGTGTTTTTTGCAAGCCGTTACGAACCCGGCGATGACATCGGTCTTATCGCTGCTGGTGGCGACATCGTAATCAAACTCCTTGCCGCGAAATTGCACCTTGCTGTCCCACAGGCAGTGTCCGGCCACGTGCTTTGATGTCAGCACGGCATATTTCATCCCGGCATCCTTCGCCACGCGGAGCCATTGGTTTACGTCCAGATGGGTCGGGGCGTAGGTGGTGGATGGCCGGTCACCGTCATCGATCTCGCGTCCGGTAAAGGTGCTCATGCCGTAGTGGATGAACATCCCGTAACGCAGGTCCTGCCAGGCACGGATGGCTTGAGTGGTGGAGTCCTGCGCCATCGCGGGCGCGGCGAGCAGGGCGGTGAGAAAATAGGTCATGATGTTCATCGTGATGAGCATAACGACCCGCTCTGCGCCCGTCCATGTCAAATCCCACATAAGATGTGTCTTTTACAGCACCTGACGGATTTCCGGGCTTGCGTTGCGGGCGCCGGTGGGACAGGGTTCGGCCATACCCTACGCCACGCGCGGACACACGAACCAAGGAGCCTACAGTCAACTGTTTTGCGGGTTTGGGATCGAACTCCACACCCACCCCGGAAACGGTTGGTCGTAGGCTCCCACATGGGTGTGATCGCGGGTCGAATAAGACATAAAATTGGCATTATCTGATATAGACACGGGGCGCAAGCCGGATTATCGTCTGCGCATCATGAGTGGAATATTCGACACCGTAGGCACCGCCACCGGGCTGGAGCGCAAGCCCGGCACCCTGGCAAAATTGCAGCGCATGCGCAAGGCGCTGAGTGCAACCCCCATGGCCCCGCCCTCCGGTCTGGCCGGTCCGGCCACCGGCATTCTCACCGGCCTTCACCTCACCAGCAATTTCTTAGCAGTCACCGAAACCTCACACGAACAATTATGAAAACATTCACGTCAATAAAAAGCGCCGCGCTGGCTGTCCCGGCTGCAGCGTTCATGCTCGGTTCCTCTCAGGCGGGCACCAGCGTCGGTATCAACTTCCAAGGCAGTGCGTCTGGGGTTTCTGGCATGGCGGTGACCGCCACCGCCTTTGGTATTGAAGCCAGCGACTGGTTCTCGGCGGCTGCTGCTGCTTCAGGCTCTTTAACGCCAACCCCGAGCAGTGGAGGTTCATTCGACGTCTCGTGGTTTGCGGCCGGCGTATGGACCAGTTGGGCAATCCCTGCTTACTTCCCCAGCGATTACGTGGGATATCCGGGAGATGCCGATGCCTATTGGGGGAATCTTTATGGTGGCTATCAGGTCGATTTGAGCGGCTTGGCGGCACAGTTTCCCAACGGCTATGTCCTTCAGGCGATCGCGGCAACTGACGGGGGCTCTCCTCAAATAGCCCCGATCTCGGTTACCGATGGAGTTACCCCCGAAACACTGACTTATACCGTGCGTGGGACTTTCACATGGAACGCCGCGGCTGGCTTCTCAATCAGCACACCGACCACGAATCTGTTCACGAGTGATACTCTGACCATTAATGGTCCTGCCGATGTCCCATCGGGTCCAAGGAGTTTTTTGGCCGGTTTGATCATCACGGACAAGCCGGTGGTCACGGTTCCCCCGCAGGGAGCCGCCCTTGCATCTGGTGGCACCATCACCATGAATGCTGGCGCGGTGGGCGTTGCGCCCTTGAGCTATCAGTGGAGAAAGGGAGGCGATCCCATTTCCGGGGCCACTTCTGTGACCTATACGAAGTCGGGTAGCACCGTTGGGGACAGCGGGAACTACGATGTCGTCGTGACCAACCTTTATGGTTCGGCCACCAGTCCGGTCGCCACGGTGACGGTTGCCGCGCCCGCCACGGTGACGTGGGATGCAGATACCGGCACTTCTGGGGCGCAGGACGGGGATGGCACCTGGACCTCGGCCAATTGGTGGGATGGGGCCAGCGACATTGCCTGGGACAACTTTAACTTCGTCACCTTTGGCGCGGGTGGCACAGGCAATTACACGGTGACTTTGCCCTCTGCCGTCATCGCTGGCAATTTGACCTTCAATGCCAACTACACCGTTTCGGGTTCGGGTTCGATCACGCTTGATAGTCCGACTATTGCCGCAAACAGCAACGCGACCTTGAATGTTCCGCTTCTCGGAACCAGCGGCTTGACCAAGTCCGGTGCCGGCACCCTGGCTCTCAGCGGCGCGAATATCTTCAGCGGCGGATTGACGGTCAACGACGGCAAAGTCGTGGCCGCGAATGGGGCCGTCCCAGCCACCGGCGCCGTCACCGTGAATACGGGCGGCACGCTGTCCTTGACCGACGCCGCCTATGCCAACGTCCCCGGCACGCTGAACATCATCGGCGGCACCGTCTCGATGGATGGCGCGACGCAGAACGCGCACAACTACACTGGCAAGACCCTCACCATGCAGGGCGGCACGCTGACCTCGGTAAACGGCCCGGCGGGTCCGGCCAACGACGGCGGCTACGGCAACTTCATCCTCAACAATTCCACCTTGGTGGCGAGCGGTTCGGCGCAGTCCGTCATCAGTTGCACGACCCTTCAGGCCGTCAACGGAGGCTCGTTCACGGTGAATGATGCGGTCGCGGGCGCGGGCACGGACTTGCTGGTTTCCGCCAATATCAGCGCCGGCGCCTTGGTCAAAACCGGCCTTGGCACGATGGAACTCACTGCGGCCAACACCTATACCGGCAACACCACCGTCACCGAAGGGACTCTGAAACTCGGAGCTGGCAGCTCGTTCGACTCCTCTCCCACCCTCACCCTGGCCGCCGGTGCCACGCTGGATGTGAGCGCCACCGCCGGGCTGACCCTCGGGTCCACCAAGACCCTGACTGGCGGCGGCACGGTGCTCGGCGCAGTGACGGCTGATGGCGGCATGATCACCCCCACGGGCTCGCTGAGCATCGGCACTCTGGATCTTGCCAGCACCGCCACCCTGAACATTGCGCCCGGCGCCGCCTCGCTAACGATCACCGACACCAACGGCATCAATACCGGCACCACCGGCAACGTTGTCTATGTGGATGTGGGGACCGACCCGATCACCTCCGGCACCTATCAACTGCTCCAATACCAGGGTGTCATCCAGGGCGACGATGGCTTCAACGCGTTCTTCCTTGGCACCACCCCGGGTGGCGACTACACCTATGATCTGGTCCAAAACGCCAACTCCATCGACTTGGTGGTGGCCCCGCTGGCCAAGCTCTGGACCGGTGCTCTCAACAGCGAGTGGCGCACCGGATCCATGAGCTCGCCCAAAAACTGGAAAGCCGGCCTCAATGAGTCGGATTTCGTGACGGGTGATGATGTGTTGTTCGATGACTCCACCGACAGCACGACCGTGTCCATCAACACGGCCAATGTGAGCCCGAACAGCGTCCTGTTCAGCAACATCACCAAAGCCTACACCCTCCAAGGAGCCTGGGGCATCACCGGGACCGCGAGCCTGACCAAGGAAGGCTCCGGAAACCTTATCATCAACAATCGCAACTCCTTCACTGGTGCCGTGTATATTTCAGGCGGCACCCTCACGGCAGCTTCCGTGGCCGATGGCGGCTTCGACAGCGCCTTGGGCGCGGGCATCGAAATCGCCCTCGGTGGCGGCACACTCGCCTACGCCGGTGCCACCAGCGGCACCGACCGCACCCTGTATCTGGACGCGGACGGCACGGTCGAGGTCACCACACCCGGCACCATCCTCACCCTCAGCGGCGAGGTGATCGGTAGCAACTCTTTCACCAAAACCGGAGCGGGCACGCTCGCCCCCACCTTCGACAATACCTACTACGGTCCCACCCGGATCAACGCCGGCATCCTGAGCATCGCCACCCTGCCCGATGGCGGCCTCGCCAGCCCGCTGGGACAATCGTCCAACGCGGCTGCCAATCTGGTGCTCGGAGGCGGCACGCTCAACTACACCGGAGCCACCGCTACCAGCAACCGCGGATTCACGCTGTCAGCGGCCACCACCAGCACCATCGCGGTGACGGATCCCGCCACGATCCTCACCCTGACCGGATCGGAAGCCGGCACCGGCGGTCTCGTCAAAACCGGCACCGGCACCCTCGCCATCCCCGGCACGAGCACCATGGGCGGATTGACGGTCAGTGCCGGCACGCTGTCCTTGACCGACGCCACCTATGCAAACGTCCCCGGCACATTGAACATTATCGGCGGCACCGTCTCGATGGATGGCGCGACGCAGAACGCGCACAACTACACTGGCAAGACCCTCACCATGCAGGGCGGCACGCTGACCTCGATAAACGGGGTGGCGGGGCCGGCCAACGACGGCGGCTACGGCAACTTCATCCTCAACAATTCCATCTTGGTGGTGAGCGGCACGGCCCAGTCCGTCATCAGTTGCACGACCCTTCAGACTGCCAACGGGAGCTTGTTCACGGTGAATGATGCGGTCTCGGGCGCGGGCACGGACTTGCTGGTTTCCGCCAATCTCAGCGCCGGCGCCTTGGTCAAAAACGGCCTTGGCACGATGGAGCTCACTGCGGCCAACACCTACACCGGCAACACCACCGTCACCGGGGGCACACTCATCCTCGCCGCCGACGCCCGCCTGACCTTCGGCATCAGTGACACCAATGGCACCAGCAACAAACTCAGTGGCGCTGGCACGGTCGTTCTCAATGGCGGCTTTGCCATCAACACCGGCGCCGTCACCACCCTCACCACCGGCAGCTGGCAACTCGAAAATGTCACCACGCTCACCGGTGCCTACGGGTCCACATTCACCGTCATGGACCCCGACGGCACCGTTTGGACCAACGCCGGCAACGACAAGTGGACGAAGACCGACGGAACCAAAGCGTGGACCTTTGACGAAACCACCGGCACCCTCACCCTGAGCGTGGCCAACGGCTATGCCTCTTGGGCCGATTCCTGGACCTTGCCCCCATTATCCGACAAGACACCCGTCGGCGATCCTGATGGCGATGGCCTCTCCAACCTGATGGAATATGTCATCGGCGGCGATCCGCGGGTCTCGAGCACCGAATACCTGCCCAAGCCGTCGTCTGATGGGACGAACCTTATTCTGAGCTACAAGCGCAGCGACGCATCAAAGACTGACACCACCCAGGTCGGACAGTGGAGCACCGATATGATCGATTGGCATGGCAGTGCCCCCATTACCCCCGTTCTGATCCACGACAACGGCACCGACCCTGATGACATGGAAATCCGAATCCCGCTATCTAACGCATCAGGAGGAGGCAAGCTCTTCGGCCGCCTTCATGTCACCCAACCCTAAGGAGCAGGGATCTCGGCTTGTCGGACTTGAAAGTTCTCCTGCTGGTTGCGCCGGGAGTCACCTCAGAAGCAATTCCCCGTGGCAGCCAGTAGCATGAACTCCCAGCACCCATCTGGATATCCAGACCTGCGGCCGGAACGTGAAAGATCCCGTGGCGGCTTTGCCCTGGTCGCCACGCTCAGCTTGATGATCCTGCTCGCGGTCATTGCCGTGGGCCTGCTCACTCTCAGTTCGATTTCGCTCCGCAAAACCGGTGCTGAACAGCAGGGGGCCGAGGCTCGCGCCAATGCGCGCCTTGCGATGCTCATCGCCCTGGGCGTGCTGCAAAAGGAGCTGGGACCAGACCGCCGGATCAGCGCCAATGCCGCCATCCTCGACGAAAAGCCGGATTCGGAGGAAACCGACGGGGTGTCCCAACCGCACTACCTCGGCGTATGGGAGTCGTGGAACACCTGGCTCACCGACAAACGGGCCGGTCTAACCATTCAGCAGACCTATCAGCCCGGCCGGCATCCCTCGCTGTTTCGGCGCTGGCTGATCTCGGACCCGGCGGGGGGGCGTGAACCCGGAATGGTTCTGGCGAAGACCGCCGCTGACACCGCGCTGGAAATGGTGCCCGTCGTGGCGGCGGAGGATGCGGCGGACCGGGTGAACGTGCCGAAATTGTTAGTCAATCATGGAACTGCCGCGACGGGGGCCATTGCGTGGTGGATTGGCGACGAATCGCAGAAAGCCCGGTGCAACCTGCACGAGCGCCAGGCGGTGGACAAACCACAGGCCGCCCAGGTCGTGGCCAGCCACGGGGGCAGGCCGGGAGTCGAGAAGCTGACCGCCATGACGGGGTTCAAAACCGATGAGAGAACATTGGACCGCATGGTCACCACCGGCCAGGCGTCGCTCACGGCAAAAGATGCCGGCAAACGCTTCCACGATCTAACCGCCTATAGCGCGGGACTGCTCACCGATGTGCGGGCCGGCGGTTTCAAGGGGGATTTGAATCACGCCTTCGAGATGGATGCCGAAAACCGTCGGCCGCTGGAGATGCGGCGGCAGGTCACGTTGTTTGGCACTCCGTTCGATGCGCCAATCCGCCCGATGAGCGGTGTGCTGAACTCTATCAGACCACAGAATCCATATCTCGCGCCGGTCTCGTGGCGGCAGATGATCGAATACTATCGGCTTTACCGGATGTCGGCGGTGTCGGGCATCTACAAGCCCTTGGAGTGGAAGGGTGACAGTCCTTTCACCCGCCGGTTCCTGATGGGGCGCAAGGTTTATCCGCATATCATTGATGAACCGGATACCAAGGGATACGCCCGCCAACTGGTACTGCTCCGCCAAACCTGGATCATCGCCACCCGGGTTGAAAAAGGCGCCACTGCCGACACTAACAAATATTTCCTCTGCGCGGTGCCGTTTTCGGTCTATTGGAATCCCTACAATGTCCCCATGAAGGTCGCCAGCAACGAGATTTTATCGGCGGCCACGCTGTCGCTGACCGCCTCCATCGAATACAAAGTTTATAAGGACGCTTCGGGCAGCACCCCTGTCGCGTCCGGATTGGTCTCCACCAGCCGTGGCTACGTGGGTTACGGGACCGCCCCCCGGGAAACCGGCAACGGCGATATTGAATTCAAGCCGGGCGAAGTTCGCGCCTTCTCGGTGGGGGATGAGATGGAGCCGGGCAAGGGCGTTGATGGCAGCTACGGTCGGTTCTTCGCGGACCCGGGATACCAACCGCTGATGAACACCGCTGCAACCCGGGGCTTGCAGGAACAGATTGCGGTGCCGGCGGGCTCGATCTCGCCCACACTGTCGCTCAAGCATGTTGGAGTGGTCCGCCGTAACGACAATTACTTCTGGGGCAACTCGGAGCGCGCCGTATTCATCGGCACCTACCAGACCAACGGCAAATCCGGGTTGTATGACGAATCCGGATCCGCCTTGGGTGGAACCAACGCGGACACCTGCGTGACGGGCGGGTATTCGATCGATTGGCTTACTTCCTCCGAGATCAGCGGTGCCTGGGTGGTTGGGAATTCCGCCGCCACCCGCGCCCGCTGGAACCAGACGGTTAGCTACCCGGTGCCCGTCGCCATCATCAGCATCATGGCCAAGAGTCCGGAACGGATGCCTTTTGAAAACAGCGGAGCCACCTACGCCAAGGACTTTAGCAACCGCACCTGGCTTCACGCGCCACCGACCGCTCTGTCATGTTATCTAATGAATCCAAGCGATCTGACCCGCTCGGATTGTCCCTATCAGTTGCATTTCCGCCCGGTCAATGGCGACCAGGAGGTTTCCCAATTTCTCCAGGTCACGGGACGCAACGCGTATTTCGGCGGTGGCTACGGACCGGCTACCGGCCAAACCCAGGTGGTGGCGCTGGAGTTGCCAAGCGCACCCGTCACCAATCTGGCGGGCTTCGCCGGAATGAGGGTCGATCACGCCCGCGCCCAGAAAATCCAGACTGATGCCACCGGGGTGCCCTACCCGATGTTCAACCTCAAGCATTTGTCCCACATCGGCGCGGCTTTCGGCCCCGGCATCGGCAATGCCTATGCCCATCCGATGATCGCGCCGGACAAGGTCTATACCCGGGTCGATCTGGGCGCGGACCGTGGCCATCCGGACGGCAGTTTCATGAGCACCGGCATGAATGCCTTTGACGATCAATGGGACCACCTGTTTCTAGCCAATGAAGGTTTGTGGGATTCCTGGTTTTGTTCGGGTCTGGTCCCGGAGATCAATGGCGGCTCGATCACCAAATCCCGCAAGTCTGTCGCCGAGGCGTTTTTCAACGGCACTCATGGACTCGTTTCCGAACGCTTGCAGCCCTACCCCGGCGGCAAGACTCCCGGCCAGTTGGTTGGAATCACCAATGCGGACATCGGGTGGCAACAAATCGCCGCCTATCTGATCAATGCCGGTCAGTTCAACGTCAACTCCACTTCCAAAGAAGCTTGGAAGGCGATTCTCATGGGGTTGCGCAACCGCCCGGTGGCTTGGCAGGACGCCCAGAGCGGTGCGCGTGGCGTCCGTCGCGACGCGGAACAGGTGGTGGTCTCGCGTTTCAGCCTCGCCAATGCCGCCGCCGAAGGTAGCGATGTCAACGACCGGCTTTCGTGGCTGGGTGTTCGCGCACTCAGCGAGGCGCAAATCGATGAACTCGCGAAGCAAATGGTCCGGCAGGTGAAGCTCCGCGGTCCCTTCCTTAACATGACGGAATTCGTCAACCGGCGCCTTACCGCCGACCGCACTGGCGTCACCGGTGCCCTCCAGGCGGCCATCGACGCCGACGAATTCGATGCGGACTACAGCGGCAGCGTGGCCGGCACCGGCGGCATCAATGCCTCCTTCAAAGGTGCCGCTGGCATGATTTCCGCTCCGATCGCCAACTATCCGAATCCAAAGGCCGCGCTCGGCTCCCGTTACGCGGGCATCCCCGGCTATGTCATGCAGTCCGACCTGCTGCAGGGTTTGAGTTCCTCGATCAGCGTGCGGGGCGACACCTTCCTCATCCGCGGCTACGGCGAAAGCCGCGCCAATGGCAAAATTGTCTCCCGCGCCTGGTGTGAGGCCGTGGTCCAGCGGGTGCCGGAATATGTCGATCCCTCCGATGCTCCCGATAAATGGCTCCGGGCCGCCGACGGCAGCCCCGCCACGGTTCAGAATCCCAATGCCGAGCCCAGTCTCTCAGCAATCAACAAGCTGTTTGGCCGCCGTTTCAACATCATCTCCTTCCGCTGGCTGTCGCCCACCACCATCTAACGAACACATGCGCGCCATTTCAACCATCCTGTCCGTTCTAGCCGCCATTTCGTGCGCAGCCCGGTCCGCAGAGGAAAAGCCCGCCAGTCTGGCTGCCATTGGCGCGCTGTCCCTGCCGCGGGAGGCGGATGGCATGGTTCATTTGCGGGTGGGAGCTGGAGCATCGGTACCGCTTCAGCTCAGTCTCCGGTATTTCACCGCTCCGCTCAAGGTGTCGGGTGGCGTGTTGCAACTTTTCAAGGAGCCCGTCCCGGCCCAACCCCCGTTGTCGCCGCCATCACCGCTGCTCACCGTGCACCTTCCGGAAACCACCAAGCTCGCCTATGTGGTCATTTCGGTCGCACCCGACGCGCAGGGCATAGCGGTGTGGCGTGCTCGGGTGTTGGATGCCGAAAACTGGCCTGAAGATAGCCTGAAACTATTCAACGCCACCGACGCCGCACTCGGAGTGGAGATCGCAGGAAAGCGGCTCATGCTACTGGCCGGAAAAACGGTGAACTACCGCGCAGCAGATCATCCGGAGTCGTTCCCGGTCGGGATCTATCAATTTGAACCCCGATCTAACAAAATATTCTCTTCGATCTGGCGGGTGTCCGCAAGCCAGCGCGAACTTTGCGTGTTGTTTAGCCAGAACGGTGGGATTTCGCTGCGATCCCTGATGGCCACTGACGCGCCTCACTCGCCATGAGTCCTGCCCACCCCGGAAAACGGCGGGCCGTCGGCTCCCACGTTGGTCCGTCCGCGAGTCGAATAAGACATAAAATTGGTTTGATAGGATCTAGA
>JAIPKB010000210.1 GCA_021733795.1 Akkermansiaceae bacterium | reverse complement strand
GATGCTGGGCATCGCATGCCAAGCCTCCCTCATGGCGGCACCGCGCGAGGCGGATTGGAATAAAATCGACGCCGCGATCAAACTGGACCAACCCAAGACCGCCGCCGAGTTACAGCGGGTCATCACACCCAAGGCCTTCGCCGACCAGGCTTGGGCGGAGGGTGCCAAAGCCGTCGCCTTGCGGATCGCGCTGGAGCATAACCCCGACAAGGAACCGATCGAGGCCGTCCGTCAGATCGCCGCCGCCATCCCGCAAGCCCCGCCGGCAGCGCGGCCGGTGCTGAAATTGTTGGAGGCGTGGTGGTTGCGGGAGTACTACCGAGACCGCCGCTGGGAACTCTCCGGCCGTAGTCCGCTTACCTCCGCCCAGGATGCCGACCCGGCCACTTGGGACATAGCCCGGTTGCTGGCCGAGATCGACCGCCGGTTCCAAGCCGCGCTCGCCGACCGCGATCTACTGCGGAAGATCCCGGTCGCCGATTTCGACGCGCTGCTGGACAAGGGCGACCTTCCCGACGCACTCCGGCCCACGCTTTACGACTTCATCGCGCACTCGGCACTCGAGTTCTACGGCCTGCCGGAGACCGCTGCCGCATTTATGGGAGATGGTCTCACGTTTGACTTCGACGCGCCGGCTTTCGGATCGGTTGGAGAGTTTCTCGCTTGGCAGCCGGAAAACTCCGACCCGGCCTGCCCGAAAATCCGCGCGCTGCGGATCTATCAAGACATGCTCGCCAGCCACCGCGCAGAACCCGATCCCACCGCGTTTTTCCACTGCGACCTGGAACGCCTCCGCTGGGCCAACACCGCCGCCTCCGGCAACCCGAAGAACGTGGACACGGCATTCGAAAAGGCCCTCCGCGATTTGATCCAAACCACCAGCGCCAACCCGGTCAGCGCCGATGCCAGGCTGGACCTGGCCGCTGTTCTAACTCATTCTGACCGCTACCGGGAAGCCCACGCCATCCTCAAGGCGGGTGCCGCCGCCTTTTCCACCCATCCGTTCGGGAAACTTTGCACGGATGCGGCGGAGAATCTCGAAATGCGGGAGATCACGGTAACCGCACCCACCCACTGGACCGGTTCGGGCGAGGCAATCACCATCGACCACGCCAATGTCTCGCAGATCTGGTTCCGCGCCTTCCGCCAACCTTGGACGTCCAGACCGGGCTATCTGGAATTGGGACACATCCTGAGCTTGAGGGAGAAACCGTCCGAAACCTACGAAGAGGCTCTCGCCAAGCTGCTGCTTGAAAAGCCGGCCAAGGCGTGGGACGTGCCGCTGGTGGACCCCGGCGACTACGCCCCGCAATCCACCCATCTGCCCGTTCCCACCGACCTTCCTCCCGGCTACTACATCATCGCGGCGAGCGGCCAGCCGGGTTTCGAGGTTGAGGACAACCACCTTTCCCTGATGGGAGTCATGGTCACCCGGATGACCCTGGTGCTGCGCCCGCTGCCAGACCCACCGCCCGAGCGGATGGGCGGCCTGGTGACCGACGCGCGGACCGGCGCGCCGTTGGCGGGCGTCGCCGTGACCTGCAATTATTTGAAGGAGGAAACGAAGGACCTGCTGACCATCGCCACCCAAACCGATGCCGATGGAGCGTTCTCGTTCCGCCAGCCTGAGGGACACAATGACTGCCTCGTGGTCGCGGAATCCGGCGGGGACCGTGCGGTCGTCGATACATTTTTGTATGGGAGCCGCGAGAGTGTGCCCACATCCACGGAGGAAACCCTCACGCTGTTCACCGATCGGGCGATTTACCGTCCCGGCCAGGCGATCCAATTCAAAGGCATCCTGTGGGGTGGCAACCCGGCCAAGAGCGATTTTCATCCGCTCCCCGCAACTCGCGCCACCCTGATTTTGAGCGCGCCGGACGGCTCCGAGTTGCAGTGCCTGGATTGCGTCACCAACGAGTTCGGCTCCGTGTCGGGTTCGTTCACATTACCGACAGCCTGCCGGGGCGGGGCCTATAAAATCTCCGAAGACTCCCGTGACGGGACCGCCACCGTCCGCGTCGAGGAATACAAGCGCCCGAAATTCACCGCCAGCATCGAGCCGCCGGCCGTGCCCGGCACCCTCGGCAAGCCCGTCACCGTCACCGGCACGGCCATCACCTACACCGGCGCACCGGTCGATGGCGCGGGCGTCCGGTGGCATGTCGAGCGGGGCGTCCACTGGCCGGCTTGGCTGCGCGGGACGGGTTTCGACAGGCTAACGGGCGAGAAGCGCCTGATCGCGCAAGGCACCACCACCACCGCCGCCGATGGTTCCTTCAGCCTAACCTTCACCGCCCTTCCCGACCCGGATCTCGATCCCGCCGAATCGCCGGTCTATGATTATGAGATCATTGCAGATCTCACGGACCCGACCGGCGAAACCCGCACTGTCACCCGATGGGTCTCGGTGGCCGAGGCCATGCTCAAGGCCACCCTCAGCGGCGACGACTGGGTGCCGGCAAACCAACCGGTGGTCCTGACGGTGAGCGCCACCACCCACGACGGAATTGGCAAACCGGCGACGGGAAAACTCACCGTCTGTCGGCTGAAGGAGCCCGCTGTCTGTCCGCGCGACGATCTTACCGAACAGTGGCTCGGAATCTTAGGCACCAAGGACTATCCGCTTGCCAACCTGCCCGATCCGGCGGGCTGGGAGCCGGGCGAGAAGGCGGCGGAGGCTGAAGTCACCACCGCGGCAGTGAAAACCGAGAAAGTGGAGGTTGGCGACGCCACCACGCCGTTTACCCTGACCGCCGGGGCCTACCGCGCCGTGTTCACCGCCAAGGACGCCAATGGCCGGGAGTTCAAAGCGCTGCGCAACTTCCAAGTGGTCGATCCCCAAGCCGATCATTTCCCCACCAAACGCCCGTTTTTCACCGCTTGCAGCAGCGATACCATCGACCCGGGGCAGACCTTCACGCTCACTTGGGGCAGCGGTCATGCCACTGCCCGCGCCTGCATCGAGTGGTTCCACCGGGATCATCTCATCAAGCGCGAATGGTCGGCTCCCGGCCGCACGCAGCAGACATTCTCGTTTACGCCCGACGAGTCGTTTCGGGGCGGCTTCACGGTCGCCATCACCCAGACTACCCTCAACTCACTCCAGCAAAAGCAATACCCGGTCATCGTCCCGTGGACCAACAAGGAACTCACGCTGCGCTGGGAACATCTCACCTCGAAGTTGGCTCCCGGTGCCGCGGACACCTGGGCCGCCGTGATCACCGGACCCGACGGTGCCCCGGCGCGCGCCGAAATGGTGGCCACGCTCTACGATGCCTCGCTGGATGCCTTCGTCCGCCATAGGTTCAAGTATTGGCAGGCGTTCGAGGATGAAGCCACCGAACTCGATGAGGCGGAATGCTCCGACCAGGTCGGAGAGGCCTTTCCGTGGGGGTATTGGGACATTGGCTTGCCTAACAGGGACTTCAAACGCAGTCATCGGAAGTTCGTGTCCGCCGAGATCCTCCACGTTTTGGCACGCGACCGACTCAAGTACTTCGAGCGGGATTGGAAACGGATGGATGGGCTCCATGTGCCCAGCTTCGCCAGGTTGCCAAATTCGGTGGGCGGCGCGCTCCCCGACCCGTTCGCATCCAGATCGTCGGACGAGAGCAATGCCGAGGGTGCCGACCGCGCCCCACCCGCCGCGCCGCCTGCCATCACCCCCCGCCGCAACCTCCGGGAAACCGCGTTTTTCTTCCCGCAGTTGACCTCTAACGACAAGGGCGAGGTCCGGATGTCGTTCACGATGCCGGAGGCGCTGACGACCTGGCGGTTTCTCGGTTTCGCCCACGACCGCGAGTTGCGCAGCGGTTTTCTCGAAGGCCAAACGATCACCGCCAAGGACTTGATGGTCCAACCGAACCCGCCGCGCTTCCTGCGCGAGGGCGACGTACTGGCCTTCACCGTGAAAATTTCCAACCAGAGCGATCGGGAGCAGTCCGGCACCGCGCGGCTCGACCTGACCGACTCGGCCACGCTCAAGGACGCCACCGCCGCGCTTGGCATCACCGGGCCGGAACAGCAGTGGACGATTCTCGCCAAGCAATCGCGCACGCTTTCCTGGCGGCTCAGCGTGCCCGATGGCACCGGTTTCCTCACCTACCGCGCCACCGCCACCGCCGGCAACCTCACCGATGGCGAGGAAGGCTGGCTGCCGGTCCTGCCGCAGCGCATTACTCTAACCGAGTCGATGAACCTGCCGATCCGCGACGCCGGCACGCGGGAGTTTGTATTTCAGAAGCTGGCCGACTCCGCCAAGTCGCCGACGCTGGAACACCGCGCACTGCAAATCCAGTCGGTCTCCGAGCCCGCGTGGTATGCGGTGCTGGCGCTGCCGTATTTGATGGAGTTTCCGCACGAGTGCGCCGAGCAAACGTTCCACCGTTACTACTCCAACGCCTTGGCGCGGCACTTGGTCACCTCCCAGCCGCGCCTGCGCCAATTGCTTGACCAATGGCAGCAAACCAAGGCGCTCGAAAGCCCGCTGGCGAACAACCCGGCGCCGTCCGAAGCTATGCTAGAGGAAACCCCGTGGCTCGCCGCCGCCGCCGACCAAACCCAGGCCCGCCGGAACCTCGCGCGGTTTCTCGATGCCAACCGCCTCAATGCCGAACTCGACGGCGCACTGGAGAAGGTGCGGCAAATGCAGCGCCCCGACGGCCTCTGGCCCTGGTTCCCCGGCGGGCCGGGCAGCGAGCACATCACTCTCACCATCGCCACCGGTTTCGCCCGCCTCCGCGGGGCCGGCGTCAAAACCGACATCACCCCCGCACTCAAGGCGCTGGCGGCGCTGGACGCCGATCTAGCCAGTCAGTTCGAGAACATCCGCCGGATGGCATGGAAAAGCACGGACATTTTGAAAGAATGCCACCTCACTCCCGCCATCGCCGAAACCCTCTACACCCGCACCCTTTTCCTCAAGGATTGCGAACTCGATGCCGCCATCCAACCGGCTTTCGATTTCTTCGCGGACAATGCCAAGGACCACTGGACCAAGCTCGACTCCCGGATGTCCCGCGCCCACCTCGCGTTGGCATTGCAGCGGCTCGGCGACACGACGACGGCCAAGCTCATCACCCGCTCCCTGCGCGAACACGCCACCGTCACGCCGGACACCGGCATGGGATGGAGCGATGACGACGACGCCTGGCACTGGTGGCAGTCGCCGATTGAGACCCAGGCGCTGATGATCGAGGCGTTCCGCGAGATCGATCGCGACGAACAGGCGGTGGAGGATTGCCGGGTGTGGCTCATCACCCGCAAGCAAACCACCGACTGGGGCACCACCACCGCCACCGCCGATGCCGTCCACGCCTTGCTCAGCGGCGGCCGGGGTTTGCTGGCCAACAACGCGCCGTTGCAGGTTTCATTAGGCGGCGTGCCGCAAACCCCGGCATCCATCGAGCCCGGCACCGGGTTTCACGAACTCGACTTCGCCGGACCCGCGGTCAAACCGGAGTTCGGCAACATCACCCTGGCCAAGACCACCCCCGGCATTGCCTGGGCGGGCGTCCATTGGCACTACCTCGAGGATATTGCCAAGGTGAGGTCGCACGACACCGCCGGACTCAAGCTCGAAAAGGCATTGTTCGTCAGGCAGCCCGACGGCTCGCTCACGCCCGTGACCGCTCCGCTCAAGGTTGGCGACGAACTGGTGACACGGCTCATCCTCCGCAACGACCGGCCGTTGGAGTTCGTGCATCTGAAGGACCAGCGTGGCAGCGGCACCGAGCCGCTGAACGTGCTGAGCGGCTACCGCTGGCAGGACGGCCTCGGCTATTACGAGACCACCCGCGACACTGCCAGCCACTTCTTCATCGACACGCTGCCGACCGGCACGCACGTCTTTGAAACCGGCGTCCGCATCCAGCACGCCGGCACCTACCAAACCGGCATCGCCACGATCCGCTGCATGTACGCCCCCGCATTCGCCGCGCACAGCGGCAGCGTGCCGGTGACGGCGGAGTGAGGCCCGGGACCGTGGTTCAGGCCCGGGACCGTGCCACTCCAGAGTCCCTCTCTCGTTGTCCATGACTCAGGTGGGCCGGACCGATGGGAGCAGATTGCCAACCGTGCCGGGCACGCCCCGCGCCAGCCACGGTCGGGTGCGTCCCGGGGAAAAGGAGTCACCTTTTATCCGATTTTTCTTGACTGATCTTGTTGGCGTGGTGGTTTTTGTGCCGAGAGCAATCCCCGACCCGAGGGTGAATCCCCGCAAACCAATCCCCGCAAACCAATCCCTGAGTCCCATGAGAGCCCGCTTCATCGCCCCCTGGAAGGATTCGACAGACAGACCGGTGATCTACCACTGCGTGAGCCGGGTGGTGGAGCGCCGCTTTGCCTTTGAAGCCATGGAAAAGGAGAAACTGCGCACCTACATGCGGCGGTATGAGAATTTCTCCGGTTGCCGGGTGCTGGCGTATTGCTTCATGTGCAACCATATCCACCTGCTGCTGGAAGTGCCACCGATGGCGGCCGGCGGGCTGTCGGACGAGGCGCTGCTGAAGCGGTTGCGCGCGCTCTACACCGAACTGGAGGTGGCAGCGGTGGCCCGGGAATTGCGGGAATACCGGAAACGGGGGATGGAGGTCGCCGCACGGGACCTGCACGAGCGGTTCACCTACCGGATGCACGACCTGAGCGAGTTCATGAAAGGCTTCATGCAACGCTTCACGCAGTGGTTCAACCGGGAGCACCAGCGCAAGGGCGGGCTGTGGGAGGACGCGTTCAAAAGCGTGCTGGTGGAGGACGGGATCGCGTCGCGGACGATGGCGGCCTACATCGACCTGAACCCGGTGCGGGCGGGCATGGTGGAGGACCCGGCGCTGTACCGCTGGAGTAGCTACGGCGAGGCGATGGGCGGGGGCGCGGTGGGCAACGGAGCCAAGGCCCGCGCCGGTCTGGTGCGGGCGATCATGGCGCACAAGGGTTACGCAGCCGATGCGCGGCATTGGGCGGGAGCGGTGTCGAAGGAATACCGGATGATTTTGTTGGCCGAGGGGATGGAGAAACTGCGGGAGGAGGTGGACGCGGAGGGGAAGTTGCAGGTGAAGGTGGTGCGGAGGGGGATGAAGAAGGAGGTTTCGGCGGAGGAGATGGCGCGCTTGGAACGTCGGCGTGATTTGCAGATGCGGCAGATGCTGCGGTATCGGGTGCGGTATTTTTCCGATGGGCTGGTGATCGGGAGCCGTGGATTTGTGGACGGCGTGTTCAAGGCGTGCCGGGAGCGGTTCAGCGCGAGGCGGACCAGTGGCGCACGCAAGCTGCGGGGCGCGGGAGCACCTGCGGCGGGGGTGATCTGGAGTGCACGGGATTTGAAGGTGGGAATTGGGTAACCTGCCGGTCGTGGGCTTTCCCTCAGCGGTGCGGACAATAAGGTCCACGCTCCTCATGTTCGCCCTGGCCGCCATTGGCGGCGGAGGGCTTCGAGGATGGCGGCCGCACATCCCGCTGTGGGCTGCATCCGGCGTTTTTTCAAAAATGATTGCTTTGCTCGCCGGGTGTGATGCTGCACCATCCGCCCGCACCGATATGAAAGCACTGGTAAAGGCAAGGGCAGAACCCGGATTGTGGCTACAGGACGTTCCCGAACCCGAGGTGGGGCCGATGGATGTTCTGATCAAAGTGAGGAAAACCTCGATTTGCGGGACCGACGTCCATATTTGGAAATGGGACGCTTGGGCGCAACGGACGATCCCTGTGCCGATGCACGTGGGTCACGAGTTTTGCGGGGTGGTGGAGGCGGTGGGCGGTGGGGTGACCGACATCAAGGCGGGGGAATTGGTTTCCGGCGAGGGCCACATCGTTTGCGGCCGTTGCCGGAACTGCCAGGCGGGACGCCAGCACTTGTGCCCGAACACGCTGGGCGTGGGCGTCAACCGGCCCGGGGCGTTTGCCGAGTATCTTGCGATTCCCTACCGGAATGTGTACAAGGTGGATCCGAGCATTCCGGAGGAGGTCATTTCCACTTTTGACCCACTGGGCAATGCGGTGCATACCGCGCTCTCCTGGAATCTGGTGGCGGAGGACGTGCTCATCACCGGGGCCGGCCCGATCGGCTGCATGGCCGCGGCGATCTGCCAGTTCGCCGGGGCCCGCCATGTGGTCGTCACCGACGTGAATCCCTACCGCCTGGAACTCGCCAAAGCGCTGGGTGCCAGCCGCACGGTCAATGTGGCCGAGGAATCGCTCGCCAAGGTGAAACGGGAACTAGGAATGACGGAAGGGTTTGATGTGGCTCTTGAGATGTCCGGGCATCCTTCAGGGTTAAATGATATTCTGGAGCATAGCTCAAACGGCGCGAAAATATCGTTGTTAGGGATTTTTCCCGACAAGGTGGCGATCGACTGGGATAGGGTCATTTTCAAGGGCCTGATTCTCAAAGGGATATACGGGCGCGAGATGTTTGAGACCTGGTACAAGATGACCAGCATGATCCGTGCCGGATTGGACATTTCACGGGTGATCACCCATCGCTATCACTACACCGATTTTGCGGAAGGGTTTGAAACGATGATGTCCGGGCAATCGGGCAAAGTTGTGCTTGACTGGACCGCCTGAGATCCGCCAATTGGCGCTCCGCCGAGCGCGGTCACCCCATACCCAAAAGCAACCACTGCCCCTGACATGCCAGAATCCTTTCTTCCCAAGCCGTTTGCCCACACCTACGGAATTGCCCCGGAATACGCCAAGAGCGCGGTGTATTTTTCCTGCGAATTCGCCATCGACCAGAGTTTCAAGATCTACTCCGGCGGGCTCGGCTTTCTTGCCGGTTCCCACATGCGCTCGGCCGCCGACCTGAAACAGAACCTGTGCGGGGTGGGCATCCTCTGGTCGTTCGGCTACTACAACCAGGCCCGTGGCGAAAACCGCGAGTTGGCGATCCAATTCCGTCGCAAGGACTTCGGGTTTCTCAAGGACACCGGGATCCGCTTCACGGTGCCGATCCACGGCCATCCGGTCTGGGTCAAGGCGATGTTCCTGCCCGGTGACACCTTCGACACCGTGCCGATGTTTTTCCTGACCACCGACATTGAGGAAAACGACGAGCTTTCCCGCGCGCTGACCCATCGCCTTTACGACAACGACCATTTGCGGCGGATTGCCCAATACATCGTCCTGGGTGCGGGCGGCGCGCGGTTGATGGAGGAACTGGGAGTGGACCCGGAAGTCTGGCATCTCAACGAGGCCCACGGGCTCTCCGCCGCCTTCAGGATTTACGAAAAACACCGGAGTTTGGAAGAAGTGAAGAAACGTTTTGTCTTCACCACCCATACCCCGGAGGAGGCGGGCAATGAAAAGCATGGCTTCCGCCTGCTGCGTGATTTTTCGTTCTTCGGCGAGGTGCCGGAGGAGGAGGTGCGCGCGATTGCGGGAGTGGAAGGGGATGTCTTCAACCATTCGCTGGCGGCGCTGCGGCTCAGCCGCAAGGCCAACGGGGTGTCCAAACTCCACGGCGAGGTTTCCCGCCAAATGTGGGAGAAGTATTCGGACATTTGTGAGATTACCCACGTCACCAACGCTCAGAACAAGAAATACTGGGCGGACAAGCCGTTGGAAAAGGCCCGTGCGGCCGGTGATCTAACGGCACTCCGCGAGCGCAAGCTCGAACTCAAGCGCGAATTGTTCGAGGTCGTGGCGGACCAGACCGGCAAACTGTTCAAACCGGAGGTGCTCACCCTCGTGTGGGCGAGGCGCTTCGCGGGTTACAAACGGCCGGACCTGATCGCCCGCGATCTGGAACTGTTCCAGGCACTGGTCCGCAATACCGAACGGCCGATCCAGATCATTTGGGCCGGCAAACCCTATCCGTTCGATTACGGCGCGATCGAAACCTTCAATTGCCTGATCCGGCTCACCCGTGAAATGCCCAAAGCCACCGTGCTGGTCGGCTATGAACTCGCGCTGTCACGCCTGCTCAAGAATGGTTCGGACATCTGGTTGAACAACCCGGTGGTCACCCGCGAGGCCTCCGGCACTTCCGGGATGACCGCCGCCATGAACGGCTCTATCAATCTATCCACCTTTGACGGCTGGGTCCGTGAGTTTGCCCGCGACGGCGAAAACTCGTTCATCGTGCCGCTCGTCGCACCGGATCTGAGCCCCGAGGATCGTGACCGGCAGGTCCTGCTGGCGATCCATGCCGCACTCAACGAGCGGGTCCTGCCGCTCTACTACGACAACCCGGACGGGTGGGCCCGCCTGATGCTGCAGTCCATGACCGACGTGGCCCCCGCCTTTGACTCCGACCGGATGGCGGACGAGTATTATCGGACGATCTATTCCTGATACGCTCATGATGAAGCGAATGGTAGAGGGGAAGAAATTAGTGGCGGGAAAGGAGCGTCGGCATTCTGCCGACTGAGTGGGGGCGACATTCTGTCGCCCGCTGGAGTTTGGTTGTTCCTAGACTGGTGATCTAGTTTTTTACGTTTTTCTGATATTTTGTGCTTGTTAAACGTGATTTGTGATCTAGCGTATTTCCTAGATTTGCGAACAACCAACAACAACACCGCCATGGGATACCC
>JAIPKB010000209.1 GCA_021733795.1 Akkermansiaceae bacterium | reverse complement strand
CCGGGCGCTCTACAACGAGGTTGAGGTGGGACTGGTGGCCAAGGAGTTGCGGGAGGCGCGCAAGGCGGTCGGGCAGGGGTTGGCGGACGAGTCCTACGTGGCGGCCATCCACGAGCGGTTCACCTACCGGATGCACGATCTGGGCGAGTTCATGAAGACGCTGCTGGCACGCTTCACGCGGTGGTTCAACGTCGGGCACCAACGCACCGGGGCGCTGTGGGAAAGCCGGTTCAAGAGCGTGCTGGTGGAGGAAGGGATCGCGTCGCGGACGATGGCGGCGTATATCGATTTGAATCCGGTGCGTGCCGGGATGGTGGAGGATCCGGGGCTGTACCGGTGGAGCAGCTATGGTGAGGCGGTGGGCGGCGGAGCGAAGGGTTACGGTGGCAAGGCGCGCGGCGGACTGGTGCGGGCGATCATGGCGCACAAGGGTTATGCGGCCGACGCGCGACGCTGGGCGGGCGCGGTGAGCAAGGAATACCGGATGATTTTGTTGGCCGAGGGGATGGAGAAACTGCGGGAGGAGGTGGATGCGGAGGGGGAATTGCAGGTGAAAGTGGTGCGGAGGGGGATGAAGAAGGCGGTTTCGGCGGAAGAGATGGCGAGGCTGGAGCGTCGCCGTGATTTGGGGATGCGGCAGATGCTGCGTTATCGGGTGCGGTATTTTTCGGATGGGGTGGCCATTGGAAGCCGTGGTTTTGTGGATGGGGTGTTCAAGGCGTGCCGTGAGCGTTTCAGCGCGCGGCGGACCAGTGGTGCGCGCAAGATGCGGGGTGCGGGAGCGGCGGCGGCGGGAGTGATCTGGAGTGCGCGGGATTTGAAGGTGGGGGTTGGGGAAAGCGAAAATTGGAAAGCAGAAAGCTGAAATGTGCGGTCCGTTGGCGACGTGGACAATAAGGTCCACGCTCCTTATGAGAAGTTGAAGAGAAAGTGTCGGGGTGGCTATGAATTCCCTCTTGCCTGTGCTCGTGCCCGGCGGGCACGGCGGATTTATTGAAATCTGCAAACGATTGAATTGCAAGGCAAAGCGACAATCTTCCAAATCGGAGTTGGAGGACATTGCGGGGGCTGGGGGTGGTGCCCGACCAGTCCCGACAAGCTGTTCGTTAGAAACAGGTTCCCTAGGGGCTACGGTTTCGCGCCTTTGCTCACATCGATACAGACCAGATGGCCGTCGGAGTTGCGGGCATGGATCCGGCCGTTGGCCAGAATCGGCATCGTCCAGCAGCGCCCGTCCACCACTGCGGCGGCGGCGATCTCCTTGTAGCCGGCCGGGGAGGCCTCGACAATGGCCAGTCGCCCGTCTTCACCGAGCACGATGAGCTTGTTGCCGGCCGCCATCAGCGCGCCTTTCTTGGGCGATTTCTCGTCCCATTTTTCCTCACCGGTGGTCCAATCGAGGCAGGTGAGGCGATTGTCGTCAAACCCGTAAAGGTAGCCGTCGATCAGCACGGGGCCGCTCATGTGGGAGCGCATGTCCTTGTTTTCCCAGACCTTTTCGGGTTGGGTGCCGGAAAAGTCCACCAGGGATCCGCCATGGCCGTACCCGGAAGTAATGAACATCCGTTTGCCGTTGACCACGGGGTCTGCGGCATTGACGTCATGTTGGGTCTTCCAGGGGTAGGCCCAGAGGACCTTGCCGTTGTCCGGGTTGACCGCCATGACGGTGTCCTTGGCGAACATCGCGAGGGTGGGTTTGCCATCCGTTTGGTAGGGCACCGGGGTGGCGTAGCCGCAGGCGTCATCCTCGCTGGTCCAGAGCACCGCTCCGGTTTGCTTGTCATAGGCGACACCGGAACTGCCGGCGTTGAAGATCACCGCCTTGCCGTGGATCAGGGCGGAGCTGGAAAACCCCCAGGTGGGCATCTTGAGTCCGAATTCCTTCTTCCAGACGACTTTGCCGGTGGCGGCATCGAGGCAGAAAATCTTGCCGCTTTTGCTGGCGAGATAGACTTTGCCGTCATCGACCGTCGGGGTCGCGCTGGAGCCTCCCGAGTAGTATTTGGGGGCGAGCGGTTCCGGAAACTCGTACCGCCAGAGTGGCTTGCCGGTGTTGGCGTCCAGGCAGGAAATCGCGTCGGTGTCCTTGTTGAAATTACCGGAGGTGTAGAGTTTGCCAGCCACCACCGAGACCGCGGAGTAGCCGGCTCCGACCTGGGCTTCCCAGACGATTTTCGGGGTGTTCACCGCCGCGGGGTTCCAGTCGGTTTCCTTGCTGATGCCGTCGTAGTCCGGTCCCCTCCAATGAGGCCAATCGGCTGCCGTTGAAAGGGAGGTCGTCACTGTCAGTGCGGTCAGTGTCATCACGGACCATTTGGTGAGTTTCATGTGCTTTTCTGGTTTTCGGTTGCTGTTATTGCGATTTCCAGCCCCCTGTGGGGCGGATTGTGGCGTGAAAACTGCGGTTGAAACGTTCGACCGGGGTGTTGATCTTTCGGGAATTTGCGGAAATTTTCCGAGACCAGCGGGGGTTGGCCTGCCATCGTGCGCCGGGGGCGGGTGGGTCAGGCCTCGCAGAGTTTGATCATCTTTTCGAGGGTCGGCAGCGGATCGCGGGTGGGCGTGTATTCGTGGGCCAGGTAGCCTTGGAAGCCGAGGTCGGCGATCGCCTTGCAGATGGGCGGGTAGCAAAGCTCCTGGGTTTCATCGAATTCGTGCCGGCCCGGGTTGCCGGCGGTGTGGAAGTGGCCGATGTATTGGATGTTGTCGCGGATGGTGCGGATGATGTCGCCCTCCATGATCTGCATGTGATAGATGTCGTAGAGCAGCTTCACCTTTGGTGAGTTGACAGCCTTGCACAGCGCGACTCCCCAGGCGGTGTGGTCGCAGATGTATCCCGGGTGGTCGACCTTGCTGTTGAGCAGTTCGATGCAGAGGGTGACATTGGAGTCCTCAGCGAGCGCCTTGATGGGGTTGAGGAAGGTGGCGCTGTCCTCGAGGCCTTGTTCATCCGTGATGCCTGCGCGGTCGCCTGCCAAAACGATGACGTTGGGTGCGCCAGCCGCAGCGGCGGCTTTGATTGCCTCGCGCATCATCTTGTCGATCCCGGCATGATTTTCTTTCTTGCAGATCCCCTTTTGGATCCCGCTGCCACCGGGGAACATGGTGGGAATCAGCCCGTATTTCTTGAGGGTTGGGCATTCATTGGGGCCTACCAGATCGAAGCCCGCCAGGCCCAGGCGTGCAGCCTCCCGGCACATCCCGTCCCAGTCGAGCGTGCTCCCCTTGAAGGCACTGCGGCAGGCGGCTTGTTTCAGCCGGCCGGTGGCGGGGGTGGCGGCCCGGGCGGAGGGTGCCGCTCCGGCCAGCACGGCGGCACCGGTCAGGCAGGTGAGAAACTCGCGACGATGGAGGGTGGGGGGGCTTGCGTTTGCCATGCGGGCAGGGTAGCGGCCTGCGGCGCGGAGGACAACACGAAAAATGACTCAAAAAATGGCGGATGGCGGATGGCGGATTCCACCTCCGGCGGGTGGTCATGAGAAGATCCAATACAGAGCGACCATCGTGAGGAAGAGCATCAGGGCGAGAAACTTGTAGTTACCGACCCCTTTCCAGCCCGGTGCGCGCAGGGCGGCCAGGGGCGAGTCCCAAACCAGCGCGGCGCTTTCCCGGGTGTGGGCCTGCGGGAAAAGCGCGGAAACTCCGAAGAGAATGGTCGAGCAAATCACGAACAGATAGAATGCCGCCATCAGAAACGGGACGTTCCAACCCGTGCTCTCCTTGTTCCAATCCAGCACGAAAACCGTGAACCCCAACAACGCGCCCACTCCGAGCGTGGCGACGGCACCCTTGGCCGAGGCACGCTTGGAGAACACCCCCCACAGGAAGACGGTGGTGATCGGCGGGGCAATATAGCAGATGAGCGCGGAAATCCCCTGGAAAATACTGCCGTAGCGGCCCAGTTGAAGCGACCAAAGAACGGCGATGATGATGGTCAAAAAGGCCGTGATGCGGCCGATCTTGATGAGTGAGGCACCCGAGGTGTCAGGCCGCCACCGCTTTACCAAATCATAACTGACCAGCGTGGAAACCGAATTGAGTGCTCCTGAAACCGTGCCCATCAGGGCCGCCAGCAGGGAGGCGGTGATGATGCCGCGCAGACCGACCGGCAACAGTTCGCGGATCATGAAGGCGTAGGTGTCCGAGGTGTCCTTCTGCACTTCCCCCTTGATGAAGACGACGTTTTCATCTTCTTCCTCCTTCAACGCGGAGGGTCGCCGCTCGACGCGGCACTCGATCCCGGTGATGTCGAAGGATTTGCCTCCCGCCTTCAGGGTCTTGCCGCTGAGTACGAGGGGCTGGTCCGACACGGCGAGTTCCTTGCCGTCGAGCAGCACGGTCTCGCCGGCGTTGATGTTGGCCAGGCGGTTTTCATCCAGGGTGTTGTTTTTCACCAAGGCGTAGCACATCAGACCGGGCAGTACGAACAGGAAAACCGGGAGGATCTTCACAAATCCTGCGAAGAGCGGACCCACCCTGGCGTGGTTTTCATCCTTCGCTCCCAGCACCCGCTGAACGATCGTCTGATCGGCGCACCAATACCAGATCCCGATGATCGGATAACCGAGCAAAACCGCGTACCACGGCAGCCCCGAGCTGTCGCCGTGGGGGCGGACCACCGTCAGTTTGACGGGCTCGACGTTGGCGACGAGTTCCTGCCACGATCCGAGTTTGTTGAAGCAGATCACGGTGATGATGACCGCACCGAACAGCAGGACGACGGTTTCGATCGATTCGGTGATCACCACCGAGGCCAGGCCGCCGAAGATGGTGTAAACCCCCACCAGACCGCAAATGGCGATGATGGAGTATTCGATGTCGATCCCGAACATCCCCTTGATGACGACCCCGCCGGTATAGAGGGAAAATCCGATATGAATGAAGATGGCGGAGATGACCGACATCACGGCGAGCATGTCACGGCAGGTGCCGTTGTAGCGTTTTTCCAGGAAATCCGGCAGGGTGGTGACCTTGGCGCGGATGTAAAACGGCACGAAGAACAGCGAGAGGATGATCAGCGTGAGGGCGGCCATCCACTCGAAGTTGCCGAAGGCCAGACCATTGACGTAGCCCTCCTGGGCAAGGGAGACCAGATGAATGGTGGAAATATTGGTCGAGAACAGGGCCAGGCCGATGACCGGCCATTTGAGTTGGCCGCTGGCGAGGAAGTATCCTTTGGCGGCATCCGGGGCCTTTTTCTTCCCCCGCGCACCGACCCAGACCCCGAGCGAGACGATGAAGACCAGATAGGCGGCAATGATGACCAGGTCCGGGGTGTTGTTCATAATGTCCAATGAAATCCAAAGAGCGATGTTGATGGCGGCGAAACGACGGCAGCGGAGGCTGTGCGAAGCAGGCAGCCAAGTCAAACAAAACCCCGCAGGCTTTCAAGGCTTCAGCCGATTTTCCGCCCGTGGACTGAGCCAGCGTGAAACCGCAGGCTGAAGCCCGAATCCGCAAATCAAAGGGGGGCGGGCCACCAACAGCCCGCCCCCCTGAACCTGCACAACAAGGAAAACTCAGTGTTCGTAACCTTGTTCACCATGCTCGGACAGGTCCAAGCCTGTTACTTCCACTTCCGCACTGGCGCGCAGCCCGATGACCGCCTTCACAAGATACGCCACCACGGCGGTTGCCACCACGCTCCAGATGACCGTCAGGCCGACCGCCTTGAATTGCTCCAAGACGAGTCCGTCCGTCAGACCGGCCACTCCGGGATTGATTTTTTCATTGGCAAAGACGCCGGTGAGGATGGCCCCGAGGGTTCCGCCCACGCCGTGGATGCCGAAGGTGTCGAGTGCGTCGTCATAACGGAAAATCCGCTTCAGATAGGACACCGCGAGGAAGGGGACCACCCCGCCAAGGGCCCCGATCAGGACCGCTGCGCTCGGGCTGACAAAACCGGCGGCCGGGGTGATGACCACCAGCCCGGCGACGATGCCGGAGCAGAGGCCCAGCACGCTGGGCTTGCCCTTGAACAACCATTCGGTGATTCCCCAGAACAGGCCGGCGGTGGCGGCCGCGAGGGTCGTGGTGGTGAAGGCGTTGGCCGCAATGCCATCCGCGCCCAGCGCCGAGCCGGCGTTGAAGCCATACCAACCGACCCACAACATGCCGGTACCCACCATGCAAAGCACCATGCTGTGCGGGGCGAGCGGTTCCTTGCCGAGGCCCCGGCGCTTGCCTAGAATGATGCAGAGCACCAGCGCACTCCAACCGGAGGTCATGTGCACCACCGTGCCGCCGGCGAAATCCAGTGCCTTGATGCCCGCGTCCGGATTGAGCGGACCGCACATGAACCCGGTACCCGACCACACCATGTGGGCAAACGGAAAATAAACCGCAAACATCCACAGGCCCACAAACAACATCACCGCCGAGAATTTCATCCGCTCCGCGATCGCTCCCACAATCAATGCCGGGGTGATGATGGCAAAGGTCAACTGGAACATCGCCCACATGCTGTCGGAAATCCAGTGGTAGCCCGCACCGGTTTTGACCGACTCCACCCCGTTGAGCAGGGCGTTGCTGAAGTCCCCGAAAAACGGGCTCTTGGCATCGACCCCGAATGACAGGCTGTAGCCGCACAGCCACCAAAGTGGCGTCACCATGCAGGCAATGCCAAGACACTGGGCGAGGACCGAGAGGACATTCTTCCGGCGGACCAGGCCGCCGTAGAACAAGGCCAGCCCCGGCAGGGTCATGAACAGTACCAGGGCGGTGCTCACCATTTGCCAGGCGTTCGCCCCGGGGCCCGGTCCCGCCACCAGGCTTTCCGCTCCGCTTGCTTTCTCCGGCCGTTCGCTGTTGTTCACGTAGGCCTCAAGGTCGGCCAGACGTTCCTCGACGGTGGGGGTTGCCGACGCCGCAGCCTCACTGGGGGCCTGGGCCTGGGCCATTCCGGCGGCGGCAAAAATCATCATTACAGTTAGGGCGGCCAGCACGGCGCGAACTCGGGTCAAACATCGATCGATCATGGGGTAGTTGGGGGTTGGGGTTCCGTCGTTGTCTGCCGGTGGCGAGGGAGGTCTCGTCGGTTCCGGCAAACCCTTGATAGCAGATGGCGTGCCAATCCGGAATCCCGCTGTTTTTTCAGCCCGTTTTTGAAAATCGAGAAGAAAAACGCGAATTTCGGAAAAAACTTCAAATCCTTGCTTGCCAAGTTCCTGGTCACAGCCTATGCCTCCGTCCGAAGAAAATTCGCCTGCGCGAAAAAAAAACTGGACAAATCCTTAAGAAATGTGAAATTTCGCTCGGAGGGACCAAATCCAGCTCCTGATTGGTGCAGGCGAGGTTCTGACATGTGCTCATCCGTTGTCCGGCAAACCGGCTGGACAGGGAGGAGAGCAGCAACCGAAACCAACAATACAAGATGCAAAACTACTGCAAAACAATTGGCGCCATTGCCGCTGTCTCCACCCTTGTGGCTGGCAACGCTATGGCGGAAGTCGAATATGAACTCCACACCGGTTACTCCAGCGAGTATCTGTTCCGTGGCCTCAATTACGGCCAGGATCTGGTCGAAGTGGGTGCCGACGTGAAGGGCGAGGTCTATGGCCTCGGTCTCAGCGCGGGTGCTTGGTATGGCAACATCCAAAACGCACATGTTGTCGGCCAGAATCCCACGGGCTTCGACGAGCTGGACCTCTATGCCGCCGTCTCCAAGGACTTTGGCTGGGCCACTACCGCTATCGGCTACATCAATCGTAACTACAGCATCGACCCGGTCGAACCCTGGAATTCCCCCTTTGACACCGAGCAGGAAGTGTATTTCTCCGTGTCCCGTCAGTTCTACGGTGTTGACACCTCGCTGACCTATTACTGGGGCGTCGAAGGTGACAACGATGGCTACAGCGAACTGAAAGCGAACAAGGCTTGGGAACTGAGCCCCTGCCTCACCCTCAACACCGGTGGCAACGTCGGTTACCTCGTTGAGCAAGGCCAGTTCACTGCGCTCACTCTGAAGGTCTCGCTTGACTGGGGCTTTGCCGGCACCGCCAAGCTGTCGCCGTTCATCGCCGGTTCGTGGTCGCTCAGCGATGACAATGACACCGCCTACTGGGGTAACAAGAACCAGTTCCTCGGTGGCGTGATGCTGTCCGTCGGCTTCTAATCGAATCCGCAGACTCATCTCCAAACGATATTCCAAGGGCGGTCGCGCAAGCGACCGCCCTTTCTGTGTCGCCACTTGCCGCAACGCAGCATCCAAAATTCAAAATCGCCTTGTCCCTTTGCTCCCGCACGCTACCATTCCCGCACATGAATGCGGAAAGTCTCTACATCCGGGTCGGCGGCGAACCGGGAGTCAGCAAGCTGGTCGGGGATTTTTACCAGCGGGTGCTGGCGGATCCGATGTTGGCCCCGTTTTTCGTCCGGGTGCCGATGGAGAAGCTCCACCGGATGCAGGTGGAGTTTTTCTCCTCTGCGCTGGGTGGACCGCTGGCCTACTCGGGACGACCGCTGGCCCACGTCCACCAGGGGCATGGGATCACCAAGGATCATTTGCGGCGGTTCACCGAACATCTTCTGACTACTTTGGAAACCTTCAACCTCAGCCGCCTGGAGGTGCAGCGGATCTATTCACGGATTGCCCTGGATGCCGACGACGTGACGGTGGATGACGGTGGCCACGGTGGCGGTGAGACCGGATAGGGTCCCCTGCCGGGATCAGTGGCTGACGGTTTCCAGACGTGGGGACGCGTGGTCGAAGCGGTGGATCCACACGCTCTGTACCAGGCCCATCAGGAACATGCAAATCACCACGAAGGTGCCGGAATAGCTGATGAAGGGCAGCGGGATGCCGGTGATCGGCAGCAGCAGCACGCACATCCCGACGCTCTCAAACACATGGGCGAAAATCAGCGTGAGCACCAGCGAGGCCAGCAGACGCCCGCTCATGTCGCGGCTGTAAAACGCCACAAACAAACACCCTGTCAGCAGGACCGTGTAAGTACTGAGCAAGGCCAGGCTGCCGCGGAATCCGAGTTCCTCGCCGATCACCACGAAGATGTAGTCATTGTGCAGGGTCAACCGCGAGGGATAACCTCTGGCGACCACCGAGTTTTTTTCTGGCGGTGCGTTCCATCCCACGCCCTTCCACCCGGCCTTGCCCACGGCCATGGTGGCGTAGTGCGGGGCGTAACCGTCATCGAGGACATCCACCTCCTGGCCTTGCAGCATCCGCAACCACAGGTCGATCCGCTTGGGGCCGCGCTCGGAAACCATCGGCAGCACCACAAAATAGAGAATCGGCAGCAAGCCGGCCCCCACCAACGACATGAACGACAAATACCGGAACGGCACGCCACCCACCAGCAGCGCCACGATCACCACCGGGATCCACACCAGGGCGGAGCCCATGTCGCCCATCTTCATCACAATGAGGAAAGGCACCCCGGAGATCACCCCGATCAGCCCGATCCGGGTCAAGGGCGAGCCAAACCACCGGTGAACCCGCGGCAGATCCTGAATCAACCAGGCAATCAGCAGGATTCCCGAGCTGATGCCGAGTTGGGCCGGTTGGAAGGTGAGCCCCAGGAGCTCCAACTGATGGACGTCGGCGTCGTTTTTCAGGGCCATCAGCATCAGCACCAGCCCCGCCGCATAGACGGGAATCCCAAGCCAGCGGATCCAGCGGTAGTCCACCAGCGCGGCCCCAAAAAACGCGACGCTGCCGAGCAATACCCAGGTTTTCTGTTTGGCCGCGTAGAATGCGCCGGCGCTGCCATACTGGGCGAGCGCCTCCGCGCTGACCGGCAGGTGCCGCGCCGCACTCTCGATCATGAACACACCAAAGATCAGCAGCCCATACATGAACAGTATCAGCATCCAATTCATTCCCAGGATTTTCCGCAAAAACGGTGTCATGCCAGTGTGCGCCGCCAGCATAGCCGCTCCGCCCGCCTTGGCAAGAAACCAGTGCCGCTATTTTAAGCAGGCCTATCACGGCACGTTTTATCTGATGGGCGTTGTGGGTTAGGGGAGTTTCCAGGCGCGGGCCGGGAGCGGACCGGCGCAGCTGCGGCGACTTGCCGGGAAAAGTGGTTGATTGAGCTTGAGTTGCCGCGGCGACCTCCCCATTACGGTCGGGCGGCGGCTTTGGCATAGACCGCGGTCACCTGCGCGGCGGTGCGCTGCCAGTGGAAGCGGGCGGCGTTGGCCAGGCCTTTGGTCCGGAGGTCGGCCGCAAGCGCAGGCTCCGCGGCGAACCGGGTGAGGGCGTTGGTGAGGTCCGGGACGTCTTCCGGGTCGATCGTCAAGGCGGCGTCCGCGACGACTTCTTCCAAGGCGCCGCGGGTGCTGCTGATGACCGGGATGCCGCAGGCCATGGCTTCGACCGGGGGCAGGCCGAAGCCTTCGAAGAGGCTGGGATAAACCATGCAGTGGGCGCTGCGGTAAAGGTCCGGCAGCTCGCGGTCGGGAACAAACCCGAGGAATTTGATCGCGTCCGCGGCAGGCGAGGCGGCGGCGGCGGCCTTGGTCGCCTCGCTGCCGTGCCCATCGCCGCCGCCGAGGGCGGGCTGGCAGCGCGGACCGGGGGCTTGTTTGTAGGCCGCGGAGGCTTCGATCAGGGGGGGGTG
>JAIPKB010000208.1 GCA_021733795.1 Akkermansiaceae bacterium | reverse complement strand
GGCTGCGGGAAAGATGTCGGATTTATTGACCAGCACCACGGCTTTGGCGCCGCTGCGGCCGATCAGGGTGAAGTAGCGCTCCATCCGGCGGAGGTTGTAGTCCGGGCCGGGGTCGGTGACCACGGTGACGACGTCCACATTGGCACCGATGACCTGGGCTTGGGAGGCGTTGCCGGGCAGTTTCCGCGAGAAGCAGGTGCGGCGGGGGAGTTGGCCGCGGATCACATGGTCCCGGTTTTCCCCACCGAGTTCCACCGCCACCCAATCGCCCACGGCGGGCAGGTCCGCATCGCAGGAGGCGGCGTGCCAGAGCCGGCCGCAGAGGATCAGGTCGATCTCCTCGCCGTCGCCGAGAAACGCGGAAAAGTTGATCGGGGTCTCCCGGATCAGGCGTGCGGGCACCCAGCCTTTGGCCCGGAAGGGGGCGAAGGCCATTTCGAATTCAGGGGTCCAGCCGAGAGTGCGGAGGGTCATGGGTGAAGACGACTATATGGGAGCGGGCGGGGTTTGTCGAACCCGGGTTTTGGCACCCCAGCCGTCATGCTCCCTTTTCCGCCGGTGGCGTGGCGACGGTGTCAACCTGAGCCATGCTCCGCTTGCGACGGCGGCAGAGGCCGAAACCCTCGAGCAAACACGCCAGCGGAATCACCAACAGCAAGGCCAGCAGCAAGCCGCCACCTGCCGCCTTTTTCATGATCCGGGGAACATCCGGGCGCGCCGGCTTGCTGGCCGCCACGGGCTCCTCCCGGATGATGCAGACTGGGTTTGGCATGGCGATCCTGACGTAGCGTTCAGCCAGTTCCCGCTTCATCCACATCAGAATGTCAATATTCATCTCGTAGTCACGCTTGGTATCGGAGTAGTCAAATCGGTTGACCGTTTGCATGGTAATCGTTTTTTTTGGCTGAACCTCTTCCGGAGTGATCGGCGGGTCAGGTCCGTGTTGATAGGAGATCCCCATCAGTCGCATCATTCGGACCAACTCCCTGCGCCCCCCCTCCACACTGTCTTCCTGGTATCTCGTTCTACTTTGGAAGTCATCGAGTTCGGCCCTGCTGGCGTTTTCTGAGTCAAGCTGCCTCGTTTCCCGATAGGCCCTCACGACTTCCATGGCCAAATGGCGGGCTTCCTCGGACTTAGGGCTCCAGACGGTGACACGCACCAGCCGGGTGCCGGGCAGGACCTGCGTCCGGAGCCGGGATTTCAAGCGGGCCATTACTTGCTCGACGTCGGGAAGCTGCCATTGCTTTGGCAGCTTTAGGGAAGTCACGACCTTGGCCAGGCAGCCGCTGGACCGGATGATCTCGCACTGGGTGGCCAGGAATTCCGGAGTCAGCCGGGAGTCCGGTGGTCCATCCCGGAAGACGTCCGAGCGCTCACCGGGGGATAGGATCTCGATCAACGCGGAACTTTCATAGAGCTTCGGCTTGTTGCCGGACACCGCGCCGGCCAGCAGACACAGCGCAATCGGCAACACTAACAACAGCAGCAGCTCCGCCCACCACCAGCGGGCCAGGGTTTCAAGAAACGATCTGCGAAAACAGGAAACATCCACACCATCGCCCGCAGCGGGGCATTCGGACTTCGTTTTCATGCCGCAGGGTGCCATTTCCACCACCGGATGCAATGGAATTCGTGGTAGGCGCGGCATGGCATAGCTCCAGCGAAGACGAATGGCGGCGCGGATGAAAGGGGAGCGCGGCCGCCCTCGGCTGCGGTCCGGCGCGCCCTCGCGCCGAACTTTCGGGTGAGGGCTTACCCCATCCGGTGGTGGGATGGTACGCGGAGATGTCAGCCGCGAGGGCGCGTCTGACTGCACCCGAGGGCGGGTGCGGTCCCCACTCCCACGGCATGATCAGGTCGTTTCAAAGGCCACGAGACCCGCCCCTGCGCGCGGCCGGTGGATATTCTTGACCGGAGGGGGATTGCGGAGTTGGATTGCGTTCGTGCGGAGGACAGATAAGGCGGCGGCGAAGAGCCGGCGGGCCGGCGGTTTCCGTCTGGCGGGCGGGGCGGATTGGTGCGTTCTGATCGTGTTGGGAGGGCGACAATGAACGGCACGCTGCTGATGTTGGGGGTGGCGGGTCCGGAACTGACGGCGGGCGAGGCGGCGATGTTTACCGGGTTGCAACCGGCGGGTTTCATCCTGCTTTCCCACAACTTTGTTTCCGGCGGGCAGGTGCGGCGGCTCACCGATGCGTTGCGAGGTCTCAGCCGCAGCCATCCGTTGATGGCGGTGGAACCGGGCGGGGGAGGGGAGCTTTGGTCTGCGGATTTTGGTCCGGTGCCTCCGTCGCCTGCGGCACTGGCGGCCCATGGTGATGCCAACGTCACCGGCACCGCCGGCGTGCTGACCGCCGAATTGCTGCGGATGTTGGGAATCAATCTTTACCTGGGGCCGGTGCTGGATCTTGACCATGGTGGGGGTGCGCCGGGAGGCTTGCGCGAAGGGCGCTGGGGGCGGGACCCGCAGCGGGTCATCGATCATGCCGGGCAATGGAACCGCTGGTTGCGCAAACGTGGGGTCGCCAGTTGTGCCGGGCATTTTCCGGCGGGGGGGCGGGGCGCCGGTTCTCCGCTTGTGATTGAGGAGTTGCTGCGGGAGGATTTGCTCCCATACACCGCACTGGGGCCGGAACTCGATGCGATCATGGTCTCCCACACCGAGTTTTCCAATCTCGACTCCGGAGTCCCCGCGGCGTTTTCCGAGCGGGTGGTGCGCAGGTTGCTGCGGGATCAACTCGGGTTCGATCATCACCTGGTGCTGGCCGCCGGTTCGGGCGTTGAAGACCGGTTGGCGATTGCGGCCGGATGCGATCTGGCAATCATCAACCGCCAAACGCAGGGCGCGCGGGCGGCGGCTAAAGCGATTGGGGCGCTGCCGGTACCGGTGCTCGCCGAAGCCTGGGAACGGGTGGAACGGATGCGGGACAAACTCCAATGGCCGCATCCCTGGTCAATCACGAAGTGGGAGCAAACGCTGGCCGGACTCTCGGATTTCGCTGCAACGGTGCCGGTTCCCGGCGTTGCCGAGACCGGTTAGATCAGTTGCCGTGCGTGACGATGGCCTCGACGGTTTTGACAAACGGAGATGGGTGGTTGGAACTGGCCTGCAACTGGAAGCGATAGGAGCCGGAGCCCGGAAGGATGATGGTGGGTTTGATACTGTTGGGGTTCTGGATCAATGCCTGGGAGCCATCGGTTTGTTTCCATAGCACGGCGGTCATGGGTTGGCCGTTGAACTTGGCGAAGGCTTGATCAAGCACCACGGCCAGCGGAGCATCCCCGGCCAGATAGTAGGATCCGCCGCTGATCTCGAAGGTTGCGGGGTGGTTAATGGTGACCGTATCCGATGACGAGGCGCGGAACGAACCCTGCTTGATGCCGTAGAGGCGAAATATATATTGGCCGGGTTCGGAAATCAGCACGCTCGCGGTGAGTGAACCGGCGTTGGAGATCAAGGAATCCGCCGCGCCGCTTTCGAGTTCCCAAGAGTAGGTGACCCCCTCGGTGTCCGGCGGGGAGATCGATCCGACGAGATCGAAACTCCGGCCGGCATTGGCTGAGAGGGTTCGATCCGGCCCGGCGTTGACTAAGAAATCAAGGTCGGCCTCGGTCTGGGGGATGCCATTGATCACCGGAATGAGAAGGCGGCCCGTGACGTCGTTGTTCCACCTTTGATAGATGAGCCCGTGCTGGAAGTTCGGTGTCTTGTCGGGCAGGTTGTCGAGCAGCGCCAGCGATTGGCCGGACCCGTTGTATTCCATGAAGAGTCCGCTGCCGTTGGCCCAGCCAACGCGGGCGGCCGCCCCCCCGAAGCCGAGGGTTCCGCCACTGGCGTCCCCGGTTTCCCAGGTGATCTGATTGTAGTTGAATTCGATGTCGAAATCTCCCGGGTTGCGGTCCGCCCGCTCGATCAACAGCACTTGGAAGCTGTTGGTTTTGTCAACATGCTCGTTGAAATAGCCGACATCCCGCCAAGTTACACCAAATGCCCGGTGCCCGTCCACCAAGGTGGGTTGGTCGGAAAAACGGGTGACGTTCGAGAGAAGGTTGCGGCTATCGACGTCCGCCCAGAACGGCGCGATCATGACCGCCTGTTTGCGGATCAGGCTCTCCGGGGTATAAACAAACAGCGGGTTGTCAAAAGTGATGTTGCCGTTGTTGTTGACATAGCAGGCGGAGCGGGGCGTGCCGAAGAGGTTGATGCTGAAGCCGAGGCTGACCATGGCCGCCGCTCCGGCATACTGGGGATAGCAATGGTCGTCGCCGCGGCTCATCTCCACCTCGTCGAATCCCGGTCTTATCGCGCCGAACCAGAGGCGGTAGAATCCTCTTGGCCCGCGGGGCATCAGGACATCCAGCATGGAACCCGCCCCGATCCGGGTGGGGCCGCAGTCGGTCCAGGTCATTAGATTCTGGCTGGTTTCCAACTGGTAGGGCCGGAGCATCTCCGCCTGCCATGAAATGCGGACCTGATCGTCCTCCGCAGGTGAGATGGTGATCGGAGTGCTTTGTCCCACCGAGGCCAGCAACGGAGTCCCACCGGCCAGCAGTGCCAGCACGGCGGACGCGGTCTTGCCTCGGGTCGCGGGAAATCCGGAAGGGCGGCGCTTTCCAAAAACACCTGCCGGTGGTCGCATGGGAGCGATCAAGTCCTGGCAGGGATCTGGTTGGCGGCGGGCGTTCATAAATTGGGCCTCAATGGAGGATCCGAACTTTCCGGGCTGCTCCGGGCCCAATCTACGACTAATTTCCGGAGAAGTAAACCGGGAAAACCCCAATTCACAGGCCGGCGGTCTGGCGGGCGGCCTGCAGGGTGTTCTTCATGAGCATGGCGATGGTCATGGGGCCCACCCCGCCCGGCACCGGCGTGATCGCCGAACAAAGTGGAGCCACTTCGTCAAACGCCACGTCGCCGGTGAGCCGATAGCCGGATTTGCGAGTCGGGTCGGCGATCCGGTTGATGCCCACATCGATCACCACCGCACCGGGTTTCACCCAGTCGGCGCGGACCATATTCGGGCGTCCCACGGCGGCCACCAGGATGTCCGCGCCGCGGCAGATGGCCGGCAGGTCGCGGGACCGGGAGTGGGCGATGGTGACAGTGGCGTTGGCGCGTTTGGAGACCAGCAGCAGGGCCATCGGCTTGCCGACGATCATGCTGCGACCGATCACCACCGCCCCGGCACCTTGGGTGGGGATGCCGGAGATTTCCAGCAGTTTCATGCAGCCGGCCGGGGTGCAGGGAATGAAGCCGGAGGGATCTTCCAGTACCAGTTTCGCGACATTTTCCGGGTGGAAACCGTCCACATCCTTGCGGGGGTCGATCGCGCGGATGATCTCCTCCTCGTTGATGTGGGGTGGCGGTGGGGATTGGACGAGGATGCCGTGAATCGCGGGATCCGCATTGAGTTCCGCTACCACGGCAAGCAGTTCCGCCTGGGTGGTGGCCACCGGCAGCACGATTTTCCGCGAGTGAAATCCCAGCTCGCCGCAGGTGCGGACTTTCGAGGAAACATAGACCTGCGACGCCGGATCCTCACCCACCAGGACCACTGCGAGACCAGGGGTGACTCCGGCGGCGGTCAGGACGGCGGCGGCGGTGCGGCATTCATCCAGCACGTCGGCTGCTGCGGATTTTCCATCGAGGATCATAGTGGGCGCTGAGTTCATGGCCCTTGGATAGCCGAGTCTATGGAGATTACCAGCACCAAATGGCGGAAATTTCAACCCTTCCGCGGCTAGAGATCGTCCACTCCGGCCACCAGCGCCGCCTCCACCCGCGCCCGCTCGTTTTCAAACGCCTGGGCATCTGAGGTGGTCGCCACGGTGAGCGGATGGTCGAACACCACCCGCACCCGGCTGAATGGCTTCGGTACCACGAACCGGTCCCACGTTTTGAACCGCCAGGCTGAGGAAAACGTCACGTGCACCGGAATGATCGGCGTGCCGGAGGCCTCCGCCAGTTTCACCATGCCAGGTTGAAACACATAGCGCGGCCCGCGCGGCCCGTCGGGGGTGATGCAGACGTCCAGTCCGCTCCGCACCGCCCGGGTGAGCCCCACCAGTGCCGCCACTCCCCGCCGCGACGAGGACCCGCGCACCGCACCAAATCCGAACACCGCCATCGCCCGTGCCACCACTGCGCCATCCAGGCTGGCACTGGTGAGCACCACACATTTGCGGCGGGAGCCGTAGGCCTTCCGAAAAGCCGGCGGCACCGTGAAAAACCGGTTGTGCCAGAGCGCGAAGATCACCGGGCCGGTCCGCGCAGCGGGGTCCCAGCGGGTTTCCACCTCCAGCCGCACCAGCCACGACCACACCCGCATCGCCCAGCCCGCCAGGGTGCCGAGGACCATCGCCTTGCGGCTGTCGCGGATTTCCGTGCGGCGTTGGGTGCTCATTGAACTGTAGCGGGGTGTCCGGGTCACAGGAACCCTGCCGGATAAAGCGTATCCACCAGATACTGCTGGCGGGAAATCAGACTCTGATAGAGCGAATGCACCTGCATGTCCGGTTCGGTGGGTTGGGCGTCTTCGGTCACCACCAGGTATTTGGCGATTTCGTCGAACCCGAGCGATTCGCCATTTTGATGGAAAAACGCCACCGCCGCGTGCATCGCCGCACCAGCCGCCGCATCCAGCCGCCGGGCCAGCGCCGCCACCGGCACCCCGGTCACATCCGCCAGCAGGCGCCGCATCAGCAGGCTGTCCGCACCGGGGCCGGACAAGCGGATTTCGGGTGGCTCGAGTCCAAGGTCGTGCAGGCGGCTCAAGGCGTAGCCCACTCCCAACGCGACCCCTTCCACCGTCGCCCGCGCCATATGCGCCGGAGTGAAATTCTCCGGCGTGATCCCGTGCAACACTCCCGTGCCCTCGGGCAGCCGGGGCACTTGTTCGCCGGTGAAATACGGCAGCAACAACAAGCCGTCCGCTCCCGGAGCCACCTGTGTGGCCATCGTTTCAAGTTCATTCACCGACCATCCGTAATGCCGCCGGATCACCTCCGGGGCCACCGCCGTGCTGGCGGTGGTCGCCATTCCCAGCCAGCCGCCGGTCGCATTGCAATACGCCGCCAGTTCCGCCCGCAGATCGATCACCGGGGCCGCGCCACAGCCGGTCAAGGTCGCCACCGCGCCCAGATCCACCGCCACCGCGCCATCCTCCACGCAGCCGGCGGCGAACGCCGACATCATCGGAGCCGCCCCGCCGGCCGCCACCAGCACCTGCTCGGCCAAGCCCCACGCCGCAGCCAGAGCCCCGCGCAAGGTCCCCCGCGCCTGGTCCGGCGCGCTGACCGGTGGCAGCAGCCCAGCCAGATTGGGTTCAATGAAATCCAATAACGCGGACGACCACGCCCGCCGGCGGATGTCAAACAACCCGGTGGCAGAGGCGCTGCCCGGGGTGCAGGCCTGGGACCCGGTCAGCCAGTAGGCGATGAAATCCTGCACGGTCAGCAGGCTCGCCGCCCGCTGGAAATAATACGGCTCGTGCTGCTTCAGCCACAGGCACTCGGCCGCAGCGGAATCGACTCCCGGGCACTGCCCGGCCAGTTCGATCAAACCCGGTGCTCCGCCGAAGGCTCGCGCGATTTCATCCGCCTGGCGTTTCACCGAGACATCCCCCGCCAGCTTGGTCGGCCGCACGATCCGATTGGCCTCATCGAGCAACACCAGCCCCCTCAACGGGCCGGTCACCCCGATCGCCGCCACCTGGGCGCGGGCTTCGCCCAAGGTCGCCACACACTGGCGGATCGCCTGGTCCACCGCCTCGATCCAGCGCGCCGGATCCTGTTCGCGGTAGCCGGTCGGCAGGCCCTCGATCCAGGCGTGAGGAACCCAGGCCTCGGCCTGGATCGAGGCCGATTCCAAATCCAACGCCACCGCCCGGGTGCCGGCGGGGCTCAGTTCGATTCCGATGAATTGCATGGCAACAGGCGTGCCCGGCAGAATCCCGGCAATCCGGGTGAGACACGGAGGGTTTCCGCAAATCTTCCGGACAGTGGGATTCCAAATCAGGGCGCGCCGCGATGGTTGCCCACCGCGCCCGTTTTGGCAAGCATGGACTTTGGCACTGATCTCGCTGGGGTGCAGGGCGAAAAGCCGGGCCATCTCCGCTGACAACGCCACCCTTCCCGCCTGGCTGGGTTTTGGATTTCCAAAACCTGCGCTTGCTGGGGACGGGAGGCTGGGCTATGGCTTGGGCCGCCCCAAAATGACCGACCTCAAGATCATTCAAATCCACCTGCTCCGCGGTCCCAATATCTGGGCCAATTTTCCCGTGCTTGAGGCCTGGGTGGATCTCGGAGCCTTGAAAGATATCGGCTCGGACGAGGTTCCGGGCTTCAACGACCGGCTCAAGACCTGGCTGCCCGGGATGATCGAACACCGCTGCAGCGTGGGTGAGCGCGGGGGCTTTTTCCAACGTCTCGACCGCGGTACCTATCCGGCGCATATTCTCGAACACGTCACGCTGGAACTCCAAACCCTGGCCGGCCACCGGTATGGTTTCGGCAAAGCGCGCGCTACGGCTGTGGACGGCGTGTACAAGGTCGTGGTACGCTATCAGAACGAATCCCTGGTGACCGCCAGTTTGCACAGTGCCCGGGAGCTGCTGCTGGCGGCCTATCATGACACGCCCTACGATGTGGCGGAGGAAGTCGCCCGGTTGCGGGAACTCGCGGAACGCATCGCGCTGGGCCCCAGCACCATGGCCATCGTCAACGCCGCCCGGGAACGCGGCATTCCCTGGCGCCGTCTCGACCTGGACCGGAGCCTGATTCAACTCGGCCATGGTGCCCGGCAGCGCCGGATCTGGACCGCTGAAACGGACCGCTCGGGGGCCATTTCCGAATACATCGTCGGCGACAAGGACCTCACCCGGCGGCTGCTGCGCCAGGCCGGGGTGCCGGTGCCGCGCGGATTCGAAGCCGATGATCCGGACGACGCCTGGGACAGCGCCGAATCGCTCGGCATCCCGGTCGTGGTCAAGCCGCTTGATGCCAACCACGGCCGCGGCGTGTTCATCGATCTAACCACCGAGGAGCAGGTGCGGAATGCCTATCAACACGCGCTGGCCGAGGGCGGCGGCGTGGTGGTGGAGTGCTTTGTGCCCGGGACCGATCACCGCCTGCTGGTGGCGGGCGGCAGGATGGTCGCCGCCAGCAAGGGCTTTCCGGCGGTGGTGGTGGGGGACGGCACCCACACCATCCGCGAACTGATGGTGACGCAGCTCTATCACAGCCAGCAGGCCGGCATGCCGGATGAATGCCCCTGGAGCAAGATCGACCACTCGGCATGGGAGTCTTCGGTGGTGCCGGATCTGGAGGACCAGGGGTACGCGCTCGACGCCTTGCCCAGGGTCGGCGAACGGGTGATGGTCGCGCGGTTCTCCAACTGGTGCATCGATGTCACCGACCGGGTCCACCCGAGCATCCGCGATCACGCGATAACCGCCGCGATGGTCGCCGGGCTTGATATATGTGGCGTGGATGTGGTGTGCCGGGACATTGGCGTGCCGCTGGAGGATCAGCACGGGGCGATCGTGGAACTCAACGCCGGCCCCAACCTGCTGATGTATCTCAATCCCGCCGTCGGCCAGGCCCGGCCGGTGGGTGAGGCGATTGTCGAAATGTTGTTTCCCGCCGGCGAGGATGGTCGCATCCCGACCCTCGGGATTTCCGGATCCCGCGGCAAGACCACCTGCGCGCGGCTGCTTGCCCACCTGCTGCGGACCACGGGTGCCTGCGTGGGGGTGGCATCGTCCGACGGGATCCAGGTGGGTGCCCGCGTTTCTCCCGGCCGCCATGGCGAGCGCCTCGTTGGCGCCCAGGGGGTGTTGCTGCATCCGTGGACCGAGATCGCGATCTGCGAGGCCGGCGCGGAGCATGTGCTCACCGACGGTCTCGGCTTCGACCACTGCTCGGTCGGCGTGGTGCTGAATGTCGGCGAGGAACATCTGGGCCATGCTCATGTGACCACCCTCGAAGGAATGGCCGCCGCCAAACGTTGCGTGCTCGATGTGGTGATGCCCGGCGGCGCCGGGGTGCTCAATGCCGATGATCCGCTGGTGGTTGAAATGGCCGGCGCCTGCAAAGGCGAAGTGATCTACTTCACCCGCAACCCCGATCATCCCGTGGTCGTCCGGCATTGCGCCGGCGGCGGACGGGCGGTGGTGGAACGGACCGACATGTTGTGGCTGATCCACGGGTCTGACGCCCAGCCGCTCTGCCCGCTGACGGCGGCGAACTCCACGGACGGCACACCGCTCCATCCGGAAAATGTGCTGGCCGCCACCGCCGCCGCCTGGGCCCACGGCTTGTCCGTGGCCTTGATCGCAGTCGGTCTGCGCAACTACGGCGGGAAGGATTGTCAGTAATATCTTTCCAGCTTCTGCCGGCTCCTGGCGTCCATGGCGGAGCACCGGGGGATCAGGTAGCGGGTGTTGTTGCGGTCGACGATCACGATGCCTCCACCGCTAAGCGGCTGGATGCTTTCGTCATTCTCCACCGTGAAGCGGATCCGGCCACGATCTGTAATGACCTGCCAATCGTAGCCATGGGCCGCCCGCCGGATCGTTTCGATCGACTCGATCACCGGCACGAAA
>JAIPKB010000207.1 GCA_021733795.1 Akkermansiaceae bacterium | reverse complement strand
TGTTACTTTGCCGATGTGGTTCCGTGAGGCAAGGCACCGGAGGCCGGGCTGAAACGCACTCCGGAGGATGCCGCTGTGGAGCGGCGTCCTCCCGAGGGGCCCGGTTGGGGTGGTGGTGAATCAGGGGGTGTCCGGAGTTTCCTCGGAATTGTCTTCGGCTTTGGGGTTGGCCTTGCCCTGGTTTGCGTCCGGTGGGTCGTCCTCGTGCATGAGGCCGGGATTTATCTTGATTTGCGGCATGATGGGGAGTTTGAGCCGTTCGATGCGTTCGCGGATTGCGGGCGGGGCTGCGGCCATGTCCTGCGCTGTGTCCCACGGGCCGCTCCAAACCTCCTTGTCCTCCTTGTCGCGAACGCGGACTTCCTTCCCGTCCTTGGAAGTCTTCATCTCGATCATGCCCTCGTCGTCCATCAGATTGATGCTGGAGGCCATGTCGAAGTTGAAGCCGTTGGCCCCGCCCTCCAGGTGGCGCGGGTTGATCTGCAGTTTCATGGCGTTTCCGTTGCGGCCGTTTTCCATGGCCTCGCGGATTTGTTTTTGAATTTCTGGCGGGAGGTTCCCCGGCATGCCGGGCATTTCGATGATGCCTTCGCGGATTCCCATGGCGTTTTCGGGCTGATCCATTTCAGCAGGGCGTTCGCCGAGGGTGACGGTGGCATCCGCCGGGGAGCCTTCGTGGATGAACTTGAGGGTCACCTTGTCGCCGGGTTGTTTGGCCAGGATGTGGTCCACCATGTCCTGGTGGGAGCCCACTTGTTTGCCGTCGAGTTCGGTGATGACGTCGTCGATTTCGAGGCCGGCCTTGGCGGCGGGTCCATCAGGTGCGAGATCGCGGACCAGGATTCCGGAGTCTTCCGGCAGTTTCAGATGTTTGCCGAGAAATGCGGGGACATCGCTGGTGCCGAGTCCGATGAAGGGTTTGGCGGGTGCCTTGGCATCGGCAGCCGGTTTGGCGGCCTCGGGAGCGGGTTGCTCTTTGGCCACAGGCGCGGCGGTGGCGGGGATGGTCAGCGCGAGGCTGGCGATCATTGAGGAGGAGAGGCGGCGGATTGATGGTTTCATACTCACTCACAGAAGCGATAAGCCCGCAGCGCTTTGTCTATCGCGCCGCGGGCTCTGCAATGAATCCCGGATAAGCCGCCGCCGGGGAGGGCGGATGGGGCGGAGTTAGCGTACCCGATAGTAGCCGTCCGGATTGTAGATGAAATAGACGTCCTTGGGGTTGAGCCGGGGCAGCCAGGTGAAGGGGCGGCCTTCCTCGTCGAGTTCTTCGGTGACTTCTCCTCTGTGGGGGGGGGGCGGGACTGGGGCCGGGGCGGATACTGTGGATCCGGCATCCGGGTCCTTGGTGAATGAGGTTTCCTCAATGCCGGAGATGATGTGATCGACCCACTTGAGTTCCTTGGCCTGATCGCCGAACTCGCTCCAGTCGCCGCTGGTGGAGCAGGCATACATTTTTTTGATCATTTCCTCGGTGGTGATGCCCATCTTGGTGGCGATGGGGGTGGCGAGGCGCGTCCACCAGCGGGAGCTTTCCTCGAAGAACTCACGTTGTTGGGTGAGGTTCATGCGGGCTCCGACGATTTGGGAGCTGATCTGGTGGTGGAGGATGATTGCATTCGGGTAGGCGTAGGATTCCTTGGCCAGGGTGGTGATGCAGGCGGCCATTGAGGCGGCGAATGACTTGACGACCACATGGACCGGGGCGTCGCTGGCTTCCATCGCCTTGAGAATGCGGTAGCCGGCCATGACCGAGCCACCCGGGCAGTCATCGATGAGGATGAAAATCGGCAGTTGGCGGTCCTTGTTGTTCCAGTAGTCGATGCGGGTGGTGATGAAATCGGCGGTGGAGGAGCTGATGGGGCCGTTGAGCGGGATGCGGCGGTCGGAAATGACCAGCGTGCCATCGGCTTTGAGCGGATTCTTCAGGTAGATTGGCTTGGAGCGGGCGAACTGGGCGTGTTTGGCGGTGGTTTCGATGAGGGCGATCTCGTTCTGCATCTGGGCCAGCTTGAGGGCCGCCTGAGTTTGGCTGGCCTTGAGATCGTTGGTGAGTTTTTCGGCGCGGATTTTGGCCAGCTCGTTTTCGCGGGTGAGTTTTTCCTTTTCGGTTTCGAGTTTGGCGACTTCATCCTTAACGGCGTCCTGGCGTTTTGCGGCTTCAAGAGCGAGTTTTTCGGTGAGCAATTCCCGCTCGATCTTGAGGAGGGTGATTTCCTCACGAAGATTGGCGGTGTTTTTGGTCAACCGCTCGGTTTGGAGTTTGTTTTCCAAAGCCAATTGGTCGGCTTCCTTCGCCATTTTCTGGGAGGCGGAGTCCTCGGGGGGCGGGGTGGCGGGTTGGGCCTCGGCGGGTTTGTCAGCCGCGAAGGCAACGGTGAGGCCGGTGGCGAGAACCAGTCCGATCAGTGAGGTGGGGGTGCGCAGTTTCATAGTGTGGGCCGGGTAAACGTCACCGCCGCCCCTGGTTTTTCAAAAAACTCGCAGTGGAGGAAATGTCAACCTTTGCGTGCGCGGGCGCGGAGGCCGATGAAAACCAGCAAGCCGACGAAGGTGAGGAACAGGCAGGCCCCGATCGCCAACGTCTTGAAGAAGCGACTGCTGGCGAGATCCAGTTGTGAATTGCTGATGTGGTCGGCCGGGGTTTCGCCGGGCTTGTGGTTCAGGATCACGGTGTCATTGGCGGTTTCCACGGAGGTGAGTTTTGCCATAACCGGGCCCATGACCGGGTTGGTTTGGTAGCGCTCGGTGATCCGGTAGGGGGACATTTGTTCAATGAACTCGCGGGGGACGGTGGCGTTGGGGACGGTGATGTCGGTTATTTGCAGGACCACTTCGTGGCCGAGCAGTTGCGGTTTGGCGGTGAGGATGGCGTTGAGGTAGCGTGGGTCGGAGGCCATGATGCCGGGTTCATCCTTGGTGGCCAGGCGGGGTTTGCCGTTGAGCTTGAAGGAAATGGCAATCTTGAGGGTGTCTCCCTCCACGGCCAGGACCTGGAAGGTTTGGCGCAGTTCCTTGAATGGGTGGTAGGCGGCGATGGCTAGATTGAGTTCCTGGGCGGAAAGTGCGAGCCGGGCTTCTCCGGGGGCGGCCAGATCCTGCCGGAACTTTTCGAGTTTCACGGCCAGGGCGTTGATCTCCACTTCGCGGTCAAGCAGCGGAGCGACGGGTACCGGTGCCGCCCGCTCGCTGGTGAAACGGGCGATCTCATTGAACTGCCGGAAGAGTCCCCAGGTGGAAAAACCCACCAGAAACACCATCACCAGCATCGCCAGGATGAGGATCACGCATCCGGCAAAAGGCGAACGGGAGTCGGTGCCGATGAAGCGGTCAGTCGCGGTCATGCCGAGGAGGGGCGGACGGATCGGTGGGATCGGTGGGATCGGTGGGATCGGTGGGATCGGTGGGATCTATGGGATCGGTGGGATCGGTGGGATCGATGGGATCGGTGGGATCGGTGGGATCGATGGGATCGATGGGATCGATGGGATCTATGGGACCTATGGGACCTATGGGACCTATGGGGTCTGCGGGGTCTGCGGGGTCTGCGGGGTCTGCGGGGTCTGCGGGGTCTGCGGGGTCTGCGGGGTCTGCGGGGAAATCGATCGGGGTCAGGTCGGGGTATTCGGTTTGCCAGTCTTGGTCGCCGGTTTCTTCGGTGGCTTCGGCGTCGGTTTCAGAATCCTCGAAAACTTCGAAATCCTCGGTGTGGTCGGGAACGTCAGTGGGGTCCGGGTCATCCACGATGCCGGCGGCTTTGCGGGCGAGGCGGCGTTTTTCGTCTTCGGCGGCTTGGGCTTCCTCTTGGCTGCGCTGTTTGCGGGCGTCATACCAGGCGAGCCAAATGCAGATTTCGTAGAGGATGACCATTGGCAGAGCCATCAGGCTGAGGGTGAAGACATCCGGGGTGGGGGTCAGGATCGCCGCGGCCACGAAGATCGCCACGATCGCGTAGGACCGGGTCTTGGACATGGTTTCGTAGCTCAATAGGCCGAGTTTGACCAGCACCATGACCACCACCGGCAGCTCGAAGGACAGGCCGAAGAGCAGCGTGAACTGGGTGGCGAAGGTGATGTACTCGCCGATCCGCCAGTCGTTGGACACCCCGAGTTTGGCGCTCCATTCGTAGAAGAAGGTCAGCGCCCGGGGCAGCACGCCGTAGTAGGCGAAGAACACCCCGGCGAGAAACAGGCCGAAGCCGACGAGCAGCGAGGGCCACAACACTTTTCGTTCATGAGTGTGCAGGCCGGGCAGGATGAATTGGAGGATGTAGAGCAGCAGCAGCGGGAAAGAGATCACGATTCCCGCGAAAAACGACAGTTTCATCGAGAGCATGAAGGTTTCCGTCGGTTTGAGGGCGGACATCATGCGGAGGTTGCCACGGTTTTCCACCTCGGGGCTGGGGGCGTTTTTGAGCAGCGCCAGGACCTGTTTCTTGATTTCCTCGGACCCCTCCAGGCTGGCGACGAACTGGGCGCGCTTGCTCTCGGGCAGGGCCAGGCTGGCACGCAGCAGGCTCACCGATTGGGCGTGAAACCGGAGGTTGTCGTCGCCGAGCGCATTGAAAAACGCCTCCCGTTGGGCCGGAGCAAGCCCGAGCACCGCGTGATCGATGGCTTTGGCGCGTTCCCAGGCCGCGAGATCCAGTGACTTGGCGGCTCCTTGCTTGGGCGTGGGGAGTTTGTCAACGATCTGGGCTTCCCACACCTGGTCGACCGGACGTCGCAGGATTTCCATGAGTTTCTCCTGGAAGGTGAAGCAGACGAGCATGGCAACCAACAGGGTGATCACCACCCGGGTGATCATGGTCCGGAGGTCCTCGAGGTGTTCGAGGAACGGCTTCTCGTGATCGGGGTTGGCCTTATCCCTGAGTTGGAAAATTTTATTGAGTAGGAACATGAAAGCGTGGGCGGGGGATTCAAGCGGTGCTTTTGGGTTCCGGCAAGAACAGATTCACGGTGGGCGATGAATCCGGGGCTCCGGAGGCTCTCCCGGCTATCCCTGAGCGCTCCAATGTCTTTGAGGAGGTCTGAAAGTCGAAGGTCGAAGGTCTGAAAGTCGAAGGTCGAAGGAGCGTTGGTCACAACGCGGGCGAATGAAAAGGATTCTGAAAAAGCGATTTCACCATCTTGGGTCTTGCAGTCTCCTGACTGTTGATAGTTGGGACGAAGCGGGGTTTGGTCATGAAATTTCATCCGACTCCGGGATTGCCACTGGGGCGATCATGGGGCATCTTCGGCGCGGAATGATGAAGAAAGTGCTGCCCTTGATCCTGCTTGCCCCCCTCGCACAGACGGCCATGGCGGCCGAGGTGTCGATTTCGTGGCCGGAAGCGGTCGTCCGGCCGTGGCCGGGGCCGGAACTGTGGGCCAACCCGGCGGAAGACTGGCTGGTCAAATCCGGCCGGGCTGGGAATACCTTTCCCGGAGGAAACCGGAATCTGACGGTGCCCACCCCCGAACTGACCCCGGCATCCGCGCCATTCACTATCCGCTGCCGGTTTGACCAGACGTCCCCGGTTTCGCCGGTGCCCGGGTTTGCCGGCATTCAGGTGGGGTTGGCGGCGGCTTCCGGGGACTACCGGGAGGCGGCGATCTACGGGGCCGGCCTGTGCGCGGGGATCAAGGCCGATGGCACGCTGTTCATTGGTGACACTGCCGGTGAAGGGGAAAAAGTCCCCGTTCCCTTCAGGGCGGTCACGCTCGAACTGCAGGGGTTGCCCGCCAAGGAAAACCGGTATCGCCTGTCCCTGACCGCCACGGATTCGTCTGGACAATTGCTTGGAACCACCCGCGCCGAGGTCCATGGGTCATGGGTGCAAGGGCTGGTGGCGTTTACCGCATCCACAAAATTTCCAGCCAAGGCGGATTATTCCGCCCCGCGGCCGAAGGCGGGAGGTCCGGCCATTCCTCAAGCGCGGGGTGGCTCCCTGCGGATTGCGTTCGACCGGTTGGTGCTTGCGGGCGGGAAGGTGGCCCTCCATCCGGAGCGGGCGTTTGGGCCGATCTATTGGGTGACCCAGGCGCCCTCGAATGACGGGTCCATCCGGCTATTGGTCCAGGCCGCGCCGTTCGCCTCGGATGAAAGGCACGATGTGAGCCTGATTCTCGACGGCCGGGCGGGCGGCAGAGTTGCTTTGGACCTCAAGTCCCGCACGGCCCGATTCGTCTTGAGACGCAAGGATCTGAAGGTGCCGCACTCGTATGAGGTGAAGCTCGCCGGGGGGTCCTTCAAGGGGACCATCCGGCCGATTCCAGATGGCAGGGCACTGATGGTGGCTGCCCTTTCCTGCGACGATGCGACCGGCTTTCCCCACAATGATCTGGTGGCCAATGTGGCTGCTCACAAGCCGGATTTGTTCGCCTTTCTGGGGGATCAGATCTACGAGGGGGTCGGTGGCTATGGCAATCTGGTCGATCAGCGGTCGAATGATCGCACCTTGGTTTGCTATCTGCGGAAATATGCCATGCACGGTTGGATCTGGCGTGATGCCTTGCGGGACACCCCGAGTGTCACCCTGCCGGATGATCACGACGTGTTTCATGGCAATCTCTGGGGAACGGGCGGCAAGCAGGCCGATGTTTCCAAAGGCTACGGGTTCAGTGCTCAAGACTCCGGTGGCTACAAAATGTCCCCAGAGTTTGTCAATGCCGTGCATGCCACCCAGACGGGCAATCTGCCCGATCCGATCGACCCCAGCCCGTGCGACAACGCAATCTCGGTCTATTTCACCCGCTGGCAATATGGTTGCCTCGACATGGCGATCATTGCCGACCGCCAATTCAAGTCGGCTCCCAGGGATTTACTGACGGACGGAAAAATCGAGAATGGCTGGCCGCAGAATTCTTCGTATTACCTGGCACCGCCGCCGGATCATCCCGGGGCCGAGCTGCTGGGGCCGCGGCAGGAGGCATTTCTCAAACGGTGGGCGGCGAGGCCGGACTCCGCCAGCCCGATGCGCATGGTCATGTCCCAAAGCCCGTGGGCCGCTCCCCAAACGCTGCCGGCTGAGGTGCAGTCCGATTCGGATGTGCCGGGAATGAAAAACTATAAACCCGGTGAGTATGCCCCGAACGACCAGCCTAAGCCGGACTTCGACACCAACGGCTGGCCCCAGGGGAAACGCAAACTTGCGCTGGAACTGATGAAACAGGCAGGGGCGCTGCATGTCACCGGCGACCAACATCTGGGATCCACCGGCCAGTATGGCCTGGCGACCCATCGTGACGGTCCGTGGTGGGTTTCCACCCCGGCCACCGCCAATACCTGGCCCCGCCGCTGGATGCCTGCCGCCAAAGGAGGCAACGCCCGCCCCGGCGATCCACGTGAGACCGGTGATTTCGTTGATGCCTTCGGTAACAAGATCACGATCGCCGCAGTGGCCAACCCTCTCGACATCGACCGCGAGCCGGCCCGCTTGTTCGACCGTGCCGTCGGTTACACCATTTTGCGCTGCGATCCGGCAGCCGGCCAGGTCACCATCACCAACTGGCCTTATTGGGCCTCGCCCGCCAAGCCCGCGCCGGACAACCAGCCCTATCCAGGGTGGCCGCTCACCATCAATCCGAAAACCGGAGAGCGGCTCTAAGCCATCTCCAATACCACCTCGAGACCCTCAATTATGTTCGATACCGATCTCATCAAAACCGACTTTCCGATCCTCGACCGCAAGGTCAACGGCTGCCCGCTGGTCTATCTGGACAACGCCGCCACCACCCAGAAACCCCGGCAGGTGATGGATGCCTCCCGGCATTACTACGAGGCGCTCAACTCCAACATCCACCGCGGGACCCACTCGCTGGCGCGTTCGGCGACCGCCACCTTTGAAAAGGCCCGGATCACGATTGCCAGCCATCTGCGCGCCGCGGCCACCGAGGAGGTGATCTTCACCTCCGGCACCACCGATGGCATCAACCTGGTGGCCAATGTGCTGGCGCTTTCCGGCACCATCCAGGCCGGCGATGAAATCCTCATCTCCACCCTCGAGCATCATTCCAACATCGTGCCCTGGCAGATGCTCTGCCAACGCACCGGCGCGGTGCTCAAGGTGATTCCCTGCCTTGACGACGGCACTCTGGATCAGGCGGCATTCAAAACCCTCCTCAGCCCGCGCACCAATTTGCTTGCCCTGACCTGGGTGTCGAATGCCTTCGGCACGATCATTCCGGTGCGGGAAATGACGGCGGCGGCCAAGGCGGTGGGGGCGCTGGTGTTGATCGATGCCGCCCAGGCCGCACCGCACCTGCCGATCGATGTGCAGACGCTGGGAGCCGATTTTCTCGTGCTTTCCGGGCACAAGGTGTATGCGACGACCGGCATCGGCGTGTTGTGGGGCAAGGCCTCCGTGCTCAACGGTCTGCCGCCGTGGCGCGGTGGCGGGGAAATGATCAAGGATGTCACCTTCGCCCGCACCACCTACAACGAGCTGCCCTTCAAGTTCGAGGCCGGCACCCCTAACATCGAGGGGGCCATCGCGCTGGCGGCGGCGTTCGACTATATCAACGAGCTCGGTCTGGCCCGGATTCACGAGTGGGAATGCCATCTGGCCGGGTTGGCCGTGCAGGGGCTCAAGGACATCGACGGTCTCCGCCTTTACGGACCGCAGGACCATTCGGGGATTGTTTCCTTCGGGATCGAGGGACTGCATCACTACGATCTGGGAACGCTGTTGGACCAAATGGGGGTGGCGGTCCGCACCGGCCACCATTGCTGCCAGCCGCTGATGGCCCGCTTCGGCATCACCGGTACCACCCGCGCCTCCTTCGCACTCTATAACTCCGAGACCGACGTGGAGGCGTTTGTCGCGGCGGTACACAAGACCGTCACGATGTTGCGCTGAACGAACCGATGGATTTCACTGAAATCGACCGCGAGGATTTCCGCAACCTGCTGGGGGAGATCGGCATGGTCCGGATGCCCTACGGGATGTTCGGGCCCAAGCACTATCCGCCGGCCGGCGTGCCGCTCATCGACCTGCCACCCGAGTACCTCGTCTGGTTTAAAATGCGCGGGTTTCCCAAAGGCCGGCTGGGTGAGTTGATGGCTCACGTGTGCGAAATCAAGGAGGTGGGGATGGATCTGGTTTTCGATCCGATCCGGGCGGCCAACGGCGGCCGTTTCCGGCTCAGGAAGCAGCGGCAGCGTTCGTTTCGCTTCGAGGATTGACCTTGAATAATACAACAAGTCCTTTAGCGAGACTTTCATCCTGATGACTATGGCAAAGAAATGCCGTTTTAAGGCCACTTAATGCCGTATTAGAGCCGGACCGCGGGGGAAACCGTGTGAGTTCATTGCCATCCCGATCCGGGAATATGTGCGCCTGGAGTGTTCGGGTGGCTTGGGATTGGATGGAAGTGCGGTCTCGCCCCAACCGGACCGCTCGGAGAGGCGGTCCCTGCCTATTCTTGCGGAGCTTTGACTTCGTTGTCATGCCCCCCCCTCCCCCCGGAATCCAACTTGTTCGACATCTCGGCTCTTGTGAGGTCAAATGCCGAGTTCTGGGCCCCTGCACGCGGAATCCGGGTGCAGGACTCAGTGGTCGAGCTTGAGTTTTTTGAGTTTGGGCTCGATGACCATCCGGCAGTAGCCGTTGTTGGATTTGTTTTGGAAGTAGTAGTTCTGGTGATAGTTCTCGGCCGGATAGAAATCGGTAGCCTCGGTGATCTCGGTGACGATCAGGTCCTTGAAGTTGGCGGCCGCAGCGGCTTTGGAGGCTTCCGCGGTCTTTTTTTGCTCCTCGCTGGTGTGGAAGATGACGGACCGGTATTGCGGGCCTTCGTCGCCCCCCTGGCGGTTGAGGGTGGTGGGATCGTGGAGGTCCCAGAACCAGGCCAGCAGTCGCTCGTAGGTGATTTTTTTCGGATCAAACACGATTTTCACCACTTCGGCGTGGCCGGTGGTTTTGTCGCAGACTTGTTCGTAGGTGGGGTTCTTGACGTGACCACCCATGTAGCCGGAGGTGACGCTGACGACGCCGTCGAGCTGGCGGTAGGCGGCCTCGATGCACCAGAAACAGCCACCGCCAAAGACGGCGGTCTGGGCATTGGCAGGGACGGCGGGATTGGGGGCGGGGGATTTGGCGTCGGGACTCATTTCGGATTTCGGTTGGCAGGCGGCGAAGTTGGTGCAGAGCAGGATCAAGAGCAAGGAAAAGCGGCGGTTCATAGACTGGTGAGAGGGAGGTGGGCCTGGAAATATTCCGACGCATTCTCCGGGGAGAGGGGGTGGCCGGGTGGGGACGCCACAGCCACGGATTGGCGGACAGCATGTCCGCGCGGAGCGCCGACATGCTGTCGGCTATGTGGGACCGACATGCTGTCGGGCGAGGGGAGGGGTTGAGGGATGCCCCCCGGCGAGCCGCCGGGGAGACGGCCTGGCGCGAGCCGCGCCAGCCACGGGGCGCTTTTGTGTGGCTTGACTGTCCGGGGCTTGCCGGATAGATTTCGGGCCATGAACATGCGAGCATTCGTCCGGGCTGGCGCGGCATGCGCGGCGACCGGATTCGTTTTTACCGCCGGTCTTTCCTTTATCCGGGCGGATGATCCAATGCAGGTTCCTGGGCCGGTGATCGATGCGCTGTCACAAACTGACGATCTCGCGTTTACCGGACGGTTTTGCGGGTGGCTGGAAACGCTGGACGCCGATACGATTGCTTCGGCGCGGACGGTGGTGGCGGCCGGTTGGCGCTCGGACGCCTGGCCGGAGGCGCGGCAGGCCCAGGCACTCGGCTGGTTGGACCAACGTTGGGCCGCTCTCGATGGAGCAAAGTTTATCGAGGTTTGCGCCAAGCGCACGGAAAGATGCTCGTCTTCGGCACAGGCCGCCGCTTTGTGGGTTGAATTTGCCCGGGACCGCGAGTCGGCGATGCGGCGGTTTGCGGAGCTGTCCTTGC
>JAIPKB010000206.1 GCA_021733795.1 Akkermansiaceae bacterium | reverse complement strand
TGTCGGTTTCACAAGCTTTTGGGGGCGAGCCGCCCCCAAAGACGGTCTGGCGCGAGCCGCGCCAGCCACATCCCGCCAGCCACATCCCGCCAGCCACATCCCGCCAGCCACATCCCGCCAGCCACATCCCGCCAGCCACATCCCGCCAGCCACATCCCGTACGAAAAAAGCCGCGCCCGATTGGGACGCGGCTTTTTGCGTTTTAAAATACGATGATCAAGCGCGGCGGCGGCGGCCGAGCAGGGACGCTCCGACGGTCAGGCCAAGAAGCATCAATGATCCCGGCTCGGGGATCACTACGAGATTCGAAACCGCCACAAAATTCGTGCCGTACGCATCAAACGGGTCGGTCACCGGATCCGTGCCGGGGACTTTGAGCATCGAGATCCGCACGGAGTCCAAATCCTCACCGACCAAACCGGTCAAGGTGCCGTTGTAGTTCAGGGTTCCGCTCAAAGTGGCCAAGGCCAGCGCGAAATCGGTGTCGAAACCATTCTGGGAGAACGTCAGGTCCATGTCGGTGACCTGATTGAGAGCCACCGCGTTGGTCGTCGATAGATTGATGTTGCCTCCCGTACCGGTGGTGTAATACATATTCCAGGCATCCGGATCGCCCGTCGGTTCCAGACCGAAGGAAAACAGGTTGCTGCCGCCGCCATTGAAGGCACCGATCTCGAAGGTGTTTTGGATCGAGTCAATCGATGGATCCCGGCCGACGGTAAACGTCATCCCGACCGATCCGCCAATCAGCGGAATCCCCACGGAGTGTTGGATGCTGAATGAATCCTCCTCGGGTGTGCTAAACCAGCCACCCACGGCCACGCCCTTGTCGGCAACCACCGTCTGGCCCCAGGCAATCGGATAGGAGTCAGCCGGAAAGTCAGGGTCCACCCAGTTGGCCTCGGTTTGAGTCCAGCCATTGTAACCGGAGGTTCCTGTTGGAACCAAGGCGTCGCCATTGTTCAAACCTGAAAAATCCTCGATAAAGCCAGCGGCGGAGGAGGAGGCCGTGACCGCGAGCAGGGAACCGGCAATACAAAGAAGGGTGCGATATTTCATAAAATCAGGGAAGGTCTTGGATAATTGTGAAGGAAATGAATCGATGGGCGTACAATTTTCAGGGAGGGCTGACAAAGGTTTTGGCGACATCGCCGGTAGTGGTCGGAGGAGGGCTGCTGGTAGTGGATCGGCGGCCCCCCGCACTCGCTGAAGCGGCGAAAACCAAAACCGCCGAGGCGAGGCCCAAATAGACTATTAAGCGTTGCTTTGTCATGACGGGCGATTTTTGCGTCGGATCCGGCAACCCGTCAAACAAAAAAGATGAAATAGTTGTTTTTTTTAAATCCTTGCCGAGCGGGGTCCGGAACCCAGTAAACCCTATCGGCTTGATAGGGGGCCAAGTCGGCGCCCCTCTCAAAAACTCCGGCTGAGGCTGAGGCCGGTTTGCACGGAGTCCCAGTCGTTGTTGATTCCGCCGCTTCGGTCGCTGTATCGCAGAAAAAGGCTGGCTTGGGTGGAGTTGGAGAAAATGGCCATGCCGAGGGATCCGTCGACACTGAAGTAATCTCCATCCGGGCGATTGATCCCGCTGTTGGTGGGATTGTCGTAGGTGTCGACCTCGTAGCTGGCTCCGAGGTTGAGGGTGGCCCGGCGGATCTTCTGGCGGTAGCCCAACCGCACGGAACTGACCTCGGTGAACACGTTGGAATTCACCGTGTCCGCCTGATACCCCTGGTAGAGTGCGAGATTCAAGCCCCAGATTTCGGACGCCTGGTAGTTCAGGCCGATCGCCCCGGTGAGACTGGGATCCGCCGAACGGCCGTTTTCGTAGCTCGCGAAGTCCACGCCGATGGTTGAATTCAGCCTGACTTTGGTCGTCAAGCGGTAATTCAGCAGCATCTCGGGACTGATCGCCGTGCGGGAGTTGCTGCTCCCGCCCGATTGGTAGGAGTAGCGGACGCCGGGGCCGAACTCGGTGAGTTCGGAGTATTTCCACAGTGCCGCGAGGCCGAGATTGAGGGAGGTGGTATCGTTGTAGACGTTTTGGTTGGTGGTGGAGAAGCTGTAGCCGATGTTTCCCCGGATGGAGGTTTTCGGGCTGTAGCGGTAGCTGAGCGTGAGGGCCGGCCTGAAGCTGGTCTGCTCCACGAAATTGGAGGCATAATAGCGGTTGGGCCCCTGCTGGTAGGCGATCCCGCACGAGAGGGAGGCGCTGAGCCGGGCTCCGTCATAGTTTCCCAAGAGGCTGAGGCTCTGGTTATAACCGCTGTAATTGGTCTGCTCCACGTATTGGTTGTAGCTGCCCGTGTAGCTGCCGCCGAAGGTCCAGTCGGTGGCCGTCGACATGTAGGCGACCGTCCCACCGAGGGCAAAAATGAAATCGTCCTGAACCGGCGAGTTGACACCGCCCGGGCTGCGGGTCACATTGGAGTCGTAGGTCCCGGAAAAGTTGCCGGAAAAGCTGAATCCATCGAGGATGGGGCCGCCCGCTCCGCCGCCAACGAGGTATTGGGGGACGCCATTGGTGAATCCGTTGGGAGCCACCGGAACCAGGTCAACACCTCCCCCACGCGGTTGCACGACGGGGTCGTCAGAAGCGGTGACCCATCCCGCCAGGCCATCATCTGCAGGTGGCGGTGCCTCGGTGACGGTTTCGTCAGGATTCGCCGGGAGCGCCCCCCCTAAATCTCCTATTCCTTCGATCCCCGCCAGCTCCGGGATGATCGGGATTGCCATCAGTGCCCCCGGAGTTTCCGGAGCCGCCGCTGGACTCGCCGCCGGGGTCGCGGTGGGAGTTTGCGGGTTTGCTACCCGGGTTTCCGGGGTGGTCGACGAAAGCGGGACGGGGGCGAAACCCGCGTCTTCCGGCGCGGACCGGGCGCGGTCCGCGGTGGCCAGGACACTCACGACGGCCCCGCTCATAATAGCCAGATATCGCCAGAGCCTTGCCTTGGCGGCGGAGAGGATGGAAAAGGGGTCGTTGTGCATGGGTGTTGTAGGTTGTAGGTTCGCAGGCGCTACTGGAATCCGGTCGGGTCGGCTCGTCTAACTGACACGGGATCCACCGTTTCCGCAGGCTCAATAACCAATTCCGAGACGCTTGACTAGTCAAAAATCCATAAATATAATAAAAATTAGAAATCAGAGATTGCTGATTATCAGTCGTGGTGTGGTTTGGGGCTCTGGTTTGACCTCCTGATCGATCCTATTTGCCCCCCGACCTGATCCGGCGACGGGGCCACGGCTTGTTCTTTGGGTCTTGGCAGAGCGACGAAGGCCTGGGAATTCCAGTGGCTGGGGCCTCCAAATGCAAAAGCCGTGGCGATGGTGCGATTCCGGCACGAACTTGCTTGCCAAGTGCCCCCGTTCCCGTGGCAAGCTCTCCGCGTGAAAGCCTACCTCGATTTGTTGCGGGATGTTTTGGAAAACGGTGAGGCGCGGCCGGACCTCGCGCCTGCGGTTCGTCGGAATGGGCTTATCACCAACGCACTTAACCAACGACCGGCGAACGGGCAACGCGTACCCTGCCATCATCTGATAACCCGGCCGACGGGATAATTGCAGCCCGACCCACAATCCGCCATTAAGGGGTTCCCGGCCTGCTTGCCGGCCGATCAAATGTGGCGCATGTGGCGCATGTGGCACATTTGCCGCTTTCGGGCGCTGCGCCACTCCCGGCGCGGAGGGCACAGGGGACCTGTTTCGGCCGGAAGGAAACCGGAGACTACGTTGCCCCTCCTGTGCCAGCGAAAAAATGGCATGATCTTTGTTCGTCCGCCTGCCTCCCACCGACCCAAGATTGGACCGACGGGAGGGTGTTGCCGGAGCCGTTCCAGTTCTCCCTCCGTCCTCTCTCACAGCCGGGAAGTCAGCAGGGTGACCCGGCGGCGGGTGATGGTGCCCGTGACGCGGATGCGTGGCGCGAGGTGGATGTTGATCATTCCGTATGTTCCCTCGGCGGCGGTCCACTCGGGGTGACGGTGGTCGAGGTGGGTTTCGGCGACCTCGTGGAGGAGTTCGTCGATGGTCATGGCTCGGTTCGCATGGCCTTCGGGGTCGGTCACGGGGAGGTTGAGGAGGCGGGTGGCCAGGCTGGCGTCGAGCGGTTTTCTGTGGGGGCCGGTTTCGGCGAACAGGTCGCCGCCGATCAGATCGGCCTGGCCCTGGTCGCCTTCGAAGCGGACTCGGTATCGCCGGATGGGCGGCAGGTCCGGGTGGCCATGCGCCGCCGGATTGCGCAAAACGGCAGTGACTGGGGCCAGGAGATGTCTGGAAGGGGTATTGGTCATAAGCGATGTTGGGTAAGACATTGGTGAAGTTGCCGCCACGGTGCTTGCTAGGCATCGTGGCGGGACTTGGCTTCTTGGTTTCAACGATTCAGGCGGCAGCGGCTGCCGGTGCGGCGGTGGGTGGGGCGACAGGTTCGGGGATGGCCGTGGCCTGCTGAGGACCAAGGTCGCTTACTCCAAAACCTCCGCGATCTCCTCGGCGAATACCTGACAACCGTCGGCATGTGAGGGAAGCGGGTGGCGGCGACAGATCAGCGTGGGAATGAGTGGAGGGGGGGTGATCGCCGTGCGGTCGGTAGCCGTCAAGCCGTAGCATCGAGCATGACTTCGTTGCCATTTGGCAACCCAAGGCACGAACACATGCCGCACCTGAAACCCGTGCTGCCGACCATCGCCAACGTCCCGGTGCGTCAGGAAGCCAGATTTCGAAGGCGCGGCGCCGGTGAAAGTCAACCGCAGCTCGCTTCAAGCGCCTGTTTGAACGCAAAAACCGGGGACCTCATTCCGCGGGAGATTGCCGGGTTCGTTCTCCAGCAGCGCCGGTCCGACGGCTACTGGAATGCCACGGCCATGCGCCAAGCAGTCGGGAAGAAGCTGAACAACTGCACGCGAACCGCTGAGCCTCAGGCGCTTATGAAGGAGCTGGAAAGCGTGACGCGAATAGGCTCCACGCTCTTGGTGATGACCAAGCAATACGGAGTGGCGCACGAGCAGGGCACCAGAGTCCATCCCAAGGTGGCCTACCACCTAGCCCAATGGTGCTCACCCCGGTTTGCGGTCAGGGTCACCCACTGGATTGACGAGCTGGTGAACACGGGCAAGGTCGATTTGGTAGCTCCGTCGTTCGACCTCAAATCCTGCAGGGCGTTGGCAGTTTTGTCGGTCCGTCTCACTGCGGAGCTGGTCAGGGCGCTGGCGCTCAAGCCCTGACCGAGGTGCAGCGCCTTCCGCGGTCGGTATTGGCACTAGCCGCTCAGTCCGCCGCCACGTACTGTGCCGGTGGGACACAGGGCTCCCCAAAAAGTCTCCGCGCACTTCAACAGGAACGGCGGACCGGTAACAGGCTGGGCACGCAGTTGGTGAACCCCGTTAGCGGCGAAGCATATTCTCCAGGCTAGCGAGTGTTGGCAGGAACTGAAGACGGTACCAATTCGTACTGTGAGGCCGCTAAAAGGAACAAACCGCCGGGTTCTCCAACGACCGCGCCCTCCGTCCTCCGACTCCTGACTCCTGACCTCTGACCTCTGACCTCTGACTCCGTCCTCCGTCCTCCGTCCTCCGTCCTCCGTCCTCCGTCCTCCGTCCTCCGTCCTCCGTCCTCCGTCCTCCGTCCTGGGTAGGTGCGCATGAGGGGCTAAAGAGCGGTTCGGAGAGCGGGAGAATGGGGTTGTGCTCGATGATCGATAACGCTCCTGCAAATTAGTCGCGTGACCGCAACTCAATGTCTCTTTTCCGCAGTTGTTCTTCAGCTACGCTAACGGCCGCCTCGACAAGTTGCGCGCGCGGGAAATGATTGCGATTTACAAAGGTGGCCGCAAGTGCTGGTGCCTGGCTCTCGAACGGCAGTGCGATGGCCCAATGGTCGGCGTTGGCGTACCCAAGAAGTGTGCTGCCGGGGATAACCGCGTCGTAATAAATCACTTGGCTATCGTTGCGCGGGTCGACACTACTTAGACGCCCATGCATCGGCCGCAGAATTTCAGAAACACGATCGGGTGAGGGGAGGGCAACGACTGAGAAATAGGCAACTGTTTTCGGCAATGTGTGCGTAGAGAGCCAATTCATTCGCTCTGCACGTGTCAGACTGCGCACTTCGTCCTGATCAATCTTGGGGCACTTCGCATAGGGCAACTTCCCCACCGTATGTTCGTACCAATCTTCGAGACTATCGGCAAGCGGCGTGCCGTTTACCACACCTGCAAAGCTTATCAAAGCGGCGACATGTTTATGCAATTCGGGGTACTTGCCAAGCGCGACCAATGCGTCGGGGGTTCCCTTGGAATAGGCGAGCAACAGAAACCGCTTTTTCGGCGTTACACGTATCTCGTCAATGATATGGTCGCGTATGATTTTTGCATTGTGTTCTGAGCTAGCGCGGCCGCGCACGTTCACGGTCGACGAGTGGTAGCCGAATCGAGCCATATGGGGAATGGCATCGCCGAAAACAGTTACATGATCCTGAATACATTCTCCGAATATGCCCGGGACGATGAGCAATTCCAACTTTCCCTCCAGCGGGATTGGTGACGCTGCAGTTGCCTGCGGTGGTTCGTCGGGCAGGCGGTGCAACAACCCGACACACTCTTTGTCTGTGTACGCCCCATCACGCTTCAGCGCGTTACAAAAACATTTGCGGAATGACGCGCGTTCGTCCCTGACATTTGTAGACGAATGAATCGCTAGTACGGTCGCTGGTGTGTCGGTCGAGAACTCCAGTAACGGCTGGGCGCAACCGGCGAGCAGAGTAAGTGCCAAGACAATCAAATAGCCATTGCTGGGAAATTGCTTTTCTGGGTGGGTGCGCATGAGGAGCTAAAGAGCGGTTCGGAGAGCGGGAGAAAAGAAGTTCCTCACGGCAGCGCCACCTCCACCCTGAAGAAGCGCGTGGGCGTCCCCCCCGGGTCACCCGGGATCTCGATGAGCACCCGCTCCAATTCGGCGTCGATGTCCGTGATCGTCGTCGTGCCGGTCATCGGCTCCCATGAACCGTGGCCGAGGGTGGTCGATTGGGTCGGGGTGTATGCGAGACCGCTGTTCTTGCGGCGCAGGAACTCGAATTGGTGAACGGTCGAGGGGGCGCTCTCGTCGCTGGTAAGCCCCGGCAACCCGGAGGTGCCGGTGCCGGGCACCAGTGGGGCGCAGTCGGGGTGGAGCGGGTCGAGATTGAAGGCGAATTCCAGCAGGTTCCCAACTCCGTCATGATCGTCATCCCCACCGGGTTGAGCCGACAATGCATCGCCGAACCAAGCGGTCTCCCACCAATCCGGCAGCCCGTCGCCGTCGCTGTCGGGGGTGAAAACGGCCGTGTATTCGGTCCCTTCGGCGGGAATCCAATCGTCAGCGGAATTGACTGTGAGGATCCGGTTCGTGTTGCCCGGGAAATCCACGCCATTCACCAGCCAGCGTTCAAAGGGCTGACCCGCCTGATCCACGGCTGGCGCCTGGAGTGTCACCGGGCTCTTGGCCGTGAAATAGAACTGTGCGGCATTGGAGCTGGTGTCAAACGAGGGTTCGTTGCCAAAGTTGTCGGCCCGACTCCAGGTGAACCCGTGCGCTGGATTGGCTCCGGCGGTCCTCACGCTGACGCGGCGATTGGCCAGTCCCAGCAGACCCGCGTTGTAGCGAACCAACGATGGCATCAAGTAGCGGCCAAAGTAGTCAAATAGATCGTCACCCATTGACTCGCCGTTTGGGTAACGGTGCGGGTAACACCGTCGATTGAACTCGCCCGACGAGTTCAGGCCCAACTGGCGCAGGTCGAACCAGAACCGGCCGGTGATGCGGACATTTTTATCATCATCATCGGAGCCGGCGGGGTTGCGCATGGAGCTATCCTGAAATCCCGGTGCCCAGCCGCCGGCATTCAATTCGGTCCGGCCGCAGGCGCTCCAATCGTCGATGTCCGTGAAGCTCATCCAGCGAAAGCTGTTCCCTTGGCGGTCCGTGATTTCGTAGAACCAGTCGGTATCCCAGGTGACACGCCATCGGACCTGGCCTGCGAACATGGTATCGAGCGCGTTCTCTTGCGCTGGCACGGAACCATCGGAAAAGGTCGTGGCGGTGGTGCGTGGAGGGGTCGCCTGGCCGCTTTTGCCTAGGGGAAATAATCCCGGATCTCCAAACCGGACCTCACCCCAGAACGTGGTTCGGAAATAGGTGATCCAGTCCATTACCTCCATCCAGCCACGGACATCGTCGCTGTGCTTGGAGGGGCTGCTCGCATCAAAGCGATGTTGGAGTCTCTGCCGTGTCCAATCATCCACTCGCTCCAGCGCTCTCGGATCCAGCGTGCTGCTGTGCAAAGGGCCGCCCGGGTCTCCAACGAACTCTCTCAGGCGGTTGAGCTGATTTCCCCAGTAGCCCTCGTACATGCAGGATCCCGAGACCAGTGGGATCGGCGCATGGTCCCGAGCATAGGTGTGCAGGGGCGAGGCCATGTCCTGGAGGAGATGCGATGCCCTCCCCAGGAAATGCCAGGCACCCTGCTCGTCCCCGCCATCCCGGTTGCCGGCGATGAATGCGCTGTTCATCCTGTTCCACCGTGACGCGGCAGCATTGCCGGCGGTCACGGTGGAGAAGGGGAAGGCTCCATTATTGACCGGGTTGAAGGCGTGATCCAAGGCCCGGGTGGCCGGATCGTCTTCATCAACGGCCCCTTGCGCCAGACGTAGGCCGGGAGCGGATGCCGGACTCAAGACAAGCCCCGGCGGCAGCTCGCCCGCCTTCGCCATGGCTTGCTTCATCAACTCCTCGTGCGTCGGCCCGAGGTAGGCGTTCAGCGGAGAGGTTGCCCAAAAGGCGATCGGCAGAATCAGTCCGATGTGCCGGATGTGCTGGCTTTTCGTGGGTGTCATCGTGTGGTTCATGGCGGTTTTTTTTTGATGGAATATGTTTAAGTCATCGTGCTTCTCCGGGAACGGTTGAAGGTTGACGGGGAGGTGCCAGGATCAGGTGCGCGCGGCAGCGTTCGCCCAGCCAGTCGTCGCGGGCACCATACGCCTCGACCAGGACCCGCGCCTCCGGTGTTCCTTCCTGCAGGGTTTTTCGAACCACCCAAAGCGCGGTAAGACGGTCCGCATCCTTGAGGGCAGCCCCGAGAATCCGGATTCTCTCTGGCGGGGTTTGCCCGCGCAGGGCTTGTCGCAGCAGCGCTTGCTGCGCGGCACTGCGCACCGCCTCATGGAAATCCTCTCGCGCCATCACCCGCAGGCGATCAGTGAGCAGATCCCCGGTGGCACGGACCGCACCCAGGACGTCGCAGGCCTCAAGGCGAACGACATAGTCTTCGTGATCCAAGGCGACGCGCAACGGATCGAGATCAATTCGTTCTCCCAGCTCCGCCAAGGCGCGAGCGGCAAAGAGCCTGAGATGTGGATCCTCGTGATCGACAAACTCCCGCAGCTCGGGGATTCCCTCCCGATAGCCGATCCTCGCAACGGCAGCCAGAGCCGCCAACCGCAGGCCAATGGCTTGGTCTGGCTCCCGCAACAATGCCACCAGATTTGGCCCCGCGCCCGTGTTGTCCAGCGCGGCCAACGCGCTGACCGCTCCCTGCCGCGCAAGCCAATGCTGGGTGTCGTCTTGCACGATCGCGACCAATTCAGGTATGCACTCCGGCCACGGACAATGCGCCAGGAACTTGCCCAGGATGGCCTTTTCCCAGACATCCCCGTCTTTCAGCCTGGTCTTCACAACCGGCAAGGCTTCCGCCTTGCGCAGAGCCAGAGCTTGTATCACCTGTTGAATCCCCGGCCCGCCGGAAATTTCGACCAAGCCGCGAATCAACTCCACAATCGGAGCTTTGCCACAAGGACCGCCCAGAACTGCGTCGCGATGCCGCTCCAGGGCGGACGGTTCTCCCGAAGCAGAGTGAATGACAGCCGCTGCCTGAGGAGGCGAAGGTTGTGGCGGCAGACCTTGCGATGTTGAATTCGGGCCCTCACCGGAAGGGCGGTCAGGGTTGGAGGTCAGCGTCGTCCGGGCGCTGGCATCCGGATCTCGGATTGGCCCTGCGGCAGCCGGCAGGCTCGACGAAGCCGGGGCCTGGCCTTCGGGCATTTGTCGCCAAACAACCATGACGATCCCTGCCAGACCTGCCAGACCTGCCAGGATCAGCAGGAACCGCGCGCGCGATGGTTGACAAAGCCTGCTCATTTGAGTGTCTCAAGACACCTCCCTTCCATTGATCGGCCGTTGTTTCTGATGACGTGGTTTTCCATCTCGCAGGATGTGGAATTTTTGGAGCAATCGAGGGCCTTTGCCAGGAAATTGCTTTTCCGGGTTGGTGCGCGGGAGGGGCTGGGGAGAAAGCTGAAATTTGGAAACGGAAACGCTGAATGCAGAAAGAGGACATTATCCACAGCCGCAAAGCCGCAGGGGGCAGCAGGACGCATAGGGCCAGAAGAATGGGGGGGGTGGCTTGTCGGACCAGTGGAGGAAATGGCAAATTGGTCGGATTTGTCAAGAAAAAAGCGCATAAATTATTCCAACAGACGTTTAACTCAATATCAAAAGCACGAAGCGCCAATCAAAGCTGCATTGGGGCCTGACCTTCGCTCCCTCGTTCTCCCGCCAATCCGGTGAGGGACCGCAGCCAGGCGATGAGCGCCGGGCGGTGCGTCTCCGGGATGGTGGCTTCGGACAAGAACTCGCCGGGAATCACCTGCCGGTAGTTCGGGTAGCTGCCTTCGATCTCCCGCGCAATGAGCGTGTGGGGACCGGAGCGGAACTCGGCGTGCGAGCCTTTCCCTTCGTCCGGTTGCCGGATGGTGGCGTCGCGGGTGGCGAAGTCCGGGTGGACGAGCACATGCGCCGCCGCATTGGGCAGGATGAAGCTCCGGCCGGTGAAGCGGACGGGTGCCCCGGCCAGGCGGCGGCCGTCGGTGGCGATCAGCATGCCGCCGTCCTCGGGCGTGAACAGCACGCCGTTGAGGACTGCGGGGGAATCCCTTTTCCGCTTGTGGCGCAGACTGGAGGATGATCGAACTTGGCA
>JAIPKB010000205.1 GCA_021733795.1 Akkermansiaceae bacterium | reverse complement strand
CAGCGGGGACGCCACAGCCACAGCGGGGACGTCACAGCCACAGCGGGGACGTCACAGCCACAGCAGGGACGCCACAAACGTCCGGGATGAACGCGGTCCGTGCCACCGGCTATTGCCGGATGATCTGCCAGAACTTGTGGCTGGCGTTGGCGGTGGGGAGGAGGCGCTGGGTGACGGGACCGGTGATCGAGCCCAGGGTGGTTTCGACAACTGTCCAGGTTTTTAAATCCATTGATTCCATGATTTGATAGGTGCTGCCCGGGTTGCTTTGCCAGACGAGCAGAAAACCCTCGGCGGTGACGCCGGACTGGAGCACCCGGCAGCCGCCCGCCTGCTGGTGGATCACCCCGATGGCAGCCAGATCGAAGCCGCCCGAACCAATGGTCGGCGTGGGATCATAGATCGGCCGGTCGGCGGAATCACGGACGGTGCCATCGCCGATGATGTCAAGCAGGCGGATGAAACGGACGTGTTGCTTGTCGAGGAGGGGTGACTCCGGTAGATCGGTTAGGTCGAACGGCGTGCCAAACCCGAGGGCGTATTTACCGGCCAGCCCGTCCACCTCGGTGGGGTCCACTCCGTAGGTGTCGTATGGGCCCACTTTGTCTGCGGTTAGAGAGGCGCTTGGAAACCGGAAGAAATGCGTGCCATCGCTGGAAACCTCGACGAAGGCAAGTTCGAGGAAGTAGTCGCTGATGCTGTTTTCGAACACCGCGAAATCCGCTCCGGCTCCGTCACAAACGGGGAGGGGGAAGTACAGGGTGATGGAGCCGCCATTGCCGAGGGCGACGATGTCATAGACGGTTTCGCCGGCCATCCCATAGGCATTGGCGGGGGTTTGCCAGACTTCGTCCACGCCGGTGCCGGGTTGATAGGCCGTATGGCCGCTGGCCCAGTTGACGAAGAGCGGGGAATCCCTGGGGATGGCGGTGGAGCCGGGTAGCCCGGCGGCATCCGGATAGGGGCCGGCGGTGGCGATGAGGGTGGTGGCCAGCAGGCAGCACGGGAGCAGGTGGTTAGAACGCATGACGGATCCCGAATTGGAGTTGGCGGCCGGCGGCTGGATACCACAGGCCGGAGTATTTGATGGTCGCGTAGTGCTCGTCCCAAAGGTTGGCGATCCGCACGTAGCAGGACAGCCGCTCGGTGGGCTGGTATTTCAAAAGGAGGTTCATCACGGCGAACGCGGGCAACCGGGGCTGGGTGTTAGTGAGATCGTTTCCTTCGTAGCAGGAACTCTGCCACTGGTATTCCAAGCGCGCGGTGAAGGTCCGGTGGGGACGGTATTCGAGCATTGTAGTGAGCTGCTGGGAGGGCACCAGATAGATTTGTTTGCCATCATAAGGGCCGCTGCTGTAGCGGGCGTCCACGGCCGCGTAGCGCACGCTGGCGGACCAGTTCTCCGCGCGATATCCCAGTTCGACCTCGCCGCCCAGACGGCGGGTGTCGGCCAGGTTCACGTTGAGGTTTTCGACGTAGTCGTAGGCGATCTCTCCTTGGAGGAACTGGGCGAACGCGTTGGCCTTCAGTTTCCAGGCGCCCGGGGTCCACTCGGTGCCGAGTTCCAGATTGTGGCCGGTTTCCGCGTGGAGTTGATCGTTGAATGGTTGGGACATCGGGAATCCCTGATAGGAGGCGATTTCATCGATGGACGGCAGCCGGTAAAGCCGGTCATAGCGGAACCAGGCGGAGGTGTCCAGGGTGGGCTCCCAACGCAGCCCCAACTGGCAGGCACCGTTGGTCTCGGCGTTGGAACGATCAAAGTTGAGGTTTGGATCGTTAGGGCGGCGCACGTTGTGGGAGGAGGCGTCGAGCGAGGACCACGACGCGCGGAGCGCCCCGTTGAGATGCCAGTCCTGCCAGGGTTCCCACTCGCCCGAGGTGAAGGCCTCCAGGATGATCCGCTCCAGGTTTGAAAAGCTGTTAGGACGGATCCTCGCCATTTCCCGGTACTGGGTCACCTCCATCCAGTCGGCGCGGAGTGAGAGACCCTCCTCCGTGTTCCAGCCGGAGCCGGATTGGCGGAGGGTCGGGGTGAAGGTGAGGGTGCGGAGGGTGTTGTCGGCGTGGGATCCGGGGCCCATGTTCCATGACAGGTCGCGGGTTTGCCAGGTGAACGGAAGGTCCAGATCCCCCCATGCGCCGGGTTGGAATTTGGCGGATAGGTCCATCCGCACGGAGGATTGGGAACTGCCGTATTGTTCGGCAAAGGGACCGGAGTAGACGGACTGGCGCGGGTTTGTTAGGTACTGGGCGGTGGTCAGGGGGCCGGGAAAGCGGCCGGATTGATCGACCCATGAGAGTGAGGCGGCCAACTCGGGGCCGGCCTCCAGCCGGTGGGTCCAGCCGGCGGCGACCGAGAAGACTTCCGACCCGGAGTTGTCCCGCCAGCCGTCGGTTTGGTTCTGCTCGGCATCCAGCGTGAGCTGGTGGCCCTGATGGTTCGCGGCATGGTTGATCCGGGCTAACAACCACTGGTCGGAGCCGGCGGCGAATTCGAGTGCGATGGTCGGCTCTCCGGTTACTGTTTTGGTGACGATGTTGACGACGCCGCCGACCGCTTGATCGCCGAAGCGGGCGGTTTGGCTGCCGCGGAGGATTTCGACGCGGGCGACCCGGGCCAGCGGGATTTCCTGGAGGTTGGAGCCGCCCATGTCCGGGCGGTTGATTGGCTTGCCGTCGATCAGGACGAGGGTACGGGATGAGGCGTTTTCGCCGAACCCGCGGAGGTGGATCGAGCCGCGCGAGCTATCGCCCGAGGTGCTGGTGATCCGGATGCCACCCTGGGTTTCCAACAAATCACCGAGCGAGCGTGCCCCCGAACCGGTGACTTGTGCTTCATCGATCACCGTGGCATTACCCGAGAAATGTTCCGGCAGCACCGAGCCACGGCGGGCGGTGACCACCAGCGGCGGCAGCTCCTGGCTTGGTTCGTGCGCTGCGCGGAGTTGGCCGGAGACCAGGGCGGCCACGGTGGCGGTGGATATGACCAGGTGGGTCATGGGATGGGCTGGGGAGCGGGAGGAAGGCAGGCGGGAGCCTGCGGCATTAGGTCGTCCTTTTTCGCCGGAGGCTCGTGAGGCCGGCGGCAAGCAGCAGCGCGAGCGCGGAGGGTTCCGGCACCACCAGGTTGTCCATCGCGAAGTAGGCCGGAGTGTTGAGGCCATAGATCGGATCGTTGTCGCTGCCGTCGATGGCGAAACGGATTTCATCGGCGCTGCCCAGCGGGGTGAAGTCCACCTGCTGCCAACCCCCGAGGATGTAGTCCTCCGCGCTGTTGTCGGAGCGGTAGTCGGCCAGTAAGAACTCGATTGGAGTGCCCGTCGGAACGCTGTTGGCGTAGCCGCTGATGGTCAGGCGGAGAAAGTCCGGGTCGGTGCCGCTGGTGCCGCCGAATTGCTTCGCGCCGAAATAGCCCCGCTGCATGGTAAGCGCGGCGTAGGCGGTATTGGCGAACGCGGCACCCTTGCCGGCGAAATCCACGGTGCTGTTAAACGTGAGCCGTGTGCTGGCGGCGGAACTCACATAGCCGACCGCATATTGCGCGGAAGCTCCCGCGCCGGAGCCGGGATACGAGCTGTATTGGTTGGTCCAGTCCAGCGTCCCGTTGGCGGTATGGTTGGTAACGGCGAAACCTTCCCACGACCCCCATGGCGTCAAGTTGTTCGAGTGGGTCACCCCGGCTGTCGCGTAGGGCATGTCGTTAAGGTAACCCTCGGGGCCGAGCACGGCCTCCTCATAGGTGATGGTGGTGGCGGCCTGAGTGAGTGTGGTGATGGCTGCGATGACTGCGGCAGTTCCGGCGAGGTGTTGTTTCATTGTGTGGATGATGCTGTGTATGGTTCGGGCCGAGCCATGAGATGCAGCATCGGTCCACCGGGAATTCGCCCTGTTTTCCGACTCCGATCTCGTCACCTTTCTTGCGCGGAAAGGCCATATCGCACCGGACGCCTCGGCAGCGCCGGTGAGGACGAGCGCTGCGGGCGAAGTATTCGGGCTCCTGATTGTGGCTGAGGTTTGGTAGGAACCCCCGCCGCCGCCGCTCCGCCTTCACCCCTCCTGCCCGCAGGGGGCACACGAGGGATTGGGATGTGGAGAGACGTCATCAGATACCGCTGCGCGACAGCTCCGGAGTTTCACCGGATTCCATACGCTCGCAACAAGTCATCGGCGGCAGAGTGGATCTCCGGGGCCCGGTGGGCAAGCAAATTTTGATCAGCCGCGTGAAAAAAATCGGAAGGCGTTGGTTTGCAAGGGGGGGGGGGCGCGGCCGCCCCCGGCTGCTGTTCGGTGCGCCCTCGCACCGAACAAAAGGGTGACGGGTCACACCATCCGGTGGTGAAATGGTACGCGGAAATGTCAGCCGCGAGGGCGCGCCTGACTGCACCCGAGGGCGGGTGCGGTCCCCTTTCCCATTCGCTTCATTCTGATTGCCCCAGGCCACGAGGCCAGTCAGGGCGCGGCAACCGGAGCGCAGCGGAGATGGTCAGCCTGATTGCTTTCTTGTTCTGCTGACAACGCCGCCGCGCCTTACCTTTCCATGAAATCCAACTTGCTCGGCATCTCGGCTCTTTTGAGGTCAAACACTGAGTTCTAAGCCTGGCAATCAGTGGTTCAGTGGGTGAATCCTCTAGGAAGTTTGCCCTGCACTGGCAATTGCGTGCCAAGCAAACATTGGGGGTCAAGGGGGCTTGCCATGGGCGGTGGTGGCAGGTAGGTTGGTGCATGGCAAGGCTTGATGACTTGGTGGCGTTCATGGATCGGGAGTTGGATTTGGCGGCGATTCCGGATTATCCGGGGGCGGTCAACGGCTTGCAGTTGGCCAACGGCGGAGTGGTGGAGCGGATTGTGACGGCGGTGGACGCCTCGCTGGGGGTGGTGGCAGCGGCGGCGGCGGGTGGTCCGGGGTTGTTGCTGGTACATCACGGGATGTTCTGGCAGGGCGCGCAACCGGTGCGGGGGGCGTTTTACCGGAAACTCAAGACGGCGATGGACGCGGGCCTGGCAATCTATTCGGCGCATCTGCCGCTGGATGTACACCCGGAGTGGGGAAATAACATTTGTCTCGCCCGCGCGATCGGGATGCACACGGTGGAACCCTTCCTGGATTGGAAAGGCGCGGCGATGGGTTTGCGGGGGAATTGGGAAGGCGGCCGGGAAGAACTGCGCGGGCGGTTGGCATCTGCGGTGGGTGGCGGTCCGGTGCTGTTGTGTCCCGGCGGTCCTGAGCGAATCCGCACGGTGGGACTGGTGACCGGCGGGGCGGGCACCGAGGTGGCGCAGGCGGCGGCGGCGGGCGTGGATGTCTTCATTTCCGGCGAAGGCCCGCACTGGAGTTTTCCGCTGGCGGAAGAATTGGGCCTCAACGTGATGCTGGCCGGGCACTATGCCACCGAAACCTTCGGGGTGAAGGCGCTGGGAGCGGAGCTCGCCCGGCGGTTCGAACTGCCATGGGCCTTCGTGGACCGCCCGACCGGATTGTGAGAGGACTGTTAGAACGAGCCATTTTCCCGACGAGTTTCCCATGACTGCCGCGCAAAACGGATTTTCGATGCCTCCGGAGTGGTCGCCGCAGGAGGCCGTCTGGTTGTCCTGGCCGGTGGCGGATCCGCGCCATTGGGGGGGTGCCAAACAAGCGGTGATGTGGGCGAAGTTCGCCGAAATCGCCGCTGCCATTTCCCGGTTTGAAACCGTTCGGATCAATGCGCCGGAGCAGGATCACCAGCGGATCGCGGATGCCTGCAACCGGGCCCGGGCGGTGCCGGAACGGGTGGAGTTGTTCGATCACCCGCACAATGATGTGTGGTGCCGCGACCACGGTCCAATATTTGTTAGAAAGGCAGCGCTTGGCCGGGTGGCGGTGACCGACTGGGGGTTCAATGCCTGGGGCGGGAAATTCCCGCCCTGGGACCTGGATAATGCCATCCCGGGCTGCATCGCCGAAGCGTTGAAGCTACCGTGTTTCCCCGGTGGGATGATCCTGGAGGGCGGGGCGATCGAGGTGAATGGCGCGGGCCATTTGCTCACCACCGAGGCGGTGCTGCTCAATCCCAACCGCAACCCTCACCTCGGGCGCGGTGAGATCGAACAACGGCTTCGCGATGGCCTGGGCGTTTCAGAGATCTTCTGGCTGCGGCGGGGGATCGAGGGCGATGACACGGACGGTCACATCGATGATCTGGCGAGGTTTGTGGACGAGCGGACGATTCTGGCCTGTGTCGCTCCCGACCGGCAGTCCGCGAACCACGCGGTGCTGGCGGAGAACCTGGCTGCGTTGCGCGGGTTCAGGGATTCTGGCGGACGAGGCTTCGAGGTGCTGGAGATTCCGCTACCGGAAGCCTGCGAGGTGCCGGGTTGGCGGCTGCCAGTGCTGCCGGCGTCCTATGTGAATTTCCTCATCGTCAATGGCGGGGTGTTGGTGCCGGTATTCCGGCAGGGGCGTAACGACGATCGGGCGCTGGGAATGATCCGCGAGTTGTTTCCCGGGCGGGAAGTGGTGGGAGTCGACTGTCTTGAGTTGGTGGAGGAAGGGGGAACCTTGCACTGCATTTCCCAACAGCAGCCGGGATGAATTAAAGTTTCAAGGTTTCAGTTTCAAGCACCGGAGCGTCGGCATGCTGCCGGCTATGTGGGGCCGGCATTCCGTCGGCATAAGGAGCCACGACCTTATTGTCGTGGTTGCGGCTGGTTGGCTCGCGAGGAAATGCTTGACGCTTTGGTCATGGGCATTCCTTGCGCACGACGACAATAAGGTCGTCGCCCCTTATCATCGTTTTGACCGGCGGAGGTGGGTGAGGGTGCGGAGGATGGTGTCCAGCACCAGGTCGAGGCGCTGGGCCAGATCTGCGGCGAGAAAGCGCAGGATGAAATAGCCGTGGGTTTGGAGCAGGGCATCCTTGCGCCGGTCGCGCCGCCACGCATCCGGATCGGCAAGATGCTGGCAGCCATCCAACTCCACCACCAGCCGTGTTTCGGCATCGAGAAAATCCACTTCCATCTGGCTGCGGTCGTCGAACGGTATGGGCAGCGCCGCGTTGAGCGTGAAGTGCCCACTCAGGTCGGGCAGGGATTCGAGTCGGCGGAAGAGAAACGCCTCGCTCGCGCTGCGGGCCCGGTCCGCGCCCTCCGCAGTGGCGGCCGGGGCGGTGGTAGCGTGGACGAAAAGCCGGGCCAGCGGCACGTCCACGCCGTCCCGGATGAGCCGCCGCACGCTGGCAGAGTAGTCGGTCTTCCATTTGGCATCCACCGGTAGCGGCACTTCCACCGGCCAGCCGGGCAGGGCACTGGCGGGCAGTAGAATGGTATAGCCCAACGCCTCATAGCCGGCGCAGCGTTTGTTGAACATCTTCTCTAACATCCGCACGTCCAGATCCACGTAATCGTAAACCTGGACCTTGCGCTTGCCATCGTGGAGGCGGTGGAGGCGGCCCACATATTGGGCGATGGTGCCGCGCCAGGAGACCGGCATGGTGAGAAACAAGGTGTCCAGCCGGGAGTCGTCGAACCCTTCGCCGATGAAACGGCCGGTGGCTAACAACACGCGTCCGGCGTCGGCTGGCAGCTCTTTCACCCGTTCCAGCGCGGCCAGCAGCGACTTGCGGCCCATCCCGCCTTGCAGGGTGATGACGTGGGGCACGTCCGGCGCGAGCATGGCGGCAAGGGTTTGGATGTGTTCGGTGCGTTCGGTTAGTACCACCGGCGAGCGGCCCTCGCCCACCGCGGCGACGACTTCGTTGCAGATCATCCGGTTTCTGAATTCCGAATGTTGTACGGCGTCGCACAAACGCTGGAACTCCACCCGCGCGTCTTCGTCCGGCGCACCATCGGGCAGGAACCCGGTGGGCCGCACCAGGACCTCGTGGGTGAACGGACGCTCCGCCGCCTGTTGGCGGGCATCCACCCGGTGTCGCACCGGCCCGCATTGCATGAAGATGATCGGTTGGTGACCGTCCTTGCGGGTGACCGTGGCGGACAGCCCGGTGACGAATTTCGCCTTCGCTCGGCGCGCCACCTGCTCGAAGCTTCTGGCGGACAGATGATGGCACTCGTCCACCACCAAGTGGCCGTAGTCTGCCACCAGATCCTGCACCACGTTTTTGCGGATCATGCTTTGCATCAGCGCCACATCGACTCCGCCGGTGAGCTTTTTACGGCCACCGCCCCAGCGGCCGATATCCTTTGGCGGGATTTCAAGAAACGCCGAGAGCCGCTCCACCCACTGTTCCAACAACTGCTGGCGATGAACCAGCACCAGCGTGTTGACGCCGCGTTGGGCGATGAGCCAGGCGGCCAGCACGGTCTTGCCAAATGCGGTGGTGGCGGCGAGCACGCCGGTGTCGTGCGCGAGCATGGCTGCGCCTGCGGTTTGTTGTTCGTCGCGCAGGGTGCCGTGGAAGGTGACCTGCAATTCGCGTCCGGAAAACCGTTCGTCTCTAACATTCGCGGTGATTTTGAGTGCGGCGAGCAGGGCCAGCACGTCGTCCAGGCAACCGCGTGGCAGCGCGAGATGTTGCGGATGGTCCTCGGCGCAGGCGATCACGCGGGGCTTGTCATAGGTGGGCAGGCGCATGGCCTGGGCCTTGTAGAACTCCGGATTCTGAAAGGCCGCCAAGCGGATGAGTGCGTTGCGCAAGCCCGGCCCGAGGTCGGCTTTTGGCAGATAGATATGCTCGGCCAGCACAAGTTCCAGGGCGGCCGGCATGGGTTCGTTAGGCAAGGTATCCTTGCGGCGGGAAGGCGGGGCACTCCATGGTTCCGGATCGTCCTCGTTGAGGGCCGCCCTTCGCACGCCCACGATCCGGTCGCGGTTTTCCGCAGTGCCCACCAATTCCTCCACGCGTTCGGTGGCCAGCCGTTTGAGGCCGGCCAGAAACGCCCATTGGTCGGCGTAGGGCGTGAGCGTGTGATCCACAAACACGCTGTTGCCTGCTTCGCGGGGGATTTTCTGCAGGGGCAGGGCGATCAGATTGCCGAAACCGCCGCGCGGCAGGGTATCCTGGTTTGGAAACAGCCGGTCATACGAGCGCAGGCCCACCTCCGGCCGATGCTCCATCGTTTCCGTTAGAACGTGGGCGCCGAGCTTGCGGGCCAGGGAGGCAGACACTGCGGCGGCGAAAAACCACCAGACATGGCCGCCATCGCCGGAGCGCGAGCGTTCGAGCGCGGCGGGGAGGTCCAGCCGCCGGCAGGTGTCGACGAAGGCGCTGGCATCCTCGCGCCAATGACTGCCATCGAAATCCACCGCGAGGAAATGGCAGCGTTCGTCCAGCAGCATCGGATAGACTCCCAGCACGAACTCGCGGTTGCGGGGATCATGGCCGGACAAATGCCAGCGCACGACCTCATCGGTGACGGGCAGGTATTGCTGGCAGGCGCAGTCGGCGCACTTGATCCGCGGCTTTTCACACACGCCTTTGACCCACTCGTTGCCGCAGACCGGAGCATAGCCCGACTTGCCGGTTTTGGTGCTGGTGAAGCGTCGCGCATGGACCTCCACCCGTCCGCGGAACAAGGACCGGAATACGGCGATTTTCTCTGACGTGGGTGATCGGTGATCGACCCCGGCGTGGCGGCAATCGTCAATCTGATAGATTCCGGGCGGGTTCATGGCTTATCGTTTACAGTTCTTTTGGAGGGTGGACAAGCCGGGAATGGGGTGGATATGGGTATGGGGGCGAGACGCCCCCAAGCCTTGAGGAGGGCGGGGACGCCCACCCTCCTTGAAAACCGATGACCGAAAAAAAGCCACCCGGCGGTAACCGGGAGGCTTGGAAACAATTCAGAATGGGTGAGTGGCTCAGCCGGCCATGTCCTTGAGCTTCTTCAGCGGGCGGACCTTGACGGTGGTGCTCGCCGGTTTGGCCTTGAACATCACTTCTTCCTTGGTGAAGGGGTTGATTCCCTTGCGGGCCTTGGTCGCCGGCTTGCGGACGGTACTGATTTTCATCAGGCCGGGAAGCACGAATTCGCCCACCGCGTTTTTCTTGATGTGCGCTTCGATGATGTCGCCCAGACAGTCGATCACGGACCCCACCTGCTTGCGGGTGAGCCCGGTGCACTCGGCGATTTGGTCTTGGATCTGGGACTTGGTGTATTTTTCCTTGGTTGCTTTGATAGTGGTTGCCATGCGCGAAAGGTGTCTGACCGGACTGGAATGTCAAGTAAATTTAGCAGGATTTGAGCAAAATATGGGCGATTTTCCCCATTTTGCGGGTCTGGGTCGGATTTGGTGAGCTGTTCACCCCGGCAGGTCCATCCGGAAGATCGTGCGGATCCCGGGAGCAGACTCGCAGGAAATAGAGCCGCCGTGGGCCTCGACCGCCCGTTTTACGATCGAGAGCCCCAGTCCGGTGCCCTTGATCTGGTTTTGCGAGTGGTGCTTTGCCACCCGGTAAAAGCGCTTGAAAATGAATGGCAGGTCGGCCGAGGGGATGCCGATGCCGTTGTCCTCCACTTGAAGTCTCAGCCCGGCGGCCAATGGCTCGCTGCGAATGACCACCTTCAAGCCGGGCTGGGGATTTTGTTTGAGGGCGTTCTCGATGAGGTTGAAGAGGATCTGCGCCCAATAGAAACGATCGCCACAGAAGGTGATAGCCGGGTCGTGCAGGGCGATCCGTACTTGGGCCTGTTGTTCGCGGATCAGGGCTTCCAGACGATCCACGATGTCCTGGACCAGTTCCTGAAGGGGAAAGGTTTCGAGGTTCAAGGAGGAGGCATCCCCGGCCTCGATTCGGGAAATGAGCAGCATGTCTTCGATGATTCTGGCGATGCGACCGGTGTGTTTGCGCATGATGCCGAGGTAGCGCAGGGAAGTTTCCCGGTCGTCCATCAACTCGGGTGCGTCGATGAAGGTCTCCAGATATCCGTCCACCAGGGTGATCGGGGTGCGCAGTTCGTGGGAGGCGTTGGCCACGAAATCCTTGCGGATCTGGTCCAACCGATGCCCGGCGGAGAGATCGCGGAGCAGCAGGCGGATCTGCGGCGGGGTGCCGCTGATCGGCACGCTTGCGGCATCGACGTGCCACAGGCTATCGCCCGG
>JAIPKB010000204.1 GCA_021733795.1 Akkermansiaceae bacterium | reverse complement strand
CGAAACACCGAAACACCGAAACACCGAAACACCGAAACACCGAAACACCGAAACACCGAAACACCGAAACACCGAAACACCGAAACACCGAAACACCGAAACACCGAAACACCGGGCCGCAGGCTTTTCATCCGTGTTTATCCGGGTCATCCGCAGCCAGCTTTTTCCGCCACGCCCGGCGTTCAGGATAAATCCGCCGCTTTTTCGATCACCGCGTAGGCGTTGTGATTGTGGATGGACTCGAAATTCTCGGCTTCGACGCGATACCAGGTGATGGTGGGATAGGCGCTGGAGCGGGAGGCCACGTTGCGGACGAGGTCCTCGACGAACACCGGGTTGTCATAGGCGCGCTCGGTGACGGCCTTTTCATCCACGCGTTTCAACAGGCTGTAGAGTTCGCAACTGGCGGAGCGCTCGACGAGGGCGATCAGGTCCTCGATCCAGATCGGTTTGCTGGAGCGGACCGAGTAGGTGACGAGTCCGCGCTGGTTGTGGGCACCGCGGTCGCTGATGGCCTTGGAACAAGGGCAGAGGGTGGCGACCGGGACCATCACGGTGACCACGAAATCAATGTCGCCTGCGGCGGTGGTCTCCACCTCGAAACGGACCTCGTAGTCCAGTAATCCGATTTTGCCGGAGACCGGCGCCGTTTTGGAAAGGAAGAACGGGAACTGGATCGCGACGTGGGATTTGAGGGAGTCGAGCCGGCTGAGCAGTTCGCGCGGCAGGGAGAGGATCGAGTGGACATCAAGGCAGCCGCCGTGGGCGTGAAGGGCCTCGACGAAGCGGCTCATGTGGGTGCCCTTGAAGTGGGCGGGGAGATCGACGGCGAGCGAGATGGTGGCGACGGTGCGTTGCACGCTGCCGCCCTTGTCTCGGACCTCGACGGGGAAGCGCAGGCCCTTGACGCCGACGCGGTCGATCGGCAGGCAGCGGTCATCGCGTTCGTTTTGGATGTCCCTGAGTTCCTGCATGGGAGAAACCAAAAGGAGCCTGCCCGTAGATGCGGACTGGCTCCCTGAGTAAGGAGTTGAGCGGTTGCCGCCGGGTCAGGGCATCAGGTTGATGGCGCGTGACTGCTTGATCGTGCGGGTGATCCGACGGTGCAGTTTGGCGGAGACTCCGGTGACGCGGCGGGGCAGGATTTTGCCGGTTTCGCTGGTGAACTTGCAGAGTAGTTCCGGGTTGGTGTGGACCACCTGATCGACCGGGATATCATTCCGGCGGACGGGCATCCTGCGGTTGGCCTTGCGGAAGGCAATACGACGTTCGACTGTTTTAGGTTCGGACATAAGAGGGGGTTAGCGGAGTTCGCGGTGAAGGGTGCGGCGTTTCAGGAAGTGATTGAATTTCACTTTTTCGAGACGTCCGGGCGTGAGGAGGCTTTTCTTGTTACGTGTGGTGACGTAGCGAGAGGTCGGTTTGCCCTCGGCCTTGGCTTCGGTGCATTCTAGGATGATGGTATCGCGTGGCATGATATGAGGTGCGGGGAGGGGGAATTTGGATTATTCTTCGTCGTCGTCAAGCAAAACCGCATCGGAATCTTCATCTTCGAGCAAATTGCCGCCGGAGAAGCCCACTTCGTTGGATGGGCGGAAGCGGCGGTTGCCGTATTCTTTTTCCCATTGGGACTGGCATTCCACGGTGAGGCGGGCGAAGGGGATGGCCTCCAGGCGGGCCTGGGGGATCTTGCGGTTGGAGATTTCACAAATCCCGTAGATGCCTTTCAGGATACGGCGGAGGGCTTGATCAATCTCGTAGAGCGCGTCCTGCTCCTTGGCGAGCACGGAGAGGGCGAAGTCGCGGTCATAGGCGTCGCTGCCGGCGTCGCCTTGGTGCATGCCGCTGCCGGATGCCTCGCTGCCTTCGGGGGCGTTGCGGATGGTGTCGCGGGCGATGCCGGAGAGGGCGTCCACCAGCTCGTCGCGCAGATCGAACAGGCGGGCGCGTTGTTTCAGGATGAACGACTGGCTGTGGTGGGCCTTGGCTTCCTCCTGCTTGATATCGGCAAATGCAACCGAAGATTGCTTGGGCGGCACAAAGGGCGGGCGGGCGGGCGGTGGCGGGATCGGGAAGTCCACCAGCGATGAGCGCCGTTGTTGGGCTGTTTTTTTGGCAGATGCGGCCGGGGATGCGGCGGCTTGGTGGTTGGCGCGGTGATTCGTGCGCGGTTCCTTGGTGGCCGGTGCGGCCGCAGGGTTTGCGGCTTTGGGTGACGGTTTGGCGGCCTTGGGTGCGGGTTTCGCTGGTTTTGGAGCCGGTTTTGCCGCCTTCGGAGCGGGTTTGGCCGCCTTCGGAGCGGGTTTGATGGCCTTAGATGAAGGTTTGGTGGCCTTAGATGAAGGTTTGGTGGCCTTAGATGAAGGTTTGATGGCCTTAGATGAAGGTTTGGTGGCCTTAGATGAAGGTTTGGTGGCCTTAGATGAAGGTTTGGTGGCCTTAGATGAAGGTTTGGTGGCCTTAGATGAAGGTTTGGCCGGTTTGGCGGATGGTTTGGCGGTGTTGGACACAGATTTAGGAGTCGGCTTGGCGGATTTGGGTGCTTTCGAGGCGGTTTTGGTCGCCTTCGCGGTTGGCTTGGTGGCAACGATCACTTTTCCAGTCGGCTTGCCGCTGCCCTTCTTTGGGGCTGGCGGCTTGGCGGCAACCACCTTTTTGGCGGTTTTGGCCGGTTTTTTTCTGGCTGGAGCGGCTTTTGCGGATGGTCGTTTCGCGGGCATTGCGCGGGTGGTTGGTGGTTGATCGGTGGTACCGTACGAATCGTGCCTGAGCGATTGTGTGTGTGCACGGGCGCGGTGGAGTAGCTCGTAATCCGGTCGCCCGCAAGTAGAAAGTTCGATTCCTGAAAAATAAAATCGAGTCATTTTTCAAGGAAATCGCCGGCAGGCTTGAAATGCCATGGAGCAATCCCTAGGATGCGGCCCCGCCATGCAACTCAGCTCGATCATTGAAGCCCTCCTGATTGCTTCCCAACCGCCGCTTTCCACCGATGAACTCGCTCGGTTGGTGCGTGCCCGGGTGGCTGAGGCCGAGGACGTCCATGTCCGTGAGACCGCCGAGGGTAAGGAGCCCCAACCGCTGCCGGAGTGGCTCGGGCCGCTCGCCGGCACCACGCCGGAAGCGGTCGCCCTGGCTCTCGCCAGCTTGAACCAGATCTACGAAAAAAGCCAACGGGCATTCGCTGTGGTGGAGCGCCCCAAGGGCTGGAAGATCTTCACCCGGCCCGAGTATGGCGAATTTGTCCGCCAGCTTTTCCCGGGGCGCAAGCCCGAGCGGCTCAGTGGCCCGGCGATGGAAACCCTCGCCATCATCGCCTATCGCCAACCGATCACCAAAGCCGCGATCGAGGCGGTTCGCGGCGTGTCCTGCGACGGCATGGTCCAGAAGTTGCTGGATCGCGATCTGGTACGTATCAGCGGGCGGGCCGAACTGCCCGGGCGACCGTTGCTTTACGAAACCACCGAGTTGTTTTTCGAACACTTCGGGATCCGCTCGATCGATGATCTTCCCAACTCCACCGAGTTGCGCAAAGTCAAGCTGCCGCAGCCCGCGGAGGAACAGGCACCGACCGATGTGGAGCAGCAACTCGCGTTCAGCGCCATCGGCCACCCATCCGCCACCGCCGCCGAGCCTGCTGCCGCCGAACCGCCAGCGGCCGATTCCTCCGCCCCCCCTGAGCCACCGATACCGTGAACCTAGACGACATCCGCAACCAGATCGACGAGGTCGATCACAATCTGCTTGATCTTCTTTCCCGACGGGCCGATCTGGTCCATGAGGTGGGGGTCATCAAAAAGCGGGACGGATTGCAAATTTACGCTCCGGAGCGCGAGGACGCGCTGCTGCGGAAACTGGTGGAAATGAACAAGGGACGGCTGCCGGATCGCTCGATCCGGGCGATTTACCGCGAGATCATGTCCGCGGCCCTGGCGTTGGAGGACGACCTGAAAATCGCCTATCTCGGGCCCGAGGGCACTTGGACCCATCAGGCGGCGATCAAGAAATTCGGGCATTCGGTCAACTACACCCCGCAACCGAATTTTGCGGATGTGTTTGACCAGGTGGCCCGCCGCCGGGCCGACTACGGGGTGGTGCCGATTGAGAACTCTACCGAGGGGGCGGTATCGAACACGCTGGATTTGTTTGTCGATTCGCCACTGCACATCTGTGCTCAAGTCCTGTTGCGGATCGAGAACGGACTGATGGCGGCGGTGCCGCGCGAGAAGATCAGGACGCTCTATTCCCATGCCCAGGTGTTCGGCCAGTGCCGGGCCTGGATTCACCGGAATTTCCCCGGAGTGGATTTGGTGGAGGTCTCCTCTACGACCAAGGCGGCGCAGTTCGCCCGCGATCATGCCGCCGACGGTGCGGCCGCCCTAGGCGGGCCGCTGGCTGCGGAACTTTACGGGTTGACGATGTGGGAAGAGTCCATCCAGGACCGGGCGACCAATACCACCCGCTTTCTGGTGATCGGCGAAAAGACCTGTCCGCCCACCGGCAACGACCGGACTTCGATCCTGTTCGCCATTCATGATCGCCCCGGTTCGTTGGTCAATGCGCTGCGGGCCTTCGACCAGTTTCAGATCAACATGTCCAAGATCGAGTCCCGGCCGTCGAAACGCAAGGACTGGGAATATATCTTTTATGTGGATCTGGCCGGGCATTGCGCCGATCCGATGGTGGGCGAGGCGCTTGAGGCGCTGGGGCAGCACTGCTCGTTCGTAAAGATGTTAGGGTCCTATCCTGATAGCGGCGAGTGATGGCAGGGGCTATAAATCGTGGCTATCCGGCTGGATGGTGGGATGGAATCCCGTCGGGATTTGGTGGTATTCAACAGGATGGGCCGGTAGTCCCTCGCGATTTGGTTTGCAATTCTCCCGGGGGGTGGGTTTTATTCCGCCCCCGCCGGGCTGGAACAGCCGGGTTGCGCTGTATCTCTTATCGGAATGAGTACCCCTTCAGAATCGTCGTCCCGGCGCAAGGCCCTGCTGGCCTTGGGCGCACTCGGTGTGGTTTACGGGGACATCGGGACCAGTCCGCTCTATGCCTTTAAGGAGGCGATGGCGGGACACAACGGGGCAGGGGTGCTGGTGCCCATTGCGGCCAACGTCCTCGGGGTGCTGTCCCTCATCATTTGGTCGCTGCTGAGTTTGATCACGGTCAAATACATTTCCGTGGTGATGCGGGCGGACAACGACGGCGAGGGCGGCATGATGTCATTGCTGGCGCTGACGGTGCCGGATACGACCAAGCCGGGTAAGGCGGTGAACCGCCGCAGTTTCACCCTGGTGCTGATGGGCTTGCTCGGCACCTCGTTTCTGTTCGGCGAGGGCATCATCACCCCGGCGATTTCGGTGCTTTCGGCGGTGGAGGGACTGGAGGTCGCCGCCCCGGCACTGTCCCATGCGATCATTCCGATCACGGTGGTGATCCTGCTGGGGCTGTTTTCCATCCAGTATCGCGGCACCGGGAAGGTGGGGATTTTGTTTGGCCCGATCACGTTGCTGTGGTTCATCAGCATCGGGGTGCTGGGGTTGAAGGGGATTCTGACTCATCCCGGGGTGTTGCAGGCGTTCAATCCGCTGTTTGGCCTGCGATTTCTGGTGACTCACGGTTGGGAGTCGGCGATCACGTTGGGCGGGGTCTGTCTGGTCATTACCGGCGGCGAGGCGTTGTATGCGGATATGGGGCACTTTGGCCGCGGCCCGATTCGGATGGCGTGGTGGTGCGTGGTGTTGCCGGCCCTGTTGCTCAACTATTTGGGGCAGGGAGCGCTGATGCTTGCGGACGGGTCCCAGGAGGTGATGAGAAACCCGCTCCAATACCTGGCACCGGACTGGTTCAAGGTGCCCCTGGTGTTGTTGGCGACGATGGCAGCGGTGATCGCTTCGCAGGCATTGATCTCCGGTGCGTTCTCGCTGACGATGCAGGCGGCGCAGATGGGCTACCTGCCACGGATCGCGGTCCGCCACACCTCCGAAAGGGAGGCCGGTCAGATCTATGTGCCGCAGGTGAGCCGGGCGATCATGATCGGCAGCATCACGTTGGTGCTGGGGTTCCAAACCGCCAGCAACCTGGCCGCCGCTTATGGCATCGCGGTGTGCCTGACGATGTCGATCACCACGGTGCTGCTCTCGCAGTTGGCGCGGCAACGGTGGGGCTGGCCGTGGTGGAAGGTGATTGTGGTGTGCGGGTTTTTCCTGTCGATCGAGTTGTGTTTTGTGGCGTCCAACCTGCTCAAGATCATGCAGGGTGGCTTCGTGCCGTTGTTGATCGGTGCCGCGCTGCTGGTGACGATGCTCACTTGGAAGCGCGGCCGGGCGGTGCTGGGTGGCAAGTTTGCGGTGATTTGTCTGCCGCTCAAGGATCTGATCAGCTCGCTCAATCGGGGTGGCGTGACGCGGGTCCGCGGGGCGGCGGTGTTTCTATCGGCCTCGGGCGGCACCGCGCCGCCGGCCTTGTTGCACAACCTGAAGCACAACCAGGTGCTGCATGAGACCACCGTGGTGCTGACCATCCAGTCGGTGCGCAGTCCGCGGGTCACCGGCGCGGCGCGGATGGAGGTGGAGGAACTGGGTAACGGCATGTGGCGGGTATTGGTGCGCTACGGGTTCATGGAACAGCCGGATGTCCCCCAGATTCTGCGTGACTGCTGTAGGAGGGGATTGATCTGCAAACCTGATAAAGTTTCCTTCTTCCTGGGCCGCGAGACGATCGTGCCCACCAACCAGAACATCCCGTTGTGGCAGGCCAAGTATTTCGCGCTGCTCTCCCGCGGTTCGCAGAGTGCCATGGAGTTTTTCAAACTCCCGCCCAACCGGGTGATCGAACTCGGCGCCCAGATGGAAATCTGAGGGGCGCAAGCCTGCGGATGAAACGAAACACCCTGGCACCGCCGCTCACCACCGCAGCAGAGCACCGGCCACGGTGAAGTAGATCAACATCCCGGACACGTCCACCGTGGAGGCCAGCGATGGGGATGAAACTACCGCCGGATCCAGTTTGATTGCGCGGGCGAATAGGGGCAGCAGGGCACCCAACGTCGTCGCGGAAAGAACCTGCACCGTCGCCGCCACCGCCACCGCCACCGCCAGCCGGATGAACCCGAATCCGGCCCCGGTCTCAACCGCCAAATGCGGCAGGATCAACGAAATGAACGCCGCCATCGCCAGCCCCAGCGACAACCCGAGATACAACCCCGTCTGCGCCTCCTTCCATGCCACCCGCAGCGCATTGCCGGCTCCGATTTCGCCCAGCGCCATCGCCCGGATCACCATCGTCGCCGCCTGCCCGCCGGAATTGCCGCCCGCCGCCACCACCATCGGCAGGAACAGCGCCAGCACAAAGGCCTGTTGCAGGATGCCGCTGAACCGGAACATCACATAACCCGAGCCGATCGACACAAAGGCCAGCCCGACCAACCAGATCACCCGGCGGTGGAATTGCTCGACCGCGCTGGTATTCAGATAGGCCACATCCGACTGCTCGCCGCTGATGGCCGCCAGTTTTTCGATGTCTTCCGTGGATTCTTCCTGCAGGATTTCCAACGCATCATCGTAGGTGATCACGCCTAACAAATGATGGAATTCATCCACCACCGGCAGCACGATCAAGTCATATTTCGAAAGGGTCCGCGCCGCATCCTCCTGGTCGGCCGTGGCCAGGATGAACTCGGACGCCTCCTCCATGATGCCGCGGATCGGGGTGTCCCAGGTGTTGAACGCCAAATCCCGCAGCCGCACCCGGCCGACCAAGCGGCCTTCGGCGTCCACCACGAAAATCCGCGCCAGGGTTTCGGTGTCTTCGCGGTCGCGCCGCAGCACGGCCAGCGCCTGTTTCACCGTCATGTCCGCGGTGATCCGCCCGACATGGGTGGTCATCCGCCCGCCTGCGGTGTCTTCCTCGTATTTGAGCAGGTTGCGCGTCAGTTCCTTGTCGCGCGGGCCCAGCAGCGCGAAAAACCGCCGCTGGCTCTCCTCGGAAACCACTTGGAACACGTCCACCCGGTCATCGTCCGATAGATTCCCCAGCAGCACCCGCAGTTGGGCCGGTTTGAAGTGTCCCAGCGCCTCTTCGATCAGCCCATCCGGCAGTTCCGCGATCACATCCGTCGCCATTTCCGGGCCGATGACGCTCAGCAACCGTTCGCGCTGCTCGTCGTCCAGGTTTTCGTAAAGCGCCGCCAGGTCTGCGTAGTGGATGTTCTCGGCCGCCGCGAGCACGGTTTCGGCGTCTCCGGACTCCAGCGCCCGCAGCAATTCATCGACCGGTACCATTTCCTCGCCATCCTGCACGGCCCGAGGATGCCCCCGCTCCCGACAGCACGCAAGCCAATCCTTGTTGGAACTTCGCGCTTGCAAAGCGACCCGCATCTGCTACCAACAACCCCGTAAGCCAGCTCTTCGGGCTGCCAGTAGAATATTGGAAAACTGAACATTTCCCACGCTCCCAGCCACAGCTGATTTCCGCCACTTTGCCACATGCCCCGTCCCCGTCTGACTCACCCGCGATCCGCGCTTTGCGGTGCTGTTATTTTCCGATTTGCCGTTTTGCTGTCGATCCTGTCGGCCCCGCCCGCCGATGCCCACGGGGATCTGCACGGGAAAATCGAGGAAATCAGTCGGCGGATCGAGCATGCGTCCACCCCGGACCTCCGCTTCCAGCGCGCCAATCTTTACTTCAACCACGGCGAGGCGGCGCTCGCCCTGGAGGATCTCGCCTGGCTGGACCAATACGCGCCGGGAAAAATCGAGACCGACCCGCTGCGGGCGGTGGCCCTGCACCTGGACGGGCGGGATCAAGCGGCGCTGTCCGCACTGGACCGGTATCTCAAGATCCATCCGGATGCCACCCGCTGTCTCGCCCTGCGGGCGCGGGTGAGGCGCAAGCTGGGCAATACCGGGGAGGCGATGGTGGATTACCAGGCGGCCATCGCGCTTGACCCGCAGCCCGCCCCCGATCTGATCCTCGAGGCGGCCGAGGCGCTGGTTGCCGAAAATCGTTCTGCCGAAGCGGTGAAATCCCTCGACGCCGCGATCACCCGGCTCGGGCCGGTGCCGGCGCTGGCATTGCGGGCGTTGGAAATCGAGATTGCCGCCGAAGACTGGGACGGGGCCTTGGCCCGGACCGCCAGTCTGCAAGCCTCCGCTCCCCGACCGGAGCCCTGGATGTGCCGCCGGGGCGAAATCCTGGAGCGGGCCGGACGCATTGCCGCCGCCCACAAAGCTTGGCAAGAGCTGCTGAATCATTTATCCAACCTGCCGCCAGCCGAGCGCGACTCCGCCGCCATGACCCGGACCGCCGTTGACGCACGCCATCACCTGACCGCCGAACCAATCCCGCCCACTGCCGAATAACCGCCGTTTTTCCTCTCATGCCATTTCATCACGCCATCATCACCGCCGCATGCCTGCTGTTGCCGGGCAACTCATTTGCCCAACCCGCTCCGCTCATCCCCAAGGGCGCGGTGTGGAAGTATCTGGACGATGGCAGCGACCAGGGAATCGCTTGGAGAAACCCCGGCTTCGCCGACCAGGCATGGAAATCCGGCAAGGCCAAACTTGGCTACTCGGACGGTGCCGTTACCCCGCTCGGCTTCGGCCCGCAGCCAGGGAAAAAGTTCATCACCAGCTACTTCCGCCGGGAATTCACCGTGACGGCCCCCCGGACTATCCCTGCTCTGAAACTGGAACTGCTGCGCGACGACGGCGCGGTGGTCTATCTGAATGGCGTGGAAGTGGCCCGTAGCAATATGCCGGCCGGCCGGGTCTCCCATACCACCCCGGCCATCCGCGGGGTCATCGGCTCCGCCGAGAACGCGTTTTTCCCGATTGAGATCCCATCCGCCAAGCTCGTCACCGGCCGCAACCTGCTCGCCGTGGAGGTCCATCAGGACCGGTCGGGCAGTTCGGATCTCGGTTTTGACCTGTGCTTGACGGTCATGCCGGGCAACCCCGGAGCCCTCGTTCGCGGGCCCTACCTGCAACAGGCGTCACCCGGCTCGATCGTCATCCGCTGGCGAACCGCCAAACCGGAACTGGGAACGGTCAAGGCGGGCCTGGCAGCGGACGGGCTGGCGCATGTCCAGTCCGAGACCGTGCCGGTGACCGATCACGAGATTGGTCTAACCGGCCTACGGCCGGCCACCCGTTACTTTTACAGCGTGGGCAACGCAACCGATGTGCTTGCCGGGCCGGAAGCCGGGTGCTTTTTCACCACTCCGCCAACGCCCGGCACCCCGCAAGCCACCCGGATCTGGGTGCTCGGCGACGCGGGAACCGCCAACATCGCCCAGGCGCGTGTTAGAAACGCCTTCTACAGCTACGCCGGCGAGCGACCTCCGGATCTTTGCCTGCTGCTGGGAGACAACGCCTACGACACCGGCTCCGACCGTGAGCACCAGCAGGCGCTTTTCGACATGTATCCGGCGATGCTGCGCAGGGTTCCCTTCTGGTCCTGCCTGGGCAACCATGAAACCGCGCAATCCGTCTCCTACGTCAACACCTATCCCTATTTTGAGATTTTCACCTTTCCCACCAAGGGCGAATGCGGCGGCGTCACCTCCGGCACCGAGCACTACTACTCGTTTGATTACGCCAACATCCATTTCATCTCGCTGGACTCGATGACCGCCAACCGGGCTCCGGACGGAGCCATGGCGACCTGGCTCACCCAGGATCTGGCCTCCACCACCGCCACCTGGATCATCGCCTTCTTTCACCACCCGCCCTACACCAAAGGATCCCATAACTCGGACACCGAAGGCCACCTGATTGAAATGCGCCGCAACTTCCTGCCAATCCTCGAAGACGGCGGCGTGGACCTGGTGCTCGGCGGCCACAGCCACGCCTACGAGCGGTCATTCCTGCTCGATGGCCATTACGGTTTGTCCAACACCCTGACGGATGCCATGAAAATCGACCCCGGCGATGGCCGCCCGGACGGGAATGGGGCCTACCTCAAGCCGCCCGGCGGCCGCAAGGCCCATCTCGGAACGGTTTACAACGTCACCGGTTCCGCCGGACACGTTTCCGGCGGCCCCCTGAATCATCCGGCGATGTTTCTATCAGCCAACGAACTCGGCTCGGTCGTGCTGGACATCAAGGGCGACCGCCTCGACTCGACGTT
>JAIPKB010000203.1 GCA_021733795.1 Akkermansiaceae bacterium | reverse complement strand
CCGCCCGCCCGCCCGCCCGGCTCAACACCGCATTCGTCACCCCGGAAGCATCCAAGTTCGGCAATGTGGTGGGGGCCATTCCGAATGCCACCACCATCGCCACCGTCGGCAACACCGTGTGCCTCAGCCCGCCCATCGATCTGATGGACTGGCTCAAGCGCGAAAGATCCGGCCAAACGGAAGGCGGACGCACGGATCGCTTCCTGCTGCCGTGCGTGGTCTTCCGCTACCAACTTCCCAACGAAATTTTCCCCGTGGTGAGCGGCGACGTGGTCCAGGTGGCACCGCTGATCTCAGGCATCGCCTCCCGCACCGAAAATATCAGCGGCATCAACTATACCGTGGTTTACGACCCCTATTTCTCCTTCGGCACCGGCGACCGCAAGGTCCGCCTGATCCCGCCCCATCCCCTCATTGATGAGGCCACCTACCGCTACCTGCTGGTGCTCTTCCGGCCGGATGGCGAAATCGACTCGGTGGTCCCCACCACCACTTTCCGTATTGACCTTACTCCTAACTGATATGAATGCGCGCGTCCCGCTCCTGTTCCTGCTCTGTGCCGCTCCACTGCCGGCCGCCTACGGGCCGCCGGTGCTGGAAACCAACTCCGAGTTCTTCGCCTATGGTGACTTCGGCGGCAATTCCCGCCGCAGTTATGTGGTCATCGACCGCACCAGCGGCGGCATGAGGGCCGCCAATACCAACTCCGTCGGCGGCCTCACCATGCCCGCCGCAGTGCCTACCGGAGTCACCGGCGTTGCCGGAGTCGCGGTCGGCCGCTTCACCCTCACCACCCATGACGCGGTGGCGGTCACCAGCCCGGAAACCAACCGGGTGAAGATTGCGGGACCCTACGGCGCGCTGTTCGACGCCTGGCCATCCGGCGTGGGGCCGCGGGACATTGTCGGCCTGCCGCTGCCGGGAGGCACCACCGGCAAGGACGACCTTGCGGCCGTCACGGTCTTGAACCACCCGACCTCGCCCTATCGGCGCAATCTGATGCTCAATGCGTCGTTGGCTTTCACCTCCTGGGGGGTCCAGACACCGACCAACCAACCGTTCCACCCGCTGGCTACCGTGTTGATCGACGGGGAGACCGCGACCTATGCCGAGTTGCGGGCGAATGGCACCTCGCTGGCCTTCACCATCCGCGATTCGCAATCCTCCACGCTGCCCGTGCTCACCGAGTGTACCGGAGTACTCGTCGGCAGCACCGTGTGTTTCGGCAATTTCAACCCCAAGACCACCCGCAGCGTGTTCGTGTTCCATGTGCCGGACAGCGCGAGCATCCAGGTTTCCGCGCTCGACGCGACCCGCTTGTTAGGCTCGCCTGTCACCCACGCGCTGGGCACCAGGCTGGCCTGGGTTCATCCGGTACAGGCGGGCACGGAAGTACGCCTGACGGGCTGCGACCAGGACGGTTCCAATCTGCGCGTCTTCGAGTTCAACGGCTCGAATGTCCCCTCGTTGGTCCAGACCCTGCCCGCCCCGAAAGGCCTGCGGTGGACCGGACTGGTGCCTGCCGCGGACGGCGGTTGGTTCGCCGCCAGTGCGGCTCCGGGCGAAACGGTGAGCACCCGCTTCCAACGGTTCACCCACCAGGGCGGCACCAATCCCTTTGTCGCGGGCGAAACCTACGATCTAACCCCGTTGCGCCCCGAAGAACTCGGCGGCGACGTGATGCTCTTCGCCGGGCAGCCGTTCCACGATAACAACCCCGTGCTGCGCGGCCGGCTCCGCACGGGCGGCTGGACCAGCAACATCACCGTGGGGCCCGCTCCGGGTGGCAACATCCAAGGCACCCGCGAAACCTGGCGCGGCGCGACCCTGGGCCTCGGCTCGCCCGGCACCTCCAACCTCGGCTCAACCCCGGAGGGGGTTACCCACGGACTGGCCAACCAGGTCGCCGCGGACGCCTCCTGCTACAGCCTCGATCCGCCGGTCGGCCTGCTGCCGGATGCCATCATTTTCGATCCTCCCGGCGGTCCGCAGACCTCCACCATTCACATCGCCCTCGCCGCCAACAACCCCGCCACCACCGTTCTCTACAGCATCAGCAGCCCCGGCCGGTGGGCGGCCTACAGCAGCCCGCTGGGTCCGTTCAGCACCGACACCACCATCTATGCCTACGCCACCGATGGCACCCTCAAAACCCCCGTCATTGCCGCCACCTACACCTTTCCCGCCTATCCGGGCGATCTCGATAGCGACAACGATGGCGTGCCGGACTTCGTGGAACAACAATACGGCATCGACCCGGTGGAAAGCACCCTCGACGCCGATCTCGACGGCGTGCCGGACCTTCAGGAAATCCTGGCCGGCTCCGATCCCGCGGACGTCGATAGCGTGCCAGCGCCGGGAGCCCTCAGCCCCTACGACCGCTATTTTGAAATCAGTGTGGAACCGCGCTCCCACTCCGGCGTGGAGGAGCGTGCCACCCTCACCCTGCTGCCCAGCCTGGAGCCCGATCCGCCCAAGTGGGAAGGCACCCGCGTGACCGTCTGCCGCCCGGACGGCACCCTCGAACTGGAAGCCATGGCCGGCACCCAACCGGGCGGGGTGATGCTGCTGGATTCCCACCGCACCGTGCCTCAGCCGCCGCTGTTCTGGGTGGCCGGCACCCCGGACCGGTTCATGATCGATGCCGGCGGCGCCACCTACTACCTCCACGGCCGGGGGCTGTTCCGCCTGCTCGACTACTCCGCACCCGCGCTCTATCCGCTGCCCAAGCCCACGCTCACCGGCACGGGCGCCCAACAAGCCGCCCAATGGGTGGCCGCCATCCGCACCCATTTCACCACCAACGCCCGTGTCGCCGCCGGAGGTATCGCCTCCTATCTGGAAACCGTGGACCTGCTGCTCGCGGAGCGTGCCCTCGGCACGATCTTCTGGAAACGGGGACTCATCCCTAACGAAAAGATCACCCTCACCCCGTTCCGCGGCGACACGCTGCCGGATCGCCACTCGCTGCGGGAGGAATGGCTGGCCGAGCTGCCCCTGGCCACCGACAGCGACACCGGCTACGACTGGGCGCAATTGCTCGCCTTCATCCGCGCCGGCGCGGCCGGCACCCAGACCCGCGAAGGACTCGATCTGCTCGCCCGCGAGATCTATCGGATCGGTTTCCACGCCTACGACGATCCCGACAAGCCGCTCGCCATGCCACCCTTCGAGGCGCTGCGCGCGTTCATGGACACCGGCACCCTCCCCGCCGACTACGCCGACCTGCTGACCACCACCTCCGGCGTACTCACCCGCGCCACCGACTACCGGAATTCCTTCATCGAGTTTCTACCCGCCCGTGAGCACACCCCCTCCCAACTCACCCTGGTGGCGGCAACCGGCTTCGATATGGATCCCTGGCTCCGCCTCACCCTAGCCTCCACCGGCACCCGCTACCTGCTCGCCGAACCGGACGGTACCCCCTTCCGCCGGCCCAAGGGCTTCCGCATCCTCCAGGGCTGGCGCTTCCTCGTCTCCGGTCATCTCACCGCCCCTCTCAGTGAAGACCAGATCCTCCTCGTCGATTCCATCTCGCTGCTGGACGCCCCCATGCCCGGCCAAACCGACGGCGACGGCAATCTGCTGGTGGACTCATGGGAAGCCTTCCTCTACGGCACCCTCGGCAACAACCCGTTCGCCGATGACGATCGCGACGGCTACATGGCCCTCCAGGAAATGTTCGAGTGGACGGATCCGGACTACGGCGACTCCTATCCCGCCGCTCCCGTCATCGACTTGCGCCCGCCACCCATCGCCATCGCCGCCACCGGACCCAGGGCGTTCGTCCTCAGTTGGCGCTGGCCCACCTACTATCAGAGTCGTATCACCTTCTTCATCCAGGGCGGACCCGATCTGCGCGACTATCAACTCATCAACTCCTCGGTGCCGGGCGATGCCGGCGGCAACTACCAGACCCCGGTCGATGCCACCACCCATCCACCCACCTATTTCTACCGCGCCGGTATGAAACTGCGCTGAACCGGCGATGGTTCCGCCCCCTGCTCGTTTCCTGCAAGCCAGCGGTCTCAACCCAATGATCAAAAGTGCCATGAATCACCATTTTCGTCTCCATTCCGGCCTGTTGTCACTCACCGCCCTGCTCTGCCTGGCCCAGCCCGGCATCTCCCAAGTCCCCCACCTGCTCCACCACCAGGGCCGCGTGGCGGTCGATGGGGTGAACTTCAACGGCACCGGCCAGTTCAAGTTCGCCCTGGTGGATGCCGGCACGGATGTTTCCCGCCAAGCCACCGCCACCCCGGTCATCAGCAACGGCTACCTCACCGGTGTCACCGTCACCGACGGCGGGGCCGGCTACGCCAGCGCTCCGACCGCGACCGCCAAGGACATCAAGACGGGGGGTGGCAGCGGCGCCCGTCTGCAATGCACCGTTTCCGGCGGGGCCGTGACCGGGATCACGGTCGTGGATCCCGGGGCCGCTTACACGGGCTTCACCACCATCCAGATCAGCGCCCCCCCTCCGAGCATCGTTTACCAAACCTGGTGGGGCAACGCCGCGGACACCACACCTGCCGACGGCGAACCGGACGCAGCAATCACCCTGACGGTGACCAACGGCCTGTTCGACGTGCTGCTCGGCGACACCACCCTGGCCAACATGGCCGCCGTTCCCGCCAGCGTGTTCTCCAACCCCGACGTCCGGCTGCGGGTCTGGTTCGACGACGGCAGCCACGGTTTCCAGCAACTCAGCCCCGACAAGCGGATCGCCGCCGTCGGCTACGCCGTAATGGCCGACACCGTCCCGGATGGCGCCATCACCACGGAGAAAATCGCGGCGGGCGCCGTGCAATCCTCCAATATCGATGCCGGGGCGGTCACCTCGACCAAGCTGGCCACCGGTGCCGTGCAGGCCGCCAACATCGCCCCCGGCACCATCACGGCCACCCAGTTGGCGAAGCCGCCGCGCTCCGGCAGCATTGCGTCCTCCAGCCTGCAATTCGACTTCAACCAAGCGACGTTCACCGTGCCCTTCTCGCCGGCTTTCGCCAGCACGCCGGTCATCACGCTCGGTATGCAAGGCGCCCTCTCCGCTGAGACCCACGCCTCGCTCTGGGTCGAGTCATCAGGTCCCGCGTCCTTCGCGGGACGCTTCTCGGTGCCGATCCAGCCACTCGCCCTCGATAGCAACGGTGATGTCGGTGCCTTCACCGCCCTTGCCATCGTCAACGGCTACCCGGCCATTAGCTACTACGACAACAGCAACTACGACCTGAAGTTCGTCCTTGCCACCAATGCCGACGGCACTGCCTGGGGAACTCCTACCACTCTCGACAGCAGCGGCGATGTCGGCGAACACCTCTCCCTTGCCATTGTCAACGGGAAGCCGGCCATCAGCTACTACGATTACACCAACCGCGACCTGAAGTTCGTCCGCGCCACCAATGCCAGCGGCTTCGTCTGGGGAACTCCCGTCACTATCGACAGCAGCGGAAATGTCGGCGGATACACCTCCCTTGCCATCGTCAACGGCTACCCGGCCATCAGCTACTGCGATTACATCAACCGCGACCTGAAGTTCGTCCGCGCAACGGATGCCAACGGCACTGCCTGGGGAACTCCTCTTACGCTCGATAGTAGCGGGGATGTCGGCTCGTACACCTCCCTTGCCATCGTCAACGGCTACCCGGCCATCAGCTACTACGACGAAACCAACGGCGACCTAAAGTTCGTCCGCTCAACGAATCCCAGCGGCACGGCATGGGGGCCCCCTCTCACCCCCGACAGTAACGGAGTTGTCGGCACCTTCACCTCCCTTGCCATCGTCAACGGCTACCCGGCCGTAAGCTACTACGATGACACCAACTCAGACCTGAAATTCATCCGCGCCACCAATGCCAGCGGCACCGCCTGGGGGGTGCCCATCACTCCCGACAGCAGCGGTGATGTCGGCTTCTCACCCTCCCTTGCCGTCGTCAACGGCAACCCGGCCATCAGCTACTACGATAACACCAACCACAACCTGAAGTTCGTCCGCGCCGCCAATGCCGACGGCACAGGCTGGGGAACTCCTATCACCCTCGACAGGGGCGGCGATGTCGGCGCATTCCCCTCTCTTGCCATCGTCAGCGGCACCCCGGCCATCAGCTACTACGATTCCACCAACGGAGCCCTGAAATTCGTCCGCGCTCCTGACCTCCCACCCGCCTTCACCATCCAGTGGATCGCGCTGGAACCGTGAACCTCCTCTTCCCATGAAACCGTCACTCATCCTCCTCGCGCTGGCCCTCCCGCTTCATGCCGGACCCAGCACCAGCACCAACTACTCCGTCACCCCCGCCACCGTCGATTCCGGTGGCGGGCGCAGTGGCTCAAGCAACTACACGATGGATGGCAGCCTCGGTGGCATCGCCGGGGTCTCCTCCGCCGGCACGCCGTTGGAAGTCTTGAAATCCGGCTACGTCGGCCAGCTTTACGAAGTCACCGCCCTGCAACTGGCCGCCGCCCCCACCACCGTTGACGAGGAAGGCAGCCGCCAGCTTTCCGCCCTCGCCACTCTCGACGATGCGACCTCGCTCGCGCTCGACGCCGGCGCGGTGGCGTGGAGCGTGGTCGCCGGACCACTCGCCGGCATCGATGCCGGCGGCCTGGCCACCGCCGACAAGGTCTATCAAGACACCCCCGCCACCGCGCAGGGGATCTGGAGCGGGCTCACCGGCACGCTCGGCCTCACCGTGCTCGACACCATCCCCGACAACTTCGGCAGCTACGCCGGCGACGGGCTCGGCGACGCCTGGCAGTTCGACCACTTCGGCCCGGACAACCCGCTGGCCGGCCCGCACATCGACGCCGACGGCGACGGTCAGGACAACCTGTTCGAACTCACCGCCGGGCTCGATCCCACCAACCCGCTCTCGCGCTTCCTGTTGGAGATCCGCCCGGTACCCGGCGAGCCGACCCACCAGGACATCGTCTTTTCGCCGCGCCTGCCGGACCGCAACTACGCCGTCGAGATGTCGACCACCCTCAATCCCGCATGGGTGCCACTCGGAGCCTCCAGCCAGATCGATGCCGGCGACCAACGCACGGTGACCGACCTCGAAGCCACCCCCGCCAAAAAATTCTATCGGGTCGAAATTTCCAAGCCCTGATCCCGGTCAATCCGGCTAACGGCTGCGGGAGGAGTCTCGGCGCAGCCGGTGGAACCCTGGCCGGCGAGCCTCAGAACTCAGCAGACGGCCTCAAATCACCCTGGTTTTCACCCATCCAGCTCCTTCCATTCGCAAGCCCCACCAAGGAGAGGGGAAACCCGCCCGGTTGGGCGTTTTCGAAAATTCTGGCGGCTTGGTGGATTTTTCCCTTGACTGGCGGGCCTCAGATGTCTTGGCTGGGGTATGGACATACGCACGCTTGCATGTGGTATTTGGGCATTTTCCTCGTTGATGGCGGCCGCCCAGGATCCCGCGCCCATGAGCTACCCGGAGCGGGTGAAGTCGGTGGAAAACCTGAAGCAGCACGTCGCCCAGCGTGAGGCGCGGTTCGCGTTGCTCAGGCAGGACTTGCAAACCCTGGACGGCCGCGTCGAAAAGGAGGTCGATGACATTGTCACCACCCTGGCCGGCCTCAAGGATTCCAACGATTCGAAGACCAAGGTGGCCAACATCAAGGAGGACGTGATGAAGGGCCTGGTGCGGACGATCTGGATTTACAAGCAAAAGCGGATGGAGGTGTTCGAACGGATGCGCAAGGACTCGAACGTCCCGAAGGAGGAGTTGGACAACACCATGAAGGTGTTCGATGACCGGATTGGCAAGCGGGTCGCGCAGGTCATGGAACTTGCCAAGTCGTTCCCCGGCCATGAGGAGGTCAAGAAATACGAATCCTACGGCAGCTCCTATTACAACGGCTGGTATTCGGAAAACTCCCGGATCAGCGATGACTGGAAGCAGAACCGGCGCGCCAGCACCGCCGGACGGGTGGCCCGCCGCGATGTGATGGCCGAACTCGACAAGGCGATCGACCGCAACCAATCCCGGCGGGCATCCATCGCCGACGCCCTCGCGAACCGCAAACTCAATGACAGGGAACGCACCCTCCAAACGGAGGAACTCGGCCGCCTCGATGCCGCCATCGACGACCTCAAGGCCCAGCGGCGCGAACTGGCACTGCCCACCGCCGGCGGCGGGCGGGAAATCGGCGGCGGCGAGGCCCATGACGCCGGCAAGATGCTCGATGACGCGCGGCGCGACTTGTCGCGCGACTTCGGTGACATCATGCGGAAATATGCCGAACTCGATGCCGAACGCACCCGGATCTTTGATTTGAAAGCGAACCTGACAGCCCGCGAGGAGTGGTTGAAAAACAATCCGCCACCGGCCAGGTAATATCGGATTTCCCGAAAAACGAACCCGATAAGAATCGGGCGTGGTAGCGTCGCGGCAAGGAACGAGCTCAGTAGCTGAAGATCACGAAGAAGGCCCTGTCACGTTCGTCGAAGGGCATCAGCAATGCCACCGGAGCGTCCCCGCCTGACACCAAGGGAGATACCTGTTCCCAGCTTTTCAGATCTTCGCCAGTCGCTGAAAAATAGCTCTTGCCGGAGGTTGCCTGGAATTCCAGCACATAGGCCCGCCGGGTTTCCAAGCCACTCAGAACGAGGCTTCCCTGCTCGGGACACGTTTGCGTAATGGGCATTTCCGGGCTTTCCCAAAAGACCAGATAGGCGTTGCCTTGCGCATCCAGCATGACCCCGGCCTCCTGCCCGCTGGCATCGGTGTAGGTGCAATTGGGATCAATCGGGGTGCTGATGATATGGCATTTGCGCGCGACCTTCGGAACCGGCACCGGCTCGGGAGCGCGAACCAGATCGCTGGGATCGTCAAAGATGTTGATCGCCGCCAGTTGGAACGGATAGATCAGGCCATCGGGAAGCGCGGACGAGTGCCAACTCGTCGTCGTGGGAGGAAGCTCCACTGCCTGTCCACCCGGAAGAAAGATCCGGTAACTGGCAAGAAACGGCTGTTCGCCCTCCGGCGGGGTGTCCCAGAAAAACAGAACTCCCGACCCATCGCTGGCCACCTGCAGGCCCGTGGGCGCGTTGACCCCTCCCACCGAGCTTTGCACCAGATTCGGAATGACGTTGGTTTCGAAATTTCCTCCGCCATCGACCGGCACCACGGCCACGAAAAACAAACCCAGACTGGCTGGCAGGATGATCTCACTGCTTGCCAGCCCCATGCCGATCCTGGCCGGCATGCTGATCTTGAGCGCATCCCCAATATCGGTAAATTCAGTCGTCGAGTAATAGATATCATAGTGGTCGATATCAAGCTGTTCCAACGCGTTGTAGGCCGACCAGTCCAGTGACACTCCGCGGAACGACTGGGTTGATGTGACGTCAGCGAGCTCGCCATTGATCGCAGCGGGCGGTGCCGCGTCATAAACGAGCAAGTCCGCCGCCCGGGAGCTGTGATCCGCATTGGTTTTCAGGTCGGCGGCCTGCCAGGTCACGGCACGGGAAAGGACCTCGGCAAAAAGCACATAGGCACCCGCGGGCGTAACCAGCACCTCACGTCGTCCGAAGGCGTCCACCGCCACCACGGCAAAGTAGCGGTCCTGGTCCAGTTCGGCGAAGGATAGACTCGTGGCGGTTGTTTCCGCGTTCAACACCTGCTTCGGGCTCAACCCGGAGATGTCATCAAACAGGGTTTTCTCGGCATAGATCTCGAACGACTGGATATCCCCAACCGCGAGCCTTCCGTAGTCGGACCAATCCAAAGCCACAGCAGTCCCCCGGGGGCTGGGACTCACCGCAATGCCGAGCACGGCAGGCGGGGACACCACATCCGAAACCACGAGCGACGCGGCGCGAGAAACCCGATCCGCATTCCCCTCAAGTGAATCGGCGAAAACGGTCACGGCTCTGGAAAGCACCTCTGGTGATAGCACGTAGAGGCCCTTCGGAGTCACCGCCAGATGCCGGTTTCCCAAAGCATCCACCGCCACGATCGTCAGATAGCGGTCCTTATAGGGCGTGAGCCCGGTAAGAGAATACGTCTGCGTGCTCAGCGGCACCACCGCGTCCGGAGTCCGGCCGGAGATGGTATTGAAACCCGATTCGTCGAAATAGATCTCGTAGTACTCGATATCGCCCACCGCGAGAGCTCCGGAAGCCGACCAATCGAGATCGATCCGGTCGCCATTGGATGAAAGAAGCGCCTCGAAATCCGGCAACGGGGGAGGCGCGGCGTCGCCCACCACCAAACTAACCGCCCGGCTCGCCCACTCCGCCTTTGGCTCGATGTCGTCCATCGAAAACGTCACGATGCGGGAGGTCTCAGGCTCTCTTGTGAGCACCTGCAATGAGACCAGTCGCGAGATCGTACTATCGAACAACAAGTCACCGGACGCCCGCAGTTCACCCGCACTCATGGCGAGCGCGCATCCCGCGGCAATCCAAGCAGGATATCGTTTCATGACGGTTTGCGGCAATTGGTTTTCACAAAACCCGTTCACTGCCGGTCCACCCGGACCTGCAGTGCCGCGTAGCCAATTGCAACCGGCACCTCGACCGTCCAGCGGTCCTTGATGGGATCGACGAAGGTCGCGTCGCGGGTCGCCGGGAAAGTCAGCGCTTCCTGGCCGAGCGCCGAGTCAATGCGCGGTTGGAGGAGCAATGTCACCTCCGAGTTATCGGAAACGTTTTCCGTCTCGATGATCACGAGGGTTTTCCCTTCCGCATTCAAAGCGGTTTCATCGAGTTTCGCGTCCGCAGGCTCCGCCCCAAACGACGCGGCCGGATCGTCAACAATCTCCTGTCCGCCGATCGAAAATATCTTCGCGGCAGGCGCATCGCTGGGAGGAAAGACCAAAGCCGTATCATTCGGCAGCAGGTCGATCACCGAAGGGGGAGGGATGACCTGATTCGCCACATTGCCCATCGAATTCGTCACCCGTCCGAAGCGGATCCGCCCCATTCCTCCATCATAACCGCCATTACCGCCAATGGCGGAAACCGTGCCGTCGCCGTCGATGGTATCCGCCACGATGCGGATGCCGCCGCCGCTGCCGCCGCCCGCGCTATTCCCACTGCCGCCGCCGATGGCCCTCAGGCTTCCCTCAATGGTCACCGTGCCGGTAGCTGCGATCAAAATAGCACCGCCACCCCCACCTCC
>JAIPKB010000202.1 GCA_021733795.1 Akkermansiaceae bacterium | reverse complement strand
AATCGACCGTGCGCAGCAGTGGATTGGTCGGGACCTCCACAAACACCCCGGCAAACTCACCCTCCCGGATCCGCTGCAACGCCTCGTCAAACGATTCTCCGGCCGCCTCGTTCAAATAAACCGCGCCATGGCCGAAGATGTTCTGAACCTTCAGGCTGTCAACATACGGAAACTCCAGTTGCAGGGTCTTCTTGCCATCGCGCAGACCTGGCAGCGCGCGCACGACCGAAGTCACCGCCGCCATCCCGCTGGCAAACACAAACACATCCTCCGCATCCGCACCGTGGTGCTTGGCCAGCGCCCGGGCAATCAAGTGCGACTTGGACCCCTCGCGCAGCGCGCCATCCAGAAAATCCTGCGCCTGCCGGCTGCTGACAATCTCGCCGCTGAACCGCCAGTAGGCATCCGCCTCCGCCTTGGCCTTGGCGGGCACCACCAGCACCTGCAACCCATGATAGCTCGTGATCCTCAACGCCGTCTCACTCCGGCGCTCCACCCAGCGGTGCGCCCGCTGCACCGATCCCCGCGTGGGCAGCACCAACACCTCCTCGCCCTCCAGCGCCACCTCGGCCTTGGCTGTTAGAAAAAGCCGTTCCACCAGCGGATGGCGGAAAAACCGTGGATAGCCGGTCCGCATCCGGCGTTTCACCTTATCGGAACCCTCTTCATACCCGACCACGGCCTTCCAGGTGGGCAGACAAACCGAGCAAGCATGTGCGGAATCCGGAAGCGGCAGCCCCAGATCCTTATCCTGCCATGCCGGTTCGGCCGTTAGGTTTCGCATCGCGGCCCCATGTTTGCACGGTTCCAAACCGCAACACAAGCCGATTCGCACAGGCGGACGCTAAAGGGGCGGTGCGGAGGCCCACTCGGGCTGATCCGCACCTCCCCCGGTTTCCCTCTCCTGTCAGGAGAAATCCACTGGTGGCTGTCCCATCCAGGAAAATCAGCCATCCAAACTCAGCGCCGCCTTCTGGGCCGCCGTCGTCGCGAGCGCCTTGCCCCCGCCAGTCGGTTCGGACTGGGTGAGGCGCATGCCGACCGGCTTGGAGACTCCGAACTCCTCCATCGTCACTCCATACATCACGTCGGCCCGGTCCATGGTCCGCTTGGAGTGGGTGACAATGATGAACTGGCTGCGGTCGATAAAACGATCAAGCACCCGGACAAAACGGCCGATGTTGGCTTCGTCCAGCGGTGCGTCCAGTTCGTCGAGCACGCAGAACGGGCTGGGTTTGATCATGTAGATCGAGAACAACAGGGCCACGGCGGTCATCGAACGCTCGCCCCCGGAGAGCAGGGTGATGGACTGGAGTTTCTTGCCGGGCGGTTTGGCGATCACATCGATGCCGGATTCCAGCGGGTCGCTTTCGTCGAGCAGTCGGAGGTCGGCTTCGGCTTTCTCGCCGAAAAGTTCCTTGAACATGTCGCGGAAGTTGATCCTGACCTGGGCGAAGGTCTCGGAGAAGAGGCGCTGGGTTTCGGTGTTGATGCGGTCGATGACGCTCAGCAGCTCGGTCTTGGAATTGACCAGGTCGTCATGCTGGTTGCGCAGGAAGGTGTAGCGTTCCTCGAGTTCCTCGTATTCCTCGATCGCGTCCAGATTGACCGGCCCCATGGCGTCGAGCCGGCGTTTGAGGTCGGTGACGATGGACTCCACGAAATTCCAATCCGGTTCGCCGGTCATTTCGGCAGGAGGCTCCGGGGCCTCCTCGTCGTCATCGCGGGTGGCATCGACGACCATGACGGGCATTTCATCGTCATCGGGGTGTTCCTCGCCATCTTCCCGGTGAACGATGGTCTGGCGTCCGTTGCGGGCCTGCATCGCCCGTTGGCTGGCAATGCTGGCAAGCAGGGCGTGGGCATCCGGCACAAAGGCGGCCAGATCCGTCTGATGGCGTTCCTGGATCGTGTTGGTTAGATTCTCCAGGTGGAGGTCGAGTTTGGTGGCGGCGACTTCCTCGCGGCCTTTTTGCTCGGAGACCCGGGAGTGTTCGCGGCGGATGGTGGCCAGCTCGATTTCGACGGTCTCGATGGCATCGATGAGGACCGAGCGGCCTTCCGCCCGGGATTCGATTTCGGTCTGGAGATCCTCGGCTTCGGCGAGGTGGGTTTCGCATTCCTCGGCGAGGCGGGCGTTTTCGGCCACGGCCACCTCGATCCGTTGGTCAAAGGCGGAAATCTCGGTTTCGCGACGGATGGAAATCTCGCGGAGTTCGGAGAGGCGCGCCTCCATCGGTTTTTGCAACTCCTCCGCCCCCTGTTTCGCCCGCCGTTCGACGGCGAGCATGGTGCGGGTTTCGTTGAGGGCATCGGTGAGTTCCTGTTCGGCGCGGACCGTCGAGTCGGCGGCGGACTGGAGCCTGCGGATTTCGGTTTCGAGGGCTTCGAGCCGTTCGCGGGCGGCGGCCAGCTCGCTTTCCAGATCCTGGCGGCTTGCGGCGGCGGCCAGCTCGCGCTTTTCGAGTTCGCCGCGTTCCCAGCGGACGTTTTCGAGTTTGGTATCGAAGTTCTCGACCTCGCGGGTGGCCAGGCTGAGCTGGCCCTGCAGGGTGGATAGATCGACCTTCTGGCGTTGCAGCCGCTCGCGGGAGAGTTCGACCTCATCACGGATTTCCTCCAGCCGCGAGTCGAGCTGGGTGACGCGGGCGTTGGCTGCGGCATCGGCCTGGGTGAGTTCCGCGACTTCGGTTTGCAAGGCGCGGACCTCGTTGGCCCGCTCCAACACCGAGGCGGAACCCTCGGCCGCCACGCCACCAGTGATCATGCCGGCGGCTTCCACCAATTCGCCGGTTAGAGTGGCAAAGGTGATCCCGGGCAGTGAGCAGCGGAGAAGCAGCGCGGTCGTTAGATCCGGTACAATGAGGGTGTGCTCGAGCAACTGCCCGATGACCGAGGCAATCCGTGGGTCGGACTTGACGCGGTCCAGTGCCCAGGCCACGGCCCCTTCGGGCAGCGACTCCATCTGAGTGCCCCGTGGACGCCCGACGAAGCTCTCCGGGAGAATGGTGGCCAGACCGAGGTGTTTCTCGGTGAGCCGCTGGATCACCGCCTCCGCGAGGTCCTCGCTGGCCACGAGGACCGTTTGCAGATGCCTGCCGAGAGCGGTTTCGATCGCCCGGGCACAGGAATTTTCCGCCTCGATGAACGAGGCGAGTGCCCCGTGGACAGCAGGTTTGAACCGCTCCGGGTCGTCGAGACCGGCCAGCACCTGCTGGGTGCCTTTGGCGAAACCCTCGCCGCTTTCCACCAACTGGCGAACGGCATCGAGGCGGGCCGCGCGCTGGGCGAGCAGCTTGTGGCCGGCGGTGGCGGCGGTGCGGGCCGCATCGAGATCGCCGCGGGTGTGTTGATAGGCCCGTTCGGCGCCCTGGAACGCCTCTTCCAGGCCGGCCAACTGGGAGGCGGTATGATCCACTTCCCCGGCGATTCTCGCCTGTTCGGAGCGGAACTCCTCGAGTTCGAGATTGAGGCGGATTTCCTCGTCGGCCAGTTGGCGGGCGCGGTCGCGGGTGCCTTCGAGTTGGGAGAGGGCGCTCTCGATTTTCGCCTGCATGGTGGCGATGAGCGTTTGGCAGCGGGTGGCTTCGCCCCGGTTTTCGCGCAGGCCTGCTTCGAGTTCCTCGCGATCGGAGCGGGTGGTGCAGGTGCGGGTTTCCTGCTCGGCGAGGAGGATTTCCTGTTCGGCAATCCGGCGGTTGAGTTGGTCGAGCGCCTCGGTGGCGGCGTTGACCTCGCATTCCTGCAGGGCGAGTTTCTCCCGGGTGGTGAAGATTTCCTCGTGGTTTTGACGGATGCGGGATTCCAGCTCGGCCCGCCGTTCATCGTTGAAGGCGGCCCTTCCGGCAGCGGAGTTGTGGGCGTTGCGATGTTCGTTGAGCCGGTGGCGCAACTCGGCCAGTTCGCCTTCGAACGCGCGGGCGGCGGCGCGGGCCTCCGCCACGGCCTCCTCCTTGGCGGGGAGTTGCCGCTCCAACTCGCTGTCGCGGGCCTCCAGACCCCGCATGGAAACCGCCAACTCCGCCCGTTCGGCGGTGAGCTGGAGGTAACGCCGGTGGCTCAGGTGGGTATCGAGCACCCTCACATCCACGGCCAGCGCCTGATAGCGACGGGCCTTGGCCACCTGCCGTTTGAGTGAATTCATCCGCCGTTCCTGCTCGGCGAGCACATCGGACACGCGGAGCAGGTTGGCCTCGGTGTATTCGAGTTTCCGCAGGGCTTCCTTTTTCTCCTTCTTGAACTTGGTGATGCCAGCGGCTTCTTCGAACACCGCACGCCGCTCCTCGGGCCTGGAGGAGAGGATCTGGTCGATCTGCCCCTGCGCCATGATCGAGTAGGCAGTGCGTCCGATCCCGGTGTCCATGAACAAATCGTTGATGTCCTTGAGCCGGCACAGCGTGCCGTTGATCCGGTATTCCGAGCGCCCGTCCCGAAACACCCGGCGGGTGATCGACATTTCGTTGAAGTCCACTTTGAGCGAGTCCTCGCAATCGGCCATCGTCAGGGTGACTTCCGCCATCCCGAGCGCCTTGCGCTTTTCGGTGCCGTTGAAAATGACATCCGCCATTTCGCCGCCGCGCAAGGCCTTGGCCGAGGTCTCGCCGAGCACCCAGCGGATCGCATCGACCACGTTGGATTTTCCGCAACCATTCGGTCCGACGATGCCGGTCACGCCTTCGGCGAATTCAAGCACGGTCTTGTCCGCGAAGGACTTGAAGCCGTGGATTTCGAGTGTTTTGAGATACATGTTTGACAGGAGGGGTTGGAGGTTCTGCCCGAGAGGGAATGGGCCGACCCAGAGAGTATGAAAGCACCTCGAGAATGCAACCTGATAAATCCATTTAGACTAGATGTAGTGCTTTTGGTGGTATTTTTACACCATCTATTGTGTGTTTAGATACTTCAGTAAGCTAAATCAATTTGCAGTTCCTGGCGAAAGGAGAGAAATATTCGGTGAGGTTCAGCGTATAGCCCAGCAGCCCCGATCATGTCCCCTACCCCGCCTAGCTCCGTTGTCTCCAGTCGCCGGCGAACCCGGCGTCGGCGCACGCTCGTGGCACTGGGGTCGGTGGTGGTGCTGCTGGGGATCAGCTGGCTGTTGCTGCCGCGACCCACGCTCTATCCGGCCGGGATTTCCTGGTCGCGGGTGGTGCGGGACCGGCACGGGACCCTGGTGCATCTCTCGACCGCTGCGGATGGCCGCTATCGGGTGCGTTGTTCGCTGGCGGAAATCAGTCCGGATTGGACCCAAGCCACCCTGATCAAGGAGGATCGATGGTTTTATCAGCACCCCGGAGTCAATCCCATCGCCCTGATCCGGGCCACCTGGGGGGCGCTGACCGGGCGTGACGCAGGAGGCGCATCCACCCTGACCATGCAGGTGGCGCGCTTGCGCTGGGGGCTAGAAACCCGTAATCCGATGGGCAAACTCGTCCAGATTTTCCGGGCCATCCAGTTGGAGCGCCACTACTCGAAAACCGAGATTCTGGAGGCTTATTTCAACCTGGCTCCCTACGGCGGCAATGTGGAGGGTGCCACCGCCGCCGCGTGGTTGTGGTGCGGGCGGGCTCCTGCGGAGATCACCCCACGCGAGGCGATCGCGCTCTCGGTGATCCCGCAAAGTCCCGCCACCCGCCATCCGGGACGCGGCCGCGACACTCAACGGATCGCCATCGCCCAGGCGCGACTCGCTGGATTGTTAGAACAACGGATCGGCCTGCGGGCTGACCCGCTGGCCGCCTCGTTCGTCCTCACACCGCCAGGTCCGCCGCCGCATGAGGCGCCGCACCTGTGCCGCCGCTTGCTCAACGACTCGCCCTCTCCCACCGTTTCCGCCACCCTCGATCTCGCCTTCCAACATGAGCTCGAGCAGGCCATCACCAGCCATCTCCGGCGCACCCGCGAAACGGGCATCGTCAATGCCTGTGCCATCCTCGTTCACGCCCCCACCCGGGAGGTGCTCGCCTACGCCGGTTCCGCCGAGTATGCGGACCGCGCGATCCACGGCATGGTGGACGGACTGCGTGCCCGGCGCTCGCCCGGATCCGCGCTCAAGCCCTTCGTTTACGGATTGGCGCTCGACCAGGGAATCATTCATCCGCACTCCCTGCTGATCGACGGACCGATCGTCTTCAACGACTACAACCCGGAGAATTTCGAGCGTGAGTTCATGGGGCCGATCCACGCCCGGGACGCCTTGGTCCGCAGCCGCAACATTCCCGCCGTAGCGCTCGCTAACCGGCTGGGCGATGGCGGACTCTATCGACTTCTCAAACGGGGTGGCGTGGTCTTGACCAAGCCCGTCGATTACTACGGCCTGGCGCTGACGCTCGGGGGGCTGGGGATTTCCCCGGTCCAACTCGCCACGCTCTACTCCGCCCTGGCGACCGACGGCGTGGCCCGACCCCTCCGCTATGCGCTTGGTGACGAGCCTGACCATTCTGCCTCCACCCTTTCCGGTCCCCGACCGCTGCTGGGCCCGGCAGCGCGCTTTCTGACGCTCGACATGCTCCGTGGTGCGGGCGAACTGGGTCCGGAATACGCCTTCGCCCGCACCGATCCGGCGGTGGCCTGGAAAACCGGCACCTCCCACGGGTTTCGCGATGCGTGGACCGTCGGCGTCCGCGGCGAATACGTGGTGGTCGTTTGGCTCGGCAACTTCGATGGCCGCTCCAACAACGCGCTGGTGGCCCGCCGCTGTGCCGCACCCTTGTTATTTGATATATTTCGCCGGCTCAAGCTGCCGCTGACAACCACCCCGGCACCACCCTCGGTGGGCAAGGTCTCCCTCTGCGCCGTTTCCGGCGACCTGCCCGGCCCGGATTGCACCCACACGCTAACCGGATGGTTCATCCCCGGCGTCTCGCCGATCTCCCACTGCCAGCTCCACCGCTCCATCCTGGTGGACCCGGCCAGCGGGCTGCGCGTGGCCCAGGACGACGGCCGGCCCGGGCTGCGGCGGGAAATCCACGAATTCTGGCCACCGGACCTCCTCGAACTCTTCCGCAAGGCCGGGCTCCCGCGCCGCCCGCCGCCCGCCCCCGAGCACGGCACCGACACCCTGTTAGGCCTGGACCACGGGCAGCCTCCGGTGATCACCTCGCCCTTAAAAGGCCGCACCTATCAACTCGAGGAACCCTCCACCACCGTCGAGGTCCAGCTCAAGGCCCGGGCCACGCCGGGCGTCAACCAGCTCTATTGGTTCAATGGCGAGGCGTTTCTGGGGGCATGTGCGCCGTCGGCCCACCTGCCGTGGCAGGCACCGCCAGGCGATCACCGGCTCCACGTGCTGGACGACCACGGACGCGCTGCGGAAACCATCCTGCGGGTCCGCCCGGGCGACCGCTGAACCGGATGCCGTCACTCGCTGAGTGTTTCCCCCTCCGACTTGGCGATCACCACGGTCCCCACCGTATCGCCGAACACATTGACCGCAGTGCGCGCCATATCGAGCGGACGGTCCAGGGTCAGCACCAGCGCCAGCGAAGCCTTGACCATGCTATCCGAGAACCCGGCGTTCTCCATGATGATGATGATCGCCACCAGGCTTGCCGCCGGGATCCCGGCCACCCCGATGCTCGATACCAGCGCCAACAGCACCACCACGCACTGCTGAGAAAAACTCAACTCCAGTCCGAACACCTGGGCGGCGAACACCACCACCACGCATTCGTAGAGCGCCGTCCCGTCCATGTTCACCGTGGCACCCAACGGAATCACAAAACTCGTCACCCGCTCGGAAACCCCCGCGTTCTCCCGCAGACAGCGCATCGTCACCGGAATGGTGGCGGATGACGAAGCGGTGGAAAAGGCCATCAGCAGCGAATCCTTCATCTCCCGGATATGCTGCAACGGCGAACGCCTGCCTAACAACTTCAGCGCCAGCGGCAGGATCACGAATGTATATATCCCCAGTGCCCCGACCACCGTCAACAAATAGGGCAGCAGGTTCTGCAACACCCCCACCCCCACCTCTGCCACCGCCGGCACCAACAGGCAGAACACCGCGATGGGTGTGAACTTCATGATCCAATGGGTGATCAGGGTCATCACGGCCACCAGCTCATTGAAGCCATCCCTCAGCACCGGCGGCGGACCGCCCGGCAACAGCGCCATGGCCACCGCGAACAAGATGCTGAAAAAGATGATCGCCAGCAAATCCCCCTTGGCGCAGGCCTCCACCACATTCGTCGGAATCATCCGTTTCACGATATCCAGCAATGATCCCGCGCCACCCTCCGCCCGTTCCATCACCTCCCCCACCTGGGACGCCTGATCGCTCACCAGCGCCGCGTCCATCGCCGCCCGCAGGGTGGGATTGGGAACCCCACCGCTCATCCCCGGTTGCACCAGGTTGACCATCGCGAGCCCGACCGCCACCGCGACGAGGCTGCCGATCAGATAGTAGGCCCATGTTTTCAACCCCATCCGGGCAAACCCCTCCAACGAACTCATCCCGGCGATCCCGCTGATGATGCTGCCCACCACCAGCGGCACGATGATCATTTTCAGCACCCGCAGGAACAAGTCGGCAAAAAACCGGAACGCATCCAGCAGCATGACCACCCAACCGGGTTTCTCACCACCCGCCTGATAAATCAGCCATTGGAGCCCGCAGCCCACCGCCAATCCCAGGATCAAGGCGAGCACGATGGATCCATGTTTGCCGCGATGCCGGGCTTGGGGGGTGGTTTGGGACATGAAATCCCAGTCTATGCCATCCCGCTCCCCCTGGCAAGCAAAACCACCCCTCACCCGGCCATTTCACCGTGGCCGCGTTGGTCACAACGCGCCGGGGCCATGTGGCCGCGTTGGTCACAACGCGCCGGGCGAGTGGCCGCGTTGGTCACAACGCACCGGGGCCGTGTGGCCGCGTTGGTCACAACGCGCCGGGCGCGTGGCCGCGTTGGTCAACTGTGAATGCCCACGCTCTGATCGTGTTTTCGGGGCGTGTTTGGCCGAATTGTGATCGTATGGCCCCAGCCCGAAATCCGGCGCATCTTGGGCATTTGAAACCCTGCCATTTTGCCCAGGATACGGATTGATGCCTCGCGGTTGTCCGATAGGTCGCGCAGGTGGCGGGAGCACGGTTCTTGAGCGGGGAAACCAAGGTGAGCGAGTAGGATAGGGGACTCCTACAGTCCCGCCCGAATCACCGCTTTGGTTTGGTCCTCCACCGGTAGGTAGCATTGGTGCCGGACGTTGAACCGGCAGCGGGACCTGGTCGATTCGCGTTGGCACCTGATTCGGTGCAGGCTCACGATTTACTGGTGGAACCTCTAGCACCTCCCCGGAGCCGCCGCAAGGTGAATCTGGCGACAGGTGAACCCGTCGTTCCGGTCCGGGCGGTTTGACGGGTGGCGGTCCGGGTCCGTGGGCGGCTCCGGTGCAGGTGTGATCCGAACACCATCAGCCGATTTCAGTAAAGGAAGGGGCCCCTATTTCCATTTGGCCTTCCAGGCTGTGAATTCGGACGGACGCAGGCGGAAGCGCGCGAAATTCCCTTCGTGCAGGCTCGACAACTCCGATTCCGCCATGGCCGCAAACCGCGCGCGCTCCTCAGTAGCAACCAGTTCACCGGAGCGCCTGGCAATGAAGGTCGCCGCCGCCTTTTTGTCCATCCCGCCGCGCACCACCTCGCCAACCATCTCCATCAGTGGCAGACGATGGCGCAGGCGGAAGGGATCCGGCTCTCCCAGGGACTGGAGAATCGCGGAGTAGCGGGCGCAGGATCGTTCATAGGCCCAGACGTAGACATCCCGCAGGTAGTCCACCCGGTTGAGTTCATAAACCCCCAGGATCGCGTGAAGATAGTCATCCTGAGGCACATCCACGAATGACAGCGGGCTGAGGTTGTGCTTCACCAGCGGAATGTTGGCAGCCAGGCGGGACACTCGTTTGTTCACATCCTCGAAGGGTTGGAGATAGGGCAGATGCACCATGACGAAAAACGCCTGCTCAAAAGGATCCCCAATCGCCGTGGCCTTAGTAAGGATTTCCTCGAAGCGCTCCTCGATGAGCTGGGGCACCTCGAGCGGTTGGAACACGGAGCGGCCGATGGCCACCGCATGGCTGCGCAAGCGCCCGCCCGCACCGGGGTCCGGCAGCAGGTTGTCCGACAACAAGGCATGCAGGCTGCAAACGGTGTAACGATTAAACCCCACCTCTTCGGATTGCTGTGCCAACAACTCGATGGCAGCCTTGTGATTGAGCAACATCTGGGTTTCCTCCGCCTTCCTACCCTCCGCGCTTTCCCCCAATTCCAGCAGCCGCTGGGTTTCCAACAATGAGTAGGTGTTGCCCTCCAAGCGGCTTGAATTCCATGACAGGTCGATCAGCAGCCGGTCCATGACCTTGCGAAGATGGGTCCCAGCGGGCAGCGATTCATCGGACGTCCGGCCCATCGACAGCAGCTTGCTGCGAAGCCCCATCGGCAGGTAGGCGGAAACATTGGGGCTGTAATCCCCGACAAACGCCGCATCGTAGCCCACTGGTCTGCGGGCAATGAGCGGCTGGGTGGTGATGGAGCAGGTCCCCCGCGCCGCCGTCGAAAGTGGAATCCCCGGCCCGGCGGCTGGTTCCCGATCCAGTGGCTCAGTCTGCGCCGCAACCCGGTAGCGTCGGCCGCTGCCGGTGCCGTGAGCCACGAGCCGACCCTGCTCCAGCAAGACGACCAGTCGCCGTTGCAAGGTGCGGCGTGGGATGGGGGCAGGCAGCCGCCGGGTGATTTCGTCCAGCGATGCTGCGGTCTCGAAACCCGCCACCGCAGCGAGCACCGGATTCAGTTCTTCTTGGGAAACCCTCTTTGGCATGGCCCAATATGGCGCAAGATACCCGTTTGCGCCATAAAAAACTCTCTTTTTGGCGCAAGGGTCGGGTAATCAAGACGAAAGCTACTTTTGTGGCGTAAACCCGAACTTGCGCCACATCCGCTACAACCTACCGGGGACACCCGGGACGAACCACCGCAACCCCTCGTCTTCACCAACCAGAAACCCAAAGCCTGAAAGGTTGCAGGGCTTTTAGACAGAAGCGAACGCAACGTGCCCCGAAGGGGTGAGGGCTGGATCTGGCCAGACCGAATCAAAACCCGGCTGTCACAAACCGTCAGACGCCTGGTAGCTGTGGAACAATCCGCCGGATTCTACGACCACAGCGGACCCAAAGTACGATGAAAGCGTGGAACCCACAAAG
>JAIPKB010000201.1 GCA_021733795.1 Akkermansiaceae bacterium | reverse complement strand
GGAAAGGCGGAAAGGCGGAAGCTCGGAGGAGGTCAGAGGTTTTTGACGTCGTCGCGGTTTTGCTTGTCCTTGGGGTTGTCGGGGTTGGTTTTGCCATCGGGGCCGGCGGACCAGAGGTCGAAGTCCGGGTTATTGGCGTTGTTGCCCTTGCGATAGCGGTATTCGTTGTTCCAAGGATCAAGGATGCGGACGTTTTGGCCACGGCCATCGGTCCAGCCCTGTTTGTTGTTTTCAGGGTCCAGCTCGGAGATGTAGATGTGCTGGCGGGAGTCGGACTTAGGGCCGGAGCCGTCACGGTTGGAATCCCAGTAGAGGTCACTGTAGAGTTCCTTGGTCATGTTTTTGCCATCGCCGGTGGTGTTGTCGTTGATGCCGGGATAGAAGCCGTTGTCCGCCTTGAACTCCTCACAGGCATTGGCGAGGAGCTTCACTTGGATTTCCGCCTTGGAACGTTTTTGCTTCTCCTTGACGAAGCCGAAGCCTCCCAGCACCAGTCCGGCAAGGATGACGATGATGGTGATGACAGTGAGCATCTCGATCAGCGTGAAGCCGTGACGAGAGCGCGGAATGGCCTGGATTTTCATGGGAGCGGACGAGTGGTGGTGAATGGCGCGCATGGACGCCGGGGAGCCGGGACCTCAGGATGCCCCCATGGTGGTGATGACCTTGATGAGGGGGAGGAAGAGGGCGAAGACGACCGAACCGACGACGAGGGCGAGGACCACGATCATGATCGGCTCGAGGATGGAGGTGAGGGCGGTGACGGCGTTATCGACTTCATCGTCGTAAACGTCGGCGACCTTGAGCAGCATCTCGGGGAGCTGGCCGGTTTCCTCACCGACGTCCACCATGGAGATGACCATGTTGGGGAAGACGCCGGAGGCTTGGAGCGGGGTGACGATGGATTCGCCTTCCTTGACGGCCTCATGGACTTTTTCGATGGCCCCGGAGATCACCACGTTACCGGCGGTATCGCGGGTGATATTGAGGGCTTGGAGGATGGGAACGCCGGAGGTGACCAGGGTACCGAGAGTGCGGGAGAAGCGGGAAACGGCGCTCTTGCGTTGGATGTCGCCGAAGACGGGAAGCTTGAGTTTGATGGTGTCAATCGCCTTGCGACCGCCCTTGGTGCGGCCCCAGAGGTTGAAGAGGAACACGAAGACGAAGAAGAGGATGAAGACGAAAACCGCATTGGGGACGCCGAGCGGGGTATCGATGAAGAACTTGGACGTGCCGAAGACGATTTTGGAGATGGCGGGGAGTTCGGCATTGCCCATTTCCTCAAACATCGACTCGAACTTGGGGACGATGAAGATCATGAGGAAGGTGAGGATGGAGACGGCGATCAGCATGACGATCACCGGATAGACCATGGCGGAAACGATCTTGTTCTTGAGTTTCTGGGCCTTTTCCTGGTATTCCGCGAGCCGGTTGAGGACGACTTCGAGCACCCCGCCGAGTTCACCGGCCTTGACCATGTTGACGTAGAGTTTGTTGAAGATCTTCGGGTGCTGGGCGAGCGACTCGGAGAAGGTGGCACCGGACTGGACGGAGTCGGCGAGGGCGGTGAGGGTATCGCGGAGGACCGGGTTGGGTTCCTGTTTACCGAGCACATTGAGGCTGCGGAGCAGCGGCAAACCGGAGTCGATGAGGGTGGCGAGCTGGCGGGTGAAGATCATCAGGCTCTTGGGCTTGATGCGGCCGCCGGTCTTGAGCTTGGAACTCCCGCCGCCCTTGGCTTTGGCTTTGACCGGAGATTTTGCCTTGGTTGTCTTACCCTTGCCTTCTTCGACGATCTGGGTGGGGTAGAGTCCCTGGGTGCGAAGTTTTTGAATGGCCTCGGCCTCGGAGGCAGCGGAAACCACACCGGTGGTTTGTTCGCCTTTTGAGTCGAGCGCGGAGTATTGGAAGTTGGCCATGGTGGGATGGGGGTGGGGCAGACTTTGAGGGTTCTTCACGGACAATAGAGCGTAGAATACGGCGGATGGCTAGGGAAAAGTGCGGGCGGTGGTAAATCAGGTGTATTTGAGGACTTCCTCGATGGTGGTGGTGCCGAGGTAGATGTTACGCAGACCGTCCTCGCGGAGGGCGTTCATGCCGAGTTCCATCGCCTTTTGTTTGATGACCACGGTGGGGGCGCGGCCGGTGATCAGTTCGCGGATGGGATCGGTGATGTTGAGGAGTTCGTAGAGACCGCGGCGGCCGCGGTAGCCCGATTGACCGCAGGTATCGCAGCCGGCGCCGGTGAAGAACTGTTTGTCGCCGAGTTCGTGGGCGGAGACGCCGAGCTGGGAGAGGATTGATTCGTTGGGCTCGTAGGGGGTCAGGCAGTCCTTGCAGATGGTGCGGACCAAGCGCTGGGCGAGGACCCCTTCGAGGGAGGCGGAAACGAGGAAGGGTTCGCAGCCCATGTCCACCAGCCGGGTGACCGCACCGGCGGAGTCGTTGGTGTGGAGGGTGGAGAGCACCAAGTGCCCGGTGAGGGCGGCCTGGATGGCGATGGTGGCGGTTTCCTTGTCGCGCATTTCCCCGATCATGATGCGGTCCGGGTCCTGACGGAGGAAGGCGCGCAGCACCCGGGGGAAGTCGAGGCCGATGCCTTCGTTGATGGGGATCTGGATGATGCCGTCGATATCGTATTCGACCGGGTCCTCGGCGGTGAGGAGCTTGGAGTCGATGGTATTGATCCGGCGCAGGGCGGCGTAGAGAGTGGTGGTTTTACCGGCACCGGTGGGGCCGGTGACGATGAAGATGCCGTTGGGTTTCTCGATGGTATCGGTGATGTAGCCGTAGATATCATCCGGCAGGCCGAGGTTTTCGAGGGAGAGATTGACCGAACCGCGGTCGAGGACGCGGAGCACGACGGACTCGCCGTGGTGGGTGGGCAGGGTGGAGACCCGCATGTCCACCATTTTTTCGCCGACTTGCTTGACGATGCGGCCGTCCTGGGGGAGCCGGCGTTCGGCGATGTTCATGTTGGCCATGACCTTGACGCGGGAGATCACGGGGAGCGCGAGATGGACCGGCGGCGGGGCCATTTCGTAGAGTGCGCCATCGACCCGGTAGCGGATCTTGAAGTCCTTTTCGAAGGGTTCGAAGTGGATATCCGAGGCCTTTTCCTTGATCGCTTGATAAAGGACCAAATCGACGTAGCGGATGATGGGGGCCGAGTTGGCCTCGGCTTCGATATCGATCTGGGCCTGGGTATCGCCACCCATTTGGAGGGTGGCGAGGATGTCCTCCATCGCCTTGCCCTCGCCGCCGTAGCAGTCGTTGATTTTCATCTCCACCAGGTAGTCCGGGGCGACGAGAACGTGGATTTCGCGACCGAGGGCGAAGCGGAGGTCCTCGGGGGTTTGCGGGTTGAGAGGATCGACTAGAACGACGTAAAGCCCGGTTTCATCGAATTTGACGGGGAGCGCGCCGTGGAGGCGGGCGGTGCCGGCGGGGACCAGGTCGAGCAGGGCTTCGGGCGGGGTCCAGTTGCGGATGTCCACCACTTCGGTGCCGAGCTCGGAGGCGACGATGGGCCAGACGTCGTCACGGGAAGTGACGACTTGGAAATCGGCGAGGATCTCGGCGACTTCCTTGCCGCTGTGTTCGATTTCCGAAAGGATGTCCTGGGCGAGCGAACGATCAATGAGTCCGCGGGACTGGAAGAGTTCGACGAGCTGGTTGTGGTCCATGGGATTTGAAATCTAAAATTTGAAATTCGCAATTCGAAATCGGTCAGTCCGCGTCGGACATGGTGGCGTGAACGACTTCGGAGCCGGCGGTGAGGCCGGCGAGGACTTTGCGGATGCCGTCCTCGCGGAGGGTGCGCATGCCGAGTTCGCGGGCGCGGCGGCGGAGTTGGGTGGTGGTGAGGCCGGTGTTGATCATGCCGCGGACTTCATCGTCAACGAGGAACATCTCGAAGATACCCATTCGGCCGCGGTAGCCGTTGCCCCGGCATTTTTCGCAGCCGACGGCGCTGAAGATGGTGGCATCGGCGATGCGGGCGGCATCGAGGGAGAGCGCGCGCATTTCCTTGTCGGAGAGGTCGGCGGGTCCCTTGCAGAGCGGGCAGAGCTTGCGGACGAGGCGCTGGGCCAGGATGGCGCGGACGGCAGAGGCGATGAGGAAGGGTTTGACGCCGATATCGGCCAGCCGGGCGACGGCGGAGGGAGCGTCGTTAGTGTGGAGGGTGGAGAACACCAAGTGACCGGTGAGGGAGGCGTTGATGGCGATGTTGGCGGTTTCCGCATCGCGGATTTCCCCGATCATGATGATATTGGGAGCCTGGCGCAGCATGGCGCGGAGGGCGGCGGCGAAGGTCATGCCGATGTCCGCCTTGACCATGACCTGGTTGATCCCCGGGAGCTCGTATTCGACGGGATCCTCCACGGTGATGATTTTGCGGTCCGGGCGGTTGATGACGTTGAGGCAGGCGTAGAGGGTGGTGGTTTTACCCGAGCCGGTGGGGCCGGTGACCAGCAGGATGCCGTCGGGCAAGCCGAGCAGTTGTTCGAAGGTCTGCTGGTCGTCCGAGAAGAAGCCCAACTCGGGCAGGCCGAGGAGGAGGGCGGTCTTGTCGAGGATACGCATGACGATCGATTCGCCGTGGTTGGAGGGGACGGAAGAGACCCGGAGATCCACTTCCTTTTCGCCCATTTTCAACTGGATGCGGCCGTCCTGGGGGAGACGTTTTTCGGCAATGGACATGGTGCCGCTCATCACCTTGAGACGGGCGATGACGGCGGGCAGGAGTTTTTTCGGGTGGCTATCGACGGCGACGAGTTTGCCGTCGAGCCGGTAGCGGATGCGGACGGTGGTTTCGAGCGGCTCGATGTGGATGTCCGAAGCCCGGAGGCGGAAGGCTTCGGTGAGCATTTGGAACACCAGCCGGATGATGGGTGCGTCATCGCCGTCGGAACCGGCTTCGGCATCGCCGGTGGTGATGATGAGGCCGGATTCGTCGGTGGCTTTTTCATCGACTCCGTAGATTTGACTCAGGTGGGTGGAGATGTCGTGTGGAGTGGCGCAAACGAGGTTGATTTCCCGGCCGATCACGTGGGGCAGGCTATCGAGCATCTCGAAGTCGAGCGGGTCGGCGACGGCGACGGTGAGATAGAGTCCGTCATCCTGAACCGGGATGACGTGGAAGCGCTTGGCGACATCGTCGGTAACCGTCTCGGTGATGGTGAGGTCGTAGGTGAAATCGGCGAGTTTGACGAAGGAGACGCTGGCATTGGTGGCCAGCGTCTGGGCGACGTCCTCCTGGGAGAGGTTGGTATTGGCGAGAAGGTTTTCGATGAGGGTTTCCCGGCCGGACATCATCTGGCGGGCGCGGGAAATTTGATCGGCGCTCACCAAGCCGGCCTCGGCGAGCAAATCTGCGAGATAATCTTCGTTGGAGAACACAGTGTTGGGAATCCTGATGGGGTTTTGCGGAGAACAGCGAAGGGTACTCGCCCTCGCGGCGTGCAAAAGAGCTTGGTGAATGGCGTGGAGCTTGTCAACCGGTCAAACAGAAAGATTTTAACGAAAGTCCGACATCCGGCGCGGAACCAGTTACGATGTAAATATCATGCGATTGCAGCGACCGTCCCGGAGGCGGGGCTTGGGCGGATTCTCAAGCGCCGACCAGCGGTTTTGGGGCGCGGCGAGCCAGCCATCGGACCGCGATGGCGAGCATGACTGCTGCGGTGAGGGTGGCGATTGCAGGTGGTGAGCCGACGGCCATCAGCGCGTAGGCGGAGCAGCTGGCGGCGGCGGCCATGCCGGCCATGGGCAGTTGTGAGGTGACGTGGTCGATCGTCTGGCAGCCGCTGGCGAGCGCCGAAACGATGGTGGTATCGGAAAACGGGCTGCAATGGTCGCCGAGGGTGGCTCCGCCGAACACCGCGCCGATAACCATGGCACAAAGGCTGCGGGCGACCTCAGGGGGAGCACCGGCGGCGTGGGCGGCGGCGAGTGCGGCAGGCAGGGCGAGCGGCATCAGCAAACCCATCGTGCCCCAGGAGGAGCCGGTGGTGAATGCCATGGCCCCACCGATGAGGAACACCATCACCGGCAGCCAGGCCAACTGGGAGCCGGCCGCCAGCAGGTCCGCGATGTGGCGGGTGGTGCCGAGTGCCCCGAACATGCCGCCCAGAGTCCACGCCAACACCAGCACCACCAGCGCGGGCAGCAGCGAACCCGCACCATGGAGGGCCGCCTCGCGAGCCTCGCGCCGCCGTTTTGCCGGGAAGCAAACCATCGCTGCGAGCCATCCCACCAGACTGCCAAACACCAGCGCGTAGGGTCCGGCGTCGCCGCTGAAGGCGCTGCGCCAGCCCTCAAGGGACAGGATATTCACGGGCTCCGTGGCCAACAGCGGGAAACCGCCGATGATCCCTAGCACCAGCACCGCCAGCGGGACCAGCACCACCCATGGCGGCGGCGTTTTCCGCGGCTCGCCGGGAAATTCCGGTTCCGGCTCCGTGGCCACCGCCGCAAACCGGCGCATGGCCCGTGGTTGGTAGTTCCAGTAGATGGCCAGCGGTACCAGCAGCAGGGTGAGCAGGCAGTAGGGGTTGGCCGGAATGGACTGGAAAAACATCGCGTAGGGTTCCACGGGGAACGAGGCACCGGCCAGCCCTTGTTCGATCAGGCTCAGTTGGGTGGCGATCCACGTCGAGATGAATGCCACGCAGGCCACCGGCGAACCGGTCGAGTCCACCACCCAGGCCAGCCGTTCCCGGGACACTCCGGTGCGGTCCGCCAGCGGCCGGGCGATCCGGCCGGCCAACAGGCTGCTGGCGAGGCCGTCGAAAAAACACAGCATTCCCACCAGCCAGGTGCCGGCTAACAAACTTCGCGCTCCGCCGCCGCCGCGGGAGAGCCATCGTTGGAGGAGGGTTTCAAACCCGCCGGAGCGTTCCAGGATCCCGGCAAACGAACCGAGCACCAGGGTAAAACCCACGGCACCGATCCGCCACGGACCCTGCAGGGCCGGGAACAAATAATCCACCAGGGTGACCCTCAGGGCAGGCCACGGGTGGCCGCCAGTGAGCAACAACGCGGCCGCCGCCACGCCGCAGGCCAGACCGGCCGCCGCGTCCTTGAGCAGCAGGATCGCGCCCATGGCCACCGCCGCCGGCCACAACGCGCGCACCCACGAATCATCCCCGGCTGCCGCCACCGCAAAGGTCGCCAACAGCAGTCCCGCCACCCCAAGCCATCGATATCCGCGCATGCCCTGATCTCTCGTCCGTCACGGCCGGATTTCCACTTTCAGGCGCGTTTCCGCCGCCGTTGGAACGGTTAGCACAAGCGCCCGGAATCCCTTGTTCGGGTTTTCCGCGGCGGTGGGCGGGCTGGCATCCGCCACGTTCCAGGTGCCACCGCCGGCGAGCTGGCGCAGGGTGATCGAGTCCTTGCCGCGGGTCAACTTCACCACCCCGTCCTGGATCGTCACGGCGGCATCCGTGAAGGCCCGCCAGACGACCTCGCCGGTGGGTTGCTCGATCACATCCTCGATGACCACCACCCCGGTGGCGGGGTCGAAATCCGCCGTGCGGGTGACCTTGGCGGCGGAATCGGCGTAGGCCCCGCTGAGGTCGAACGCCGCCCGCAGCGGGTTGCCGGTGAGGGTGGAGGCGGTGAGCGGACAGGGCTTGGATTTCGGGTTCTGCAACTGGCCGCCGATTTCCAGCGTGTTGTGCGAGCGGTTCTGCAGGCGATAGTAGGTCCAGCGTTTGCCGCCGAAATATCCTGGCAGGTTATAGTTCTCCGCCCCCAGCTCGTGGAGCCAGCGGCGGCCATGGGCATCGTACACAAAGGACCCCACGTCCATGTGCCCGTGGCTGGCGGCCGGGGTGCCGCCCTTGATCGCGAAATACGCGGCATTGGGCTGCCAACCGGTCCGGAACAGGGCCATCGGCTGCTCGCCGCTGAACACCGCCGCCTTGCTCAGCACCGGAGCCGCTTTGGCAGGCGGTGGAAGCCACAACACCGCCAGCGGGAAGAACCGGTCCTTGGCCAGAGCTTTCGGATCATCCGCCGCCACCCGCTCCAACACCCCGCGGACGAACGCCACCTGCTCGGCCGCATGATAGTGTCCGGCCAACCAACATTGGGCGGAGGAGGGGACGGCCCGGCTGCTGCCACCGTCAGCGAAGTTGTAGGTCTGCCGGGTGGGGCTGGTGAGGTGCATGATGGAATCGCCGGCCAGCTTGAGTTCCGGCGCGGTCGCGGTGGTCCGGCCCAGCGGTCCGCAGGCCGCGAGCAGGCCGACGTGGTAACCGGTGCCATACTGCCAGTAACCGGGGCCCTCCGGATACATGCCATCGGGTTGATAGAATCTCCCGCATTGTTCGACCAGCCGCAGGCCGCTGGCGAACAAACCTTCGGCGAGCCCCTCATCGTGACCGGCCACCGCCGCCGCCGCCAGCGCGATGCCGGATCCGCAGACCTGGGACCAGTTGTTGCCGGGCCGCGACCACCAACCGCCTTTATCGTAAACCTCCTTGGCCGGTTTGAGCGCCTTGTCGATGATCGCCCGCTCGTAGGTGGCGCGCTGGGCGGCGGTCAGGGTCGGGTAGAGCCAGTCGTAACCGATGGCCACGGCGGTCGCCATTTCCGCGGTATCGAGGAAATGCGGAGGATTCCAATTCTTGAGCGCGCAGGCCGCGTCGAGTTCGGCGAGGGTGCGGAGCCGGTGCTCTTCACCACCGCCGGTGCGCCAGGCCCAGGCGGAAAACATCACATTGTGGATCGCCCGGCGGGATTCCCCGAGCAGGCGTTTGCCATCCGGGATTTCATAGCGGCAGGTCCGGGCCTGCAACACCCGGTCCGCCTCGCCGAGAGCGGCCGCCTGGAGCTTCGCCTGAAGTGGATCGCTGGCGAGACTCTGCCGGAATGCCGCCTCCGCAGTGGTGGGAAACCACAGCCGCGGATGCGGCGGATCCGCCAGGTTCCCGGCGGCAACCAGCCCGGTGGCAGCCAAACCAAGCATGAGATGGTGTTTGAACATACGGGTTCTACGCCCGGAGGAAGGCGGATTGTTCAGTGGAGGCTGAAAGTGACGTCCGTTTGCCCTTCCCAGCCGAAGAAACGACGGGTATTTCCCGGAAAATGCGGATCGAGGCTTGCCAACTGGCCTAATCCGGCGTTGATTCCGCCCGTCTAGTGCCGGTGAAGCTCTGTTAGTGCCCGTCCGAACACGCCCCCCACCGCATCAACCACTCCCTCATGGAAACTCCTCCCTTCTCAGAATTGGGCCTGTCAGCGCCGCTGCTCGCCGCCATCGAAAAACTTGGTTACGAACGACCGTCACCGATCCAGGCGATGAGCATCCCCACCGCGCTCAAGGGGACGGACATCGTCGGCCTGTCCGAGACCGGATCCGGCAAAACCGCCGCCTTTGTGCTGCCCGCGCTCTCGCTGCTCGACCTCGACAACAAGCATCCGCAGGTGCTGATTCTCTGCCCCACCCGCGAACTCGCGGTGCAGGTCTGTGAAGAAGTGCACCGGCTGGGTTCCCAACTGCCCGGCCTCCACGCCACCCCGGTTTACGGGGGTGCGCCGATGGACCGCCAGCTTCGCGCACTACACACCGGGGTCCAGTTGATCGTCGGCACCCCCGGACGTCTGCTGGACCACCTCCGCCGCGGCAGTTTCGACCCCTCCCATATCAAGATGGCCATCCTCGATGAGGCCGACCGCATGCTCGACATGGGATTCCGCGATGAAATGGACGAGATGCTCGCCGCGCTGCCCGCCGAGCGCCAGACCTTGTTTTTCTCCGCCACCATGAACCCGGGCGTCTCCCGCCTGATCCAGCGGTTTGGCCGCAGCCCGGAGGTGATCGAGGTCCAGCAGAAAGCCCGCACCGTTTCAACCGTGGAACAGTCGTATTTTGAGGTGCGCCAGCGCTCGAAGGTCGAGGTGCTCTCCCGCATCCTCGATATGAGCCCGCCGCGGCTGGCGCTGGTGTTTTGCAACACCAAACGCTCGGTCGATGAATGCACCGAGGACCTTGTCAACCGCGGCTACGCCGCCGACCGCCTCCACGGCGACATGACCCAGATGATGCGCGAGCGCGTGCTCAAACGGTTCCGCGAGGGGTCCGTCGAGCTGCTGATCGCCACCGACGTCGCCGCCCGCGGATTGGACGTCGAAGAAATCGATATCGTCTTCAACTACGACCTGCCCGCCGACCCGGAGGACTACGTCCACCGCATCGGCCGCACCGGCCGCGCCGGGCGCTCCGGCCGCGCGGTGAGCTTCGTCTTCGGCCGCGACATCTACCGGATGCAGTCGATCGAACGCTACACCCGCTCGGTCATCCGCCGCGAGCGGATCCCATCCCAGGAACAAGTGGAAGGCCGCCGCGCCGACCTGATTTTCGACTCCCTGCGCGAACGCCTGGAATCCGGGAAATTCGATGCCTATCAGGACAATATCGACCGTTTGTTGGAAACCGGCCATACCCCCACCGACATCGCCGGGGCGCTGGTCACCCTGCTGCGTGAAGCCAGCGGCCGGGAAGGTTCGATGATCGCGGAGGACCGCGAACCCGAACGCCGGAACCCCCGCGAAGGCGGCAAGCCCCGCAAGGGACCCAAGTTCGAACGCGACCGCCCACCGCACGATGGACCACCGCGCGAAGGCGGGCCGGGTCCCAAGTTCGAGCGCGGAGCCGCCCGGGACTCATCCCCGGGCATGGCCAGCATGTTCCTGTCGTTGGGCAAAACCCACGGCATCATGCCCAAGGAGATTGTCGGCATGCTCTATCGCGAAGCCGGCTTGCCCGACGGTTGTCTGGGCCGCATTTCGATGTTCCCGCGGCACTCGCTCATCGATATCCCGCAGGAACTGGACCAGCAGGTCATCGACCGCCCCCGCAGCGCCCGTCTCAGAGGCCAGCCGTTCCGCCTCGACGTGGACCGCGGTCCGGGGCGGTATTGATAGGGATGGGGAGCGCCGCGGCCGCCCGCGGCTGTGGTGCGGCGCGCCCTTGCCGCGAACGGATGGGTGACGGCTCACACCATCCGGTGGCGGAATGGAGTGCAGGATGGGATTCCAGCCTGTCGTCCGCCACCGGGAACACCGTGGCCGCGTTGGTCACAACCCGCCCGCCAGTGGAACGCCCTGGAAATCGCGCCCGCTCGTCAATGAACAATAAGGAGCGTGGACCTTATTGTCCACGTTGCCAATGAGCCACAAATGCCCGGCAATCTCCCTCAGGCAGCGCTTGCTGTATCAAAGTTCGATTATTTCTCCGACACCT
>JAIPKB010000200.1 GCA_021733795.1 Akkermansiaceae bacterium | reverse complement strand
TCGGTGGTCGCCGCTCTGACTTTTTCGGCCTCCTTCGGTTCGAGCGAGGCACGGTGGCAGGCGGCGGCAACCTGGGCCCGCACCGACGCTGCAGAGAAACGGCGGAGTAACTTGCCGCCAGGAACGATCCACGGGCCGTTCGGGTCGCCCGGAACATGCAGGACCACGCAATGGAAGAGGGGTGAGCACCAGGCCTTCCCGAAGCGCCCCGCCACATGCTCGGGCGGGGCTCCGCCGAGATCCTTGAGGACCACTACAATGAGATCAATTCCATCATTGAGGTGAATCGAATCCAGCTCGCCGGAAATTTCGGTTAGGGTGGCCGTCGGCAGGGTTCCGGTGAGGTCGAAGACCGGCTTGGACGGACGATCTCCAAACTCGAAGGAGGACTCCGGTGGATGTTGTGCCGGAGTTTCCGAAGTGTCCCGGCCGGGAGCCGCACCCAGCAAACCGGGGGCGGCCAGGAGGATGGCGATGGCCAGCAGGTGGCGGAGAGATGGTTGGATCATGACGCGGAACGGGCGGTCTTTTGGATGGCTGCCGCCTGCCGCCAGGAGGACTCCAACAGGCCGGCCGAGGAATGGATGAAACCGGATGCCGCCCGGCCGTAGTCGCGGCTTTTCCAAGACGGGCTCATGCCGGCGAGGAGTTTGTCCCATTGGTCGCTGCCGAGCCAGGGTTCGGCGGCGTAGGCGGGGATGACCGCGGCTTTGTTGGTGGCGGCGTTGATGAGCAGGAGTACGGTCCAAAGGCGGTTGTTTTCCGACTCGTCCTCGGTGATCGGGTTGACATTGAGCATCCAGAAGCCGTAGAGGCGCAGGTTGGTTTCCGGGGGGAGGTTCACGCTGCAGAGGCTCCAGCGAAACTGTGGAAAACGGGCGCTTGCCCGCTTGCGGGCCTTGGCGATGGTCTTGAGCGCGGCCTCGTCCCACAGACCGGCGAGGTCGTTGACCGGTGCCACGGCCGGAGGAGAGCCAGCGAACATCGCCATCGTGTCCGAACCGGTGAAGTGGCAGTTGGGGCAGCGCTCCACCGGACCAATGTGGGTTTGGCAGGCGGGGCAGGCAAAGGCCACGCTGCTGGAGCGGACACGGCTGCGATGTTGTTTGCCGGCGGTCAAGGGTCGAGGCGGATGGCAGTGGAGCGACCGTGGGCGTCAAGGCCCTCGATGCGCGCGAACTCGGCCACCACTGACAATGAGCGGGCGACGGCACTGCGATCCAGTTTGACGACGCTGGTGCGGCGTTGAAATTGATCGGCCCGGAGTCCGGAGAACGATCGACCGGCTCCGCCGGTGGGCAGGGTGTGGCTGGGGCCTGCCAGGAAATCGCCGACAGCGACCGGCGAGTAGCCGCCGAGATAGATCGCGCCGGCGGTGCGGATGAGCGGCAGCCAGCGATCCTCGTTGGCGGTGATGAGCGAGAGATGCTCCGGGGCGAAGGTATTGGCGATCTCCACTCCCTGGGCGAAGGATTTGAGGTGGAGCAGGAAGGTGCCTCGTTTGAGTACCTCGCGGATGATTTTGGCGCGGGACAAGAGCGGGAGTTGGCGCGCGATGCTGGCCCGGACCTTGCCGAGTAGGACTTTTGAATCGGTCGCGAAACCGACCACGCTGTCACCGCCGTGCTCCGCCTGGGCAAGCAGGTCCGCAGCGATGAAGTCCGGGTTACCCGTGCGGTCGGCGAGGATCAGGATCTCACTGGGCCCCGGCAGCAGGTCGATCGAAACCGCGCCGACCAACTGGCGTTTGGCCTCCACCACAAAGCGGTTGCCCGGGCCGAAAATCCGGTCCACCGAGCGGATCGTGCGGGTGCCGATGGCCATGGCGGCGATGCCCTGGGCACCGCCGATTTTGATGGCCTCGGTGACGCCGGCGGCGCGCAGCGCGTGGAGCAGGGCCGGGTTGACCGTGCCATCTGGCCCGCAGGGGGTCGCGGCGAGGATTTCCGGGACGCCGGCGGCCGACGCGAAGCCGGCGGTCATCAGCGCGGTTGAAACCAGCGGGGCCTTGCCGCCCGGGACATAGACGCCCACCCGGTCAAACGGCGTGAAACGCTCGCCGACGATGGCCCCTTCTGCGTTGCGGGCGGACCAATCCTTGCGCAGGCTTCGTTTGGCGAAGGCGCGGATGTTGCGCAAGGTCCGCTGGATAGCGGTGCGGGTGGTCGCGGCCACTTCCTTTTCGGCGGTGGCAAATTCGGCGTCGCTGACGAAGAGTTGCTTGGGTTGCAGGGTGACTCCGTCGAAGCGCTGGGTGTAGGCGATCAGTGCGGCATCGCCCTTGGCGGCGACTTCGGCGATGATTTCGCCGACGAGATCACGCACGCCGGGCTCCGGCAGGGCCCGGCGGTTCAGGTGTCTGACAAACCGGTCATATCCGGGATCTTGGTGGCTGAGGATGCGCATGGTGGGAAGATGATGGCGAGTATGCCAGCCGAATCCGGATTCGCCAAGTCCGATAGTGAAGAAAATGCGGACGCAATCTGTGGCGCAATCTGTGGGGTTGACCGGCGTCCCGGTGCGGGATAGAAAACCGGTCTTCCGTCATGATTCTCGAGATTGTTCAATATGGTCACCCCGTTCTCCGCCAGCGTTGTCGCAAGGTTACTGCGATTGATGACGATCTTATCTGCTTGGTGGGCGACATGTTGGAGACGATGGTGGATGCCAACGGGGTGGGGTTGGCCGCGCCGCAGGTGGGGGAGGCGATCCGCCTGGCGGTGGTGGATGTGTCCCATGATCCGGAGTGCGTATCCTATCTGCGGGTCAATGGCGAGGATGCGGCGCTGGAGTCCCTGATGCCGCTGGTGTTCATCAATCCAAAGCTGGAGTTTGGAGAAGCGCGGGAATTCGGGACGGAGGGCTGTCTGAGTATCCAAGACCTCCGGGCGGAGGTGAAACGGCCGGCTGAAGTGGTCGCCACCCTGCCGCAGCTTGATGGCTCGGTGCTGGTGGTGGAAACCGACGGGCTGTTGGCGAGGGCGTTGCAGCATGAGATCGATCACCTCAACGGGGTGTTGTTCATTGACCGGTTGTCACCGGCGGCCAAGGTGGGAATGAGAAGCCGGCTCAAGATGCTGTTGGAACGCGGCCAACAATCCTGAAACGGCGGGTTATTGAACGATTCGGGTTGTTAGGTTGTCAAACTCCCAGGTTGACAGGGGGCCGGATTCGTTGTATCGTTACGCCGGTTGGCGGGGTTTTGCCCGTGAAGCGACCGTCCAATACCGTTCCATACACAAGATCATGAGCAATAATCAGGGAATTTTTCAAGCCGTTTCCGGTTCGCAGCCGGTGAGTCCATCTGCACCGGTGGGGCAGGGTGAGGGGGCGCAGAGCCCGTTTGCGGCGGTCGAGCGGTCTCCGTTCGCAGTGGTGGACGAGGGCAATGGGACGCCACCGGTGGAGCCGGGTAAGCCGGCCAGGCTTCCAGACAAGCGGCCGAAGACGGAGTCTCCGTTTCAGTTGGCAGACGAGCCGGGAGCGTTGGGTTTTGAGCCGGTGGCGGCGGCGGCTCCGCAGCATGAGCCAGCCCCGGCAGCTTCGCCGTTTGCATTGGCCGGAGTGGTGGCCCAGCCACCGCAGGGTTTTGCCAATCCCGGGCATCAGGCGTCGTCATCCTTCGGTGGGTGGACGCAGCCACAATCTGCCCTGTCTGAGCCGAATTCTCCAGTGCCTGCGGCATTCGCCTCCGCGCCGGTGGTGCCATCCACATCTGCCCCGACGGCCTCGATGCCTGCCTCGCCTGCAGCCTCGATGCCTGCCCCGCCTTCCGCGCCAATGGTGGAGGCGGAGGGGGATTCGTCGAGCATTCGGCAGATCGAGTTGCGGGCCATCTTCGGGGTGGACCGTGAGATGAGCCATGAGGAAATCCTCCAGCGCGTCCGTGCGTTGCCCGGAATCCGCCATGTGGCCCGGGTGGATGTCGTGCATATGGGAGCGTTCGACGGACTCAAACAGGTATTGGCGGGATTGGGTTTCGGAGCTGGCGGGCTGAGAATTTACTGTGGATCATCGCCGGTGGAGTTTATCCGCGAGGGGCAGGTGATCCTGGCGGCACAGACCGATGGGGGCTTCGCTCCCGGGGTGCGCGAGACCTTGATTATCGTGGCCCGCGAGTTGGCGAAATAGGCGGCTTGCGGAAAGCGACTGGCCGGGAGGGGGAGGATGGCCATCCTGATAGGTCCTATAGGACATAGAGGACCTATTTTCACCGATCCGGAATTGAAAGGTAGGGATCGATTGAGAGGTGGTGGCGGCGGTCAGTCGATCGGATAGGTTTTCCGTTCCGGGTTTTCGGTGGAATCTCCCTCGGGGCTGACCGGGGTCGCCGGTTTTTCCTGGGCCGCGTTGTTTTTGGCGTCGGCGAGCATTCGTGTGGCGATGGTCTTGAGGTCCTCCACGGGGATGGCGAAGCTCTCGGCGCGGGTGGCGCGGGCGATGTTCATTCCCAGGCAGCGGCCATCGAGATCGAGCAATGGGCCACCGACGACGGAACTGGCACCGAGGATGTCGTGCTGGAGAATCCGGGGGAATCCGCTGCGGCGTTTCGAAAATTCACCGCTCATCTGATCGTTGCGGCTCAATTGGTCGGCCATTTGTTCGCGTGCCATGAGGCGGACCTCGACGGTGGTGGATTTGCCTTTACGGCGGTAGGTGACCTGGATCCGTGCTCCGGCCTTGGCGTCCTTGAGGGCTTTGGCGATGTCCTCGCGGGTTTTGACCGGCTGGTCATTGATGGCGGTGATCACATCGCCCGCTTGCAGGCCGGCCTCCTCAGAACCGCTTTTTTCCTGAACTTCCACGAGTTCGAGTGGGGAGTCGCCTTCTTTCGGGTCCTGTTTCAGGGTCACTCCGAGGATGGCTCCGCCGGCTGGGGGGACTTCGCGGATTTTGGCGCTGACGATGCCGGCGAGCGCCCGGCGGCGGGTGAGGCTGGTGGCACCATTGGCCACCACCCAGGTGCCCTGGGGCACGGCGCTGGTGGGGGCGTAAACGACGGGGACCAGATCGGTGGCGACCACCTTCAAGTGGGCCACGTCCCAAGTGGGGTCGATGGCGACGATCGTGACCTCGGTGAATTTCTTCCGGTCCACGGTGATCGCGAGTTTCTTGATGTTCTGGAGCTCGCTGGCCTTGGTCAGGATATCGCCCTGTGGGGAGACCACCACGCCGTAGATGGCCTCCTTGCGGCCGTCGTAAATGACGGCGCTGGACGTTTGGAGGACCATGCGTTGCGGTTCGAAGGCGGCGACCACACCGGGACCGGTGGTGCGGAAATTGCTTTCCAAGGTTTGTGCCCCGACTGCGGTTGGCAGAGTCAGGGCGATGACTAGGGCGGGGATGGGAAGTTTAGCGTGCACCGAGTTTGAATTTGAAGGTCTTGGGTTTGCCATCGCGGGTGGCATGGAATTCGAGGGGGTCCCCGGCAGCCATTTCCTTGAGAAGATCCTGAAGTTGGGCGCGGGTTTCGAGGGCGGTGCCGTTGAGTTTGAGGAGGATGTCGCCCTCTTTGAGGCCGGCTTGTTCGGCCGGGGTGTCCTTGCCGACCTTGGTGACTTTGATGCCGCCGTCCGGGTGTTTTTCGCTGGCGAGGCCCAGGAAGCCCTTGCCCTTTTCGGGTTTCTGGGCGAAGGGCCCCTCGCCGACGAACTCGGACTTGAGCATGCTGTCCCAGTTTTGAACGTACACGGACATCGGGACGTGCATGTTCATCTGGAGCTGCTGGCCCACCCGTGAATGGATGCCGATGAGCCTGCCTTGGAGGTCGAACAGCGGGCCGCCGGAATCGCCACCGATGAGGGTGCAGTCGGATTGCACCGTGGTTTCCGCCAGCCGGACCAGCCGGCCGAGGCGGACCACCGAGCCGCGCTCCTTGTCGAATCCACCGGAGTGACCCAGCGAGAATACCCAGTCGCCGAGCCGGGTGGAGTCCTCCCGGTCAACGGTGACAAAGGGAAATTTTTCCTTGGCGGAGATCTGAATCATGGCGGCGTCGCAGTCGGCCACCACTCCCAGCGAGACGGCTTTGAGTCTGCGACCGTCTTCGAGGATGACTTCGAGATCCTTGTTGACGCCGGTGGCGACGTGGGCGGCGGTGAGGACCAGGCCATCCTCGGAGACGATCACCCCGCTGCCGCTGCCCTGGCCCAGATCGATGCAGACTGTGGCGGCGCGGGCTTGATCGAGCACGCTGGTGAGGGCGGTCTGGATGGCTTCCAGATCCTTGCGGTTTTCTGGGGCCTGCTTGTCGTTGATGTAGGGGCGCGCCGCCTCCGCCGGAGGAGGGATCCACGGCAAGGCGGCGGCAAGCAGACAGGTGGTCAGGAGCTTCATGGCGGATAGGAAGCGGCACGCTAATCGATTCCCGTCTGTCCTGCAACCTTGTGGGGAGGAAAATTCAGGAGACGCTCCCGCTTGGTGGCAGCCGGAAAAAAATCCATGATTTTTGCGACTGCCGGATTGACAGACCCGTTTTGTTCGCTAGCCTCACGGCCCCGCGCCGATCCGTAGCGGGCCTTTTCCCATGGGTCGGCATTCCCTGTTACAATCAGACACCTACCGATCAATACGATGGCAACCAAGAAACCGGCAGTCAAAACCACTGCCAAGAAAAGCGCTCCCAAAACCGTCAAACGCGCCGCCAAGAAGACGACCGCCGCCCCCAAGGGCCACAAATATGTTTACACCTGGGGCGACGGCAAAGCCGACGGCAACGGCTCGATGAAACCCCTGCTCGGCGGCAAGGGTGCCAACCTTGCCGAGATGACCCGGATCAAGCTGCCCGTGCCTCCCGGGTTCACCATCACCACCGAGGTCTGCACCTACTTCTACGACCACAAGCAGACCTACCCTGCCGTGTTGGACGCCCAGGTCAAGGCCGGTATCGTGAACATGGAGAAGATCATGGGTTGCAAGTTTGGCGACGCCAGCGGGATGCCGCTGCTCGTTGCCGTCCGTTCCGGTGCCCGCGATTCGATGCCCGGCATGATGGACACCATCCTCAACCTGGGGCTCAATGACGACACCGTCCAGGCATTGGCCGCCGCCACCAAGAACGAGCGCTTCGCCTGGGACTGCTACCGCCGGTTCATCCAGATGTATGGCGACGTGGTGCTCGGTCTGCAAAAGCGCGAGGGCGAGGACCACGAGCCGTTTGAAATCGTCATCGAAGACTACAAACACGCGAAATACAGCAAGGACATCCTCGATAGCGACCTCACCGCCGCCGACAATCGGGAGCTGGTGAGACTCTTCAAGGCGCTCGTCAAGGAGCGCACCGGTCATACCTTCCCCAGCGATCCCTGGGAGCAGCTGATGGGTGCCTCGGGTGCCGTGTTCGGTTCCTGGATGAACGACCGCGCGATCGTGTATCGCCGCAAATACAACATTCCCGCCGAGTGGGGCACCGCCGTCAACGTGCAGGCCATGGTTTATGGCAACACCGGCAAGACCTCCGGTTCCGGCGTCGCCTTCACCCGCAACCCGGCCAACGGCGCGAACGAGTTTTATGGTGAGTTCCTGCTCAACGCGCAGGGCGAGGACGTCGTCGCCGGTGTCCGCACGCCGGAGCCGGTGATCAAGCTCAAGAAGCAGATGCCCAAATCCTATGCCGAGCTGCTCAGGGTCCGCGCCACCCTTGAGAAGCACTTCAAGGATGTGCAGGACGTGGAGTTCACCATTCAGGAAGGCAAGCTGTTCATGCTGCAGACCCGCAACGGCAAGCGCACCGCCGCCGCCGCGCTCAAGTTCTCCATGGATATGGTCAAGGAAAAGCTCATCAACTGGGAAACCGCCATCTTGCGTAACCCGGCCGACCAGCTCGACCAACTCCTCGCCCCGATCTTCGACCTGGCCGACGTGAAAAAGGCCAAGGCCCTGGCCAAGGGACTTCCCGCCGGCCCCGGAGCCGCCTCCGGCAAAATCTATCTCAATGCCGACCCCGCCGCCGCCGCCGCCGAAAAGGGCGAACAGGTCCTGCTCGTGCGCAATGAGACGTCGCCGGAAGACCTTCGCGGCATGATCGCCTCGGAAGGGATCCTTACCGCCAAAGGCGGGGTCTCGTCACACGCCGCCCTCGTCGCCCGCCAGATGGGCAAGGTCTGCATCTGCGGTGCCAGCGGCGTGTTGATCGACTACACCAAGAAAACCGTCACCATTTCCGGTGAGAAGTTCAAGGAAGGGGACTTCCTCTCGATCGACGGCACTTCAGGCGTCGTTTATGGCGGCAAGCTCAAGACCGCGCCATCCGAAATCGTGACCGGCCTGTTGCATGGCGACAAAGCCGCCCAGCGGACGGAGAAATACAAGAATTTCCTCCAGCTCATGCAATGGTGTGACAAGGCGGCCAAGCTCCAGGTCCGCACCAATGCCGACGACCCGGAACAAACCCAGAATGCGATCGCGTTCGGTGCCGTCGGCATCGGCCTCACCCGCACCGAGCACATGTTCTTCGAGGGCGACCGCATCGACTCCATGCGGGAGATGATCCTGGCCACCACGGAAGCCGACCGCCGCGCGGCGCTGGCCAAGTTGCTTCCTTATCAGCGTGAGGATTTCACCGGCATCTTCAAGGCGCTCAAGGGCCTGCCCGCCACCATCCGCCTGCTCGACCCGCCGCTCCACGAGTTCCTGCCCCATACCAAAAAGCAGCAGGCGGATCTCGCGAAAAAACTCGGCATCAAGCCGCGCGTCATCGAGCAGCGCGTGGAGGCCCTGCATGAATTCAACCCGATGCTCGGTCACCGTGGCTGCCGCCTCGGGATCGCCTACCCGGAAATCACCGAGATGCAGGCCCGCGCCATCTTCGAAGCCGCCGCCACCGTGGCCAAGCAGAAGATCAAGGTCAAACCCGAGGTGATGATCCCGCTCGTCGGCTTCAAGCGGGAATTCGACCTGCAGGCCGAGATCGTCCATCGCGTCGCCAAGGAGGTGATGACGGAACAGAAAATCAAGCTCGACTATCAAGTTGGCACCATGATTGAGGTCCCCCGCGGTGCCCTCACCGCCGACGAGATCGCCCACAACGCCGAGTTCTTCAGCTTCGGCACCAACGACCTCACCCAGACCGCGCTCGGCATCAGCCGCGATGACATGGGTGCCTTCCTCATGCCCTACACCGAGGCCGATATCTTCAAGAAGAACCCCTTCGCCACGCTCGACACCACCGGCGTCGGCCAGCTCATGGAAATCGCCGTGGCCAAGGGCCGCAAGACCCGCCCGGCCATCAAGCTCGGCATCTGCGGCGAACACGGCGGCGATCCGGACTCCGTCAAGTTCTGTCACAAGCTGGGCCTCGCCTACGTGAGTTGCTCGCCGTATCGCGTCCCGGTCGCCCGCCTCGCCGCCGCCCAGGCCGCGATCGAGGAGAAGCGCGCCGCGAAGAAGTAAGCACCGCCGGCGGTTTCCCAACCGCTGCGGGATCCAATCACCAACCGCTCCGGTTTCCGCCGGAGCGGTTGTTTTGGTTTGGCCCGGAGCGTCGGCATGCTGCCGGCTATGTGAGGCCGACAGGCTGTCGGGCGGGCGGGGGAAAGGGAACGCCCGCAGACAGAATGTCCGCCTGACCCAGCGTTCAGAATGAACGCGCCCGTGCGAACGCGTTCATTCTTGCCGGGGGATGATCGGCTCGAGATTGGGAGCGGCCAACCAGCCGTGGATGTCGGTGTCCGGGAGCTGGATGTAGTGGTAGCCGTCGCGCTGCTGTTCTAACAACACAAGGGTGCCGGGTTCGCAATGGGTGATGACTTCCGCCTGGGCGAAAGGGGAAAGCCGGAGGTCGCCCTGAGTGCCGATGACCACGGCCAGGCGGCTTTCCGCCCGGCGCTGGTGAAGGGCGTAGGCGGAACCGGCGATGAGGAGAACGGCGACGGTGGCGGCGGCATAACACCACGGGCGCAGCCTTCGAAGCCTACGGGTGGTTAGAGTGAGGCCGAGGGAACAAGCGGCCAGCAGGAAGGCCATGCCCACCAACAGGCCCGCCCATTCGCGGCGGGAGAGGAAATGGAGCGCCGCAGCGAGCGGGTGGGTGGCTGGGGTGGGGTTGGTGATCTTCGCCGCCTTGCGGGCGAGTGCGAGGTTTGTCAGCAAGTCTGGATCGCGGGGGGTGAGGAGGCGGGCGCGTTCGTAGGCGAGGATCGCGCGGCCGTGGTCGCCGGTGGCCAGATAACTGTTGCCGAGGTTGTAAAGCAGGCCGGGGCTGGGTCCGTTTTGGGCGAGGATGGTCTGATAGGCGGTGATTGCCGCGGCGTGGTCGCCGGAGCGGGCGAGTTGGTTGGCGTCCTCAAAGGAGGTGGGGGCGGCCCGGGCGAAGGCGAGCAGGCAGCAGGCGATGAGCCATTGGCGGGAAAGCTGGCTCATGACGCGGTGGGGGAGGAGAGGGAATACAGGGCTGTCATCAGCAGCTCCTGCCAGGCGGGAAGCGACTCGGGAGTGGTGGCAGTGCCGTAGCTGATGCGGTCCGCCTCGCGGAAGAACGCGGTGACCGGGGAGTCGGCGGGCAGGCGCAATTGGACATCGGCCAGGGTGATGGCTTGTGGTGTCTGCCGCCATTTCCTAGCGAGCTGGTGTTGCAGCGCGAGCCGCGCGGCTTCGAAGAAACCGGTGATGTTGGATGATGCGGCGCAATGTTTGGCTTGGCGGATGGCCCGGTTGGTGGCGCGCGCGGCAGCGGCGCGGGCTAGGCGTTCCGGATTGGTCCGGAGTTTTTGATAGGTCGCGCTCAGCGGTCCTGCCAGAAACAGCGCGCTGGCAGCGGCCAGCCACCATGGGAACGCCGGTTGTTCGGTTAGGGGCAGCAGCGGGTGCGGGTTGCCTGCCGTGTGGTGCGGCGGGGCGGGGGTGTCCGCAGGTGCAGGGGGAGGCGCGGGGTCGGGTGTGGGGCTCGCCGTGGTTTTGGCTTCCTCCGGTGGGAGATCGGATCCCTCCACGGTGATCGTCCGGGTGGGTGACTTGATGGTTTGGTATCGGGCGAGTTCCGGATCGAAGTAGGATAGGGAAAACCCAGCCTGATGGCTGCCGGCCTGGCGGGGCAGCGCGTTGTATTGGAAGATCTTGCTGCCGGAGAATGAAGCCTGGTCGCCGGGGGTGAACTGGTCCTGTCCCGGATAGATTTTCCACAGTGGTTCCGGGGCGAGCGCCGGGGCATTCATGACCGCGAAATTGCCCTTGCCCTTGATCCGCAGGGCGACCCGCTGGGGTTCTCCGGTGCGCCATTGAGTGGGGATCTCCATGCCATCAAATTCGAAGCGACCGACCGCGCCGGAGAAATCCGCCGGGCGGTCTTGGTCTGGCAGCGGGCGCAATTCGATCGCTTGATC